>CAZRQN010000032.1:0-25656 GCA_964602115.1 uncultured Rhodobacterales bacterium
GCGCCTGCAGCGTCTCGATCAGCACCGCGGTCTGGATCGTCATGTGCAGCGAGCCGGCGATGCGGGCGCCTTTCAGGGGCTGCGTGGCGCCGAACTCCTCGCGGCAGGCCATCAGACCCGGCATCTCGGTCTCGGCGATGGTCAGTTCCTTGCGGCCGAAATCGGCCAGCGCGATGTCCTTGACGATGTGATCCTGCGCCATGCGCGTCGTTCCCTGCCTGCGAGCTTTGCGCAGCCGCTTACCACCGCCGCCGCCATCCCACAATCAAGCTTGGCTTTCCCGCCCCGGGGACTTGCGGCAGACCCGCCCGGACATCATTCTCGTTCGGGACGAGGGAGTGCGGGATGACGGCCGATCACGATTCAGCGGTGATGATGGCCTGCGATTCAAACTATCTGCCCTTCGCCCTGCATCTGGCCTGGCAGATCCATGTCTGGAACCCGGAGCGGCAGTTCGACATTCTGATCGTGACTTTCGCCGAAACCACCCTGCCCGACTGGGCGGTTAGGGATGTCATGCACTTCTACGCCCCCTACAATCCCCAGGCGCGCGAGTTCCGCGACCGGGGGATGCCGGCGCATCCCTATTTCAACAGCGGCGTCATCCTGTTCGACACGGCCGCTTACCGGGCACAGGACCTGAACCGCCGTTTTCTCGACCGTTCCGCAGAAGAGGGCGACCGGGTGTGGCTTTATGACCAGACCCTGATGAACCTGGTGCTCGCCGGCCGTTTCGCCGAACTCTGGCCGGTGTGGAACTGGGTCTGCACAGCCTTTCTGCCGTGGGTGACGCATCGCTATCCGGTTCGCTTCCGCCATTTCATCGGGGCGCCGAAGCCATGGCGGGACAGTCGCGGAACGCTGGATGCGCGTTTCGCCGCCGGCTATGCGGCGTTCTTCCGGAACTTTCGCCCGAAGCACTGCCCCGGATCGCGGAACCCGGCCGTGCCCCGCTGGGCTTTCGCGAGATCGGGCGCCGGGCGCTCGACTTTCTCAAGTCGCAGGGAAAGGTGGAACAGGTCCTGTCACGATTCACGGATGAATGGCATGCCCTGCTCTAGCCGGCTCTTGCTCCGGGCCGCGTCATGAAACGTGCCTGGCAACGCATGCTCTCGGGACGGCGGCTCGACCTGCTCGATCCGGCGCCGCTCGACATCGAGGTGGAGGACATCGCGCATGGCCTTGCCTTCGTGGCGCGCTGGAACGGGCAGACGCGGGGCGACTGGCCCTATTCGGTGGCCGAGCATTCGCTGCTGGTGGAGGAAATCTTTCATCGCTGCAATCCGGCAGCCGAGGCGCGCTGGAGACTGGCCGCGCTGCTGCACGACGCGGCGGAATATGTCCTGGGCGACATGATCAGCCCGGTGAAGGCCGCAGTGGGCGAGGCCTATGGCGAGCTTGATGCACGCCTTTCGGCGGCGGTTCACCTGCGTTTCGGCCTGCCGGCGGCCCTGCCGGCTGCAGTGAAGAAAGCGATCAAGACGGCAGACAAGCTTTCCGCCTGGCTGGAGGCCACGGAGATTGCCGGATTCTCGCGCGAGGAGGCCGACCGCCTCTTCGGGCGGAACAATGGCATCGTGCTGAAAGGCCTTAAGATCAAACTTCGTCCGCCCGCAGAGGCGCGGGCGGACTATGTTGCGCGGCACGCGCAGTTGCTGGCGCAGGCCACGATCAGAACCTGACATTGGTGAGCAGCATCTGCTCGCGAACCCGGCGGGCTTCGGCATCGCGCAGGTGCTGCCGGTGCGAATCCTCGTAGCGGGGCGCATCCATCCGGGCGGCGATCAGCAGTGCATCTGCAAAGATTTTCAGCATGGCCATTCTCCTTTCGACCTTGTCCATGCCCTGACAAATAGCTGCTTGTTGACAAATCCTCGAGTCAGGCATTCTTTCAAAATGTAATCTGAGGTTACATATGGCCACCGACTGGAGCCGCCTCCCTCCCCTGACATCGCTGCGGGCATTCCTGGCTCTGGCCGAAGCCGGAAGCCATTCGGAAGCGGCCCGCCGGCTGAACGTGACCCATGCGGCGGTGGCCCAGCAGGTCCGGTCGCTGGAGCGGGCCCTCGGGCACGGCCTGGTGGTGCGCGACGGGCGCGGCATGGCGCTGACGGCAGAGGGCCAAAGGCTTGCCAGTGCGCTGGGCGAGGGGTTCGGCGCCATCCAGAGGGGCATCGAGGCCCTGACCAGCGGCGAGACTCCGGTCCGTGTCACCCTCACCGCCAGCTTTGCCACGCAATGGCTGATGCCGCGCCTGCGCGACTTCTGGGACCGTTACCCCGACATCGCCCTGTCCCTGCATCCGGATTCGCGCCCGCTCGACCTCCGGCGCGAGGGCATGGACCTTGCCATCCGCTATGGGCGTGGCACCTGGCCGGGGGTGGATGCGGAATACCTCGCCCCGGCCCGGCTGGCCGTGGCGGTGGCGCCTTCGCTGCTTCCCGAGGGAAAGGCCGTCCCGGTCGGCGACCTGGCCGATCTCGACTGGATCATCCTGCGCGACTGGCCCGAGCAGGACAACTACCTGATGTCTCTGGGCCTGGTGCCGTCACGTCTGAGCCGCGCCGACTTTCCCAACGAGGAGTTGTCGATCGCCGCCGCGCGCCAGGGTCTCGGCGTCCTGGTGGAAAGTCTGGCGCTTATTGAGGGAGAAATCGAGAGCGGCCAACTGGTGCTGATCGACGACAGCCGGACGCACCTTCCGGCCTATTTCATCGCCACGCCGCCCGGTCCGAAACGAAGGGCGACGCGGCATTTCATCGACTGGCTGAAGTCGGCCGCCTGAGCAGCATGGCGGCCGGCATCACCAATCAGAGCGCGAGATCGCCGGGGGATTTCCCGGCCGCGATGGCCGCCTTGAACCAGCCGGGCTGACGCCCCTTTCCGGTCCAGGTCTCCTTGGCGTTGGCCGGATTGGCATACTTCGCCTGACCGGAAGCCTTGAGCCGCACCGAGCCGCTCTCGACCAGATCCGACAGCGAAAAGCCCAGATCGCGCGCCATTTCCTCGAGCCTTGCGCGCGCTTCGCGCTTCTTGCGGTCCTCGAAGGTGGCGATCGCCCGCGCGACCTGCGTCTGGAGCTCCTTCAGCTCCTTCAGCGACATCGAATTGAAGTTGATTTCCACGTCCATCTCCCCGTCAGGTGGTGTTTCAAAGGTTAATCCTCCGGCGCGATGATGACAACGGCACCATGGGAAAAACCCGGGGAGAAGCGGTGAAATTCGCGGGATTAGAAGAACGAATAGAGGTCCAATCCCGGAAACCTCCAAGATTATTCAACGGCGCCGCGCAGGATTCCCGGGCTGGCGCGCACCGATTCGCAGCTGCGGGCTTACAGAATCGGCGTTCGGAATTCTCCCTGCCGCGCAGCTATCCCGCCTGCCGAACGAAGCAGGCGGTGCGCGTTGCCAGTTCCTCGGCGCTCACCTCTCGTCCAAAGAACTCGACGAAGCCGCGCCCGGGCAGCATCAGATAGCTGTGGGTCGAATGGTCATAGGTGTAGTCGCCGCCGCTTTCGCTCTCGCGCCGGCTGGCAAAAACCCGGAAAGCCCTCTCTGCCGCCGTGACCTGGTCCGCGCTTCCGGTAAGGCCGAGCAGCCGGGGGTGCAGCGCATCGGTATAGATGCGGATCTCGTCGGGCGTATCGCGTTCGGGATCGACGGTGATGAAGACCGGCTTCACCTCGATGCCCTTCTCCGCGAGTATGTCCACTGCCGTCACATTGCGGTCGAGGTCCATCGGGCAGACATCGGGACAATAGCTGTAGCCGAAATAGATCAGCGTCGGCCCGGCGATCACCTCCGCATCGGTCACCGTCCGGCCATTCTCATCTATCAGCGTGAAGGGACCACCGATCGCACCGCCGCCGACCGCGCCCTGCCGGCAATCCCGGAACGGATCGCCCGCCACCGCAGACCAGCGCATCCAGCCGATCGCGCCGACAAAGACCACGGCAACGGCCAGGGCCAGGGCAGCGGATAGCCGCAGGGTGCGGTCGCTGGATTTCAGGGGAGCCGACATTTCCACCCGCTCATTCTGCCGAACGTGTCCCTATGCCAACCGGCGGGGCAGAGCAATCCGCATGACCGGTCCGCCGGCGGAGCAGGGTTAATTCCCCATTAACCGTTTCAGCGGAAGGTCACAGCTGGACCGCCTGTCCGGAGTGCATGCCTTGTCCGCCCTGTCGTTCTCGCTGTCCCTGTGGTTGGTCGCGGTGGCCATCGGCTCCGCCGCGTTTGCCCTCTTTCTCCTCGATTTCATGAGCCGATCCGCCCACCGCCCGGAGAGCATCTTCGCCGATCCCGGCGACCGGATCGAATTCCTTTTCGATGGGGAAACGCTGGTTGATGCGACCCCTTCGGCGCGGGCCCTTCTTCAACACGGGCCGCTGCCGGAAGGGTCGCCGTGGCAGCGTCTTTCCGCTTGGCTGCGCACCCGCATTCCCGACGCCCAGGCGCGACTGGCTGCGCTGGCGGAAAAGGGCCGGATCGAGCTTGGCGGAACCGCAACGGGCCAGGTTCCGGTGGTGTTGACCGCAGAGCTGCGCGGTGGACTGACCGCTGTCCGGTTGATGGAGGAAAACGCCCCGGCAAGTGACCTGGCCGGCGAGGACATCGAGAACCCGGTGATCCGCCGCGCGCGGAATGAGGAAGTGGAACGGTTGCGGGCCTGCGTTGCGGCAGCGCCGGTACCGATGTGGCAGGAAACGCCTGGCGGTGACGTCGCCTGGAGCAATCGCGCCTATCTCGATCTCGCCATCGACCTTCTGGGCGCGACCGCCGCCCTAACCTGGCCCCTGCCGCGCCTCTTCGCCGCTCCTGAAGCTTCCGCGCGCCGGCAGCGGCTGGGACAGGCAGAGCAGGCGAGATGGTACGATGTCTTTCTTGACGCGCAGCCCTCCGGCGGCTTCGGCTATGCGGTTCCGGCGGATTCCGCCGTTCAGGCCGAGGCCTCGCTCAAGTCATTCCTGCAGACCCTGACCAAGACCTTCGCGCATCTTTCTACCGGCCTGGCGATCTTTGATGCCGACCGGCGGCTCACCCTGTTCAATCCCGCCCTGACCGATCTCGTCGGCCTGCCGGCCGAATTCCTGTCGGCCCGGCCCAGCCTCGCGGCATTCTTCGATGCGTTGCGGGAGAAATCGATGCTGCCGGAGCCCCGGGACTATGTCGCGTGGCGCCGTACTGTCGCGGATCTCGAACATGTCGCTTCGGGCGGGTTGTTCGAGGAAACCTGGAGCCTTGCCGGCGGCCAGACTTACCGCGTCATCGGCCGGCCGCATCCGAACGGCGGGTTGGCGTTGCTGATCGAGGATATCTCCACCGAGATGACCCAGACCCGCCGCTATCGCGCCGATCTTGAGCTCGGGCAGGCGGTGATCGACGCGATGGACGAGGCTGTCGCCGTCTTCTCCGCCGCCGGGGTTCTGGTGATGTCGAATGCCGCCTATGCCGTGCTCTGGAAACACGATCCGGCTTCGACACTCGACGGCGGCACCGGGATTGCGGCGATCTGCAACCACTGGCGGCAGCGAAGTGCCCCTACCACGCTCTGGGACCGGGCCGAGGATTTCGTCGGCACGAATGACGGTGCCGAGGCCTGGCGCGACACGGCGCGTCTGGCAGACGGCCGGGCGTTGCAGTGCCGCTTTGCCAATCTGGCGGGCGGCGCAAAGCTCACCGCTTTCCGGGTGATCGACGGGACAGCTGCCGATGCGTTCTCAGACACTCCGGCGCGCAAGCGGTCTGCGGAGGCAAAGCGCGCTGCGCCGGCGCGGGCCGGTGGCAGCGCGGTGGAGACCGTTTCTTCCTGAGCCGGCGCGGTGCCGGCCGCCTGCGCCTCCGGCTTGCGCCGGCTGCGTGCGCGGGTAGTCTTCGCCAATGCAGACTGCATTTTCGCCCGGCGCCGGACAGGCGGTTGTTTTCCTGCCGGATGCCGCAGCGACGGACAGGCTGGGCGCCGTGCTGGCCGGCCTGCTCCGCCCGGGCGCCACCGTGTTGCTGTCCGGTCCGGTCGGCGCCGGAAAGTCGCATCTGGCCCGCAGAGTGATCCGCAGCCGCTTCGGCCCCGAGGTCGAGGTTCCGTCACCGACCTACACTTTGGTGCAGACCTATGAAGACGAGAACGGCGCCCTGCGGCATGCCGATCTCTACCGGCTTTCAAGCGCCGACGAGCTCGTCGAGCTGGGGCTCGACACGGCTCTGGGAAGCGACATCTGCCTGATCGAGTGGCCGGAACGCCTGGGCACGGAGACGCCGCACGACGCGATCGCGATCGACCTTTCCTTCCGGGGCGAGGGGCGGGAGGCGCGGCTTTCCGGACCTCCGGCGCAGGTCGCGGCCATAGTAGCGGCGCTGGCAGACAATGCGTGACCGGGCTGCGCAGGTCGCGGAGTTCCTGCAGCAGGCCGGATGGTCTTCTGCCGCACGCCAGCCACTTGCCTGCGACGCTTCGCCACGGCGGTACGAGCGGCTGTCTGGCGAGAGGGGCCGCGCTGTCCTCATGGACGCGCCGCCCGTTCCCGGCGGCGACAGCGCCGAAGCCTTTGCGCTGATCGCGGCGCATCTGCGGGGGCTCGGGCTCTCGGCGCCGGAGGTCCTTGCCGCCGATCTTCCGCGCGGGCTGATGCTGCTCGAAGATCTGGGCGACGACCTTTTCGCCCGGGTCCTTGCCGCCAGCCCGAGACACGAGGTCGAGCTCTATGCCCGCGCGGTCGAGGTCCTTGCCTGGCTGCAGCGCGCGCCTCCGCCGCCCGGGCTGCCGGACCCGTCGGCGCAGGATTGGGCCGAGGCGGCGGCGCTGGTCTTTGACAGCTATGCCCCATCCGCCGAGCCTGTTGCCGCACAGGCCGCCACATCCGCGCTCGCCGCAGCACTGGCGCGCCATGCGGATGGTCCCCGGGTCCTGATCCTGCGCGATTTCCATGCCGAGAACCTCCTCTGGCTTCCGGCGCGGCCCGGCCTGGCCGCCGTGGGTCTCCTCGACTTCCAGCTCGCCCAGTCCGGACAGCCGGGCTACGATCTGGTCTCGCTCGTCCAGGACGCCCGCCGTGACGTGGCGGCGGAGACCGAGGCCGCGATGCTGCGGCACTTCGCCGAGAGAAGCGGCCGTCCTCTGGCCGGGCTCATTGCCGCGCATGCCGTTCTGGGCGCCCAGCGCGCCCTGCGCATCCTTGGCGTCTTCGCGCGCCTGGCGCTCCGGGACGGCAAGACCCATTATCTCGAACTCATGCCCCGGGTCTGGCGCCAGCTTCAGGAGAACCTGTCCCGGCCAGTCTGCGCCGAACTTTCCCGCCAGCTTGCGCCGATCCTCCCGGCGCCCACCGCCACGTTCCTCAACCGGATCAGAGACCGATGCCGCCCGATGCCCTGATGATCTTCGCCGCCGGGCTCGGCACGCGCATGGGGGCGTTGACGGCCTCCCGGCCGAAACCGCTGGTCGAGGTCGCGGGCCGGCCGCTGATCGACCATGCCCTGACAGTCGCCGCGCCGCTCGGCTTGCGGCGCATCGTCGTGAATACCCATTACCTGGCCGGGATGCTCGCCGACCATCTGGCCGGACGGCCGGTTTTCCTGTCGCACGAGCCGGAGCTGCTGGACACCGGCGGCGGACTGGCCGCCGCGCTGCCCCGGCTCGGCCAGGGTCCGGTCTTCACCCTGAACAGCGATGCGGTCTGGACCGGAGCCAATCCGCTGTCCGAACTTGCCCGTGCCTGGGACGGGGAGAGGATGGAGGCGCTCCTCCTTCTCCTCCCGGCCGCTGCGGCGCGGGGGTATCGCGGCAGCGGTGACATGGCGATGGACGGCGATGGACGTCTGCGGCGTGGCGGCGGGCTGGTCTATCTCGGCGCCCAGATCATCGACCCGGCGCTGCTGTCCGGAATCGACGGGCCGGTCTTCTCGCTCAACCGGGCCTGGGACATGGCCATGGCGCGCGGGACGGCCTTCGGTCTTCTCCACCATGGCGGATGGTGCGACGTGGGCCATCCGGCCGGAATTGCCGAGGCCGAAACCCTGCTGCGCGAGGCAGGCGATGTTCGCTGAACCCGCGCCGCGCGTCTTCGCGCTCCCGCCCGGCGCGGACTTTCCCGCCCGCCTGGCCGGTGGCCTGATCGCGCGGCTGGACCGACATCCGCCGGAAGCGTTGGCGCGGGCGACGCTCTTTCTCAACACCGCGCGGATGCGCGAGCGGGTGCGGCAGGCCTTCCTTGCGCATGGCCCGCGCCTCTTGCCCCGGCTGCGGCTGGTGACCGATCTCGGCGAGGATCCCTTTCCCGGCCTCGCGCCGGCGATCCCGCCCCTGCGCCGGCGTCTGGACCTCGCGGCGATGATCGGCCGGCTGATCGACATGGATGCCGACTTCGCCCCGGCCGGCGCGCGCATGGCGCTGGCCGAAAGCCTTGGCGCCCTGCTCGACGAGATGCAGGGCGAAGGCGTAACGCCGGGCCGGATCGCGGCGCTCGACGTGGCCGCCCATTCGGAACACTGGGCGCGGACGCGCAATTTCATGGCGCTGGTTGCTCCGCTCTTCGCCGAGGGCGCCGCCGACGGGCCGTCGCGGCAGAGACGGGCGGTGGAGCGGTTGCTGGCCGGCTGGGCGGCCGCACCGCCGGCCGATCCGGTGTTGGTCGCCGGCTCCACCGGATCCCGGGCCACGACGCTGATGCTGATGGCTGCCGTGGCCCGCCTGCCGCAGGGGGCGCTGGTCCTTCCCGGCTTCGACCGCGACATGCCGCTGGATGTCTGGTCCGGCATGGCCGCCGAGGCCGGGGGAGAGGATCATCCCCAGTTCCGTTTCCGCCGCCTGTTCGACAAGCTCGACGTCGGCCCTGAAGCCGTCCGGGGCTGGGACGACCTGCCGGCGGCGGATACGGCGCGAAACCGCCTGATCTCGCTGGCGCTGCGCCCCGCGCCGGTGACCGATCGCTGGCTGCAGGATGGCCCGGCACTCGGTCCCCTTGATGAGGCCACTGCACGGATGGCGCTGGTCGAGGCTGCTTCGCCCCGGGCAGAAGCGGCGGCCGTGGCCCTGATCCTGCGCGACGCGGCGGAGCGCGGGGAGCGCGTGGCGCTGATCAGCCCCGACCGCGACCTGACGCGCCGGGTCACCGCCTTTCTCGACCGCTGGGGGATCGTCCCCGACGACAGCGCCGGTCAGCCGCTGCTCCTGTCCCCGCCCGGCCGGTTCCTGCGCCATGTCGCGGGGCTCTTTGCCGAACCCCTGTCGGCCGAAGCCCTGGTTGCACTGCTCAAGCACCCGCTGGCCGCCTCGGGCGCGCAGCGCGGCGCCCATCTTCGCCTGACGCGGCAGCTGGAACTCCATCTGCGGGCGAAAGGTCCCGCCTTTCCCGACGCCGCCTTTCTGGCCGACTGGAGCGCGGCGAAGGAACCGGACTGGGGCGGATGGCTGGCCGGTCTGCTGGCATCGCTTCCGGATGCCGGGGCATCCGAACTGCCCGCGCTGATCCGTCGCCACCGCGCGCTGGCCGAGGCTCTGGCTGCGGGGCCGGGCGCCGCCGGTTCCGGCGCGCTGTGGGAGGCCGAAACCGGAGAGCGGGCCCGTGACGCGATCGACCGGCTGTCGGCAGCGGCGGAGGAGGGCGACCGGGTTTCGCCAAGGGATTACTGTGCGCTGCTTGACGGGCTGCTGGCCGAGGGCGAGGTGCGGGCCACGGTGGAACCTCATCCGGACGTCCTGATCCTCGGGACACTGGAGGCGCGGGCGCTGGATGCATCGCTGGTCGTTCTCGGCGGTCTCAACGAAAAGACCTGGCCGCCGGCGCCGGCCCCCGATCCCTGGCTGAACCGGAGCATGCGGATGCAGGCCGGCCTTCTGCTTCCCGAGCGCCAGATCGGGCTTTCGGCGCATGACTTCCAGCAGGCCGTGGCCGCGCCGCAGGTGATCCTCACCCGGTCTCTGCGCGACGACCAGGCCGGCACCGTGCCGTCGCGCTGGCTCAACCGGCTGTTCGGGCTGATGTCGGGCCTGCCGGCGACGGGCGGGCCCGGGGCGCTGGCGGCGATGCGCGCAAGGGGAGCGGCCTGGCTCGACCTCGCGCGGCGGATCGAACGGCCGCCTGCCCCGGTCGCGCCCGCCCCAAGGCCCTCGCCCCGGCCGCCGGCCGAGGTGCGGCCAAAGGTCCTGTCCGTCACCGAAGTGGGCACGCTGCTGCATGATCCCTTTGCCGTCTATGCCCGCCGCATCCTGCGTCTGCAGCCGGTGCCGCCGTTCCGGGGCGAGCCCGACGCCCGCGATCGCGGCATCCTCATGCACCGGATTCTGGAGGCCTTCGGCAAAGGCCATGTCGCGGGCGAAGGCGTGGCGGATGCCGTCCGCCGTCTGGCCGATGCGGCAGACATGATTCTTGAGAAAGACGCGCCCTGGCCGGCGGCGCGGCTGTTGTGGAAGGCGCGGCTCCTGCGGGCGGCCGACACGCTGGTCGCACTGGCCGCACGCGATGGCGGCATTCCCGTGCTGGTGGAAACCGAGGGCCGCATCGACCTTCCGGCGACCGATGCCGCCCTGCGCGGAAGGCCGGACCGGATCGATCTGCGGCCGGACGGACGGCTATGGCTGTTCGACTACAAGTCGGGCAGCAGCCCGGCCAACGCCGGCAAGGTCGAGGTGGACAACCAGCTGCTGCTTCTTGCGCTCATGGCAGAGGGAGGGGGCTTCACCGAAACCGGCGCGGTACGGGTGGCCGGCGCCAGCTATGTCGGGCTGAGCGACGGGGCAAAGCCGGTGCCCGTCTCGCCCGAGGCGCTGGCGCATGTGGCCACCGAACTTGCGGCGCTGGTCACGCATATGGCCGATCCGCGCACCGGCTACACCTCCCGGCGCAGTGGACTGGCCAGGGCCGTGCAGCGCGACTATGCGCATCTGTCGCGACATGGAGAATGGCGCACCTCCCAGGCCCCGCAGCCGGAGGACCTGCCGTGATCCGCGAAGACCCCGGCATCGCGCAGGGACGGGCCTCGGATCCGTCCCGCTCGGTCTGGGTCTCGGCCAATGCCGGCTCGGGCAAGACCAAGGTGCTGACCGACCGCGTGGCGCGGCTGCTGATCGCCGGAACCGATCCGGCCTCGATCCTGTGTCTGACCTATACCAAGGCGGCGGCGGCAGAGATGCAGAACCGGCTGTTCCGGCAGCTTGGCAGCTGGTCGATGCTGCCCGATGCGGAACTGGCAGAGGCACTGGCCAGCCTGGACACCCCGTCACCGCGCCAGCCCGACCGGCTGTCGGCCGCCCGGCGCCTCTTCGCCCAGGCTCTGGAAACGCCGGGTGGTCTGCGCATCCAGACGATCCATGCCTTTTGCGCCGCTCTCCTGCGCCGTTTTCCGATGGAGGCCCGGATCTCGCCGCAGTTCGCCGAACTTGACGACACCAGCGCCCGTCTGGCCCGTGCCGCCGCGCTGGACGAGGTCGCCGAGGGGCCGGGCCGGGCGGCGGCCGAAAGGCTGGCCGCGATCTGGAGCGGCGGAGACATCGACAAGCTCCTGGTCGAGATCGCCGGCGACCGTGAGCGTTTCTCCCCGCCACTCGATCCCGCCGCACTGCGCCGCCGCCTGGGCCTGGCGAAGGGCGAGACGTTCGAGACCATTCTCGCCGCGACCTTCCCGGGCGGGACCGAAGACCTTATGGCCGAAGCGCTGGCGTTCTGCGCCTCGGGCTCCGATACGGACCAGAAGCTGGCCGACACCCTCGGCGCGTTCGATTTCTCCGCCCCCGACCGCGAGGCTCTTGTCGCCTGCGAGAGGCGGTTGCTGTTCGGTGGCAGTGCGCGAAACCCGTTTGGCGCCAAGATCGACCAGACCCCGACCAAGGCGACACGCGCCGCGATGGGCGGTCTGATCGGCCCGTGGAACGCGCTGATGCAGCGGGTGGAAGCGGCGCGGGGGCGGCGGCTGGCGCTTGAGACTGCAGAGAACAGCATCACGCTGCATGCCTTCGCGGCCGAATTCCTCGCGGCTTTCGCCCGCATCAAGGCCACGCATGGCTGGCTGGATTTCGACGACCTGATCCTGACGGCCAAGCGCCTGCTTACCGCGCCAGGTGTCGCGCCTTGGGTCCTGTGGCGTCTCGACGGCGGCATCGCCCATCTTCTGGTTGACGAGGCCCAGGACACGAGCCCGGCGCAATGGGCGGTGATCGAGGCGCTGACCGAGGAATTCACCGCCGGCGCCGGTCCGGGGAAGACCCTGTTCGTGGTCGGAGACCGCAAGCAGTCGATCTATTCCTTCCAGGGCGCCGATCTTGGCATCTATGACGCCACAAGGGCGCGGCTGTCGTCCCGCCTGGCGGCGGCGGACCAGCCGATGCGGGAAGTTCCGCTCCTGCACTCCTTCCGTTCGGCCCCGGCACTGTTGCGGCTGGTCGATTGCGTCTTTTCCCCGCCGGGCGGACCGGGGATCGGCGGCTCGGCGCATCTGGCCCATTTCGACACGATGCCCGGAAGGGTGGAGCTGCTTCCGCTGGTCGAACGGCCCGAACGTGCGCAGCCCGCCGAAGGGCTTGACCTGTCGGTGGCGGTCACGGCGGAGGATCCGGCAGAAACCGTCGGCGCCATGGTCGCCGCCCGCATCGGCGAGATGCTCGGAACCGGCATGCAGATTCCGCTGCGCAGGCTGGCGGGAGGATCGCGGCGCATCGCGCCCAAGGATGTGCTGGTCCTGCTGCGCAAGCGCTCGGACGTCTTCGGAGCGGTGATCCGAGCCTGCAAGGCCGCCGGCCTGCCGGTCGCCGGCGCCGACCGCATGTTGCTGGGCGAGGAACTGGCGGTGCGCGACATTCTTGCCGTGCTCAACGTTCTGTCCCTGCCGGAGGACGACCTGTCGCTTGCCGCAGCGCTGCGCTCACCGCTTTTCGGCTGGTCGGAGCGCGCGCTCTACGGACTGGCCCGCGACCGCAGCGGCACGCTCTGGGACGCGCTGCGCGTTTCGGGCTCCGAGGCGGCGGCGATCCTCACCGACCTGCGCGACCGGGCGGACTTCCTGCGCCCGCATGACCTGATCTCGCGCCTGCTCGTCCGCCACGACGGCCGGCGGCGCCTGCTCGCGCGGCTGGGATCCGAGGTCGAGGACGCGATCGACGCATTGCTGGCCGAGGCACTGACCTATGAAAAGGGTCGCGTCCCCAGCCTGACCGGGTTCCTCGCCTGGATGGAGGGTACAGGCGTCGAGGTGAAGCGGCAGGCGGAAGAAGCCGAAGGCCTGATCCGGGTGATGACCGTCCATGGCGCCAAGGGGCTGGAGGCGCCGGTGGTCATCCTGCCCGACTGCGGCCCGTCGCAGGAAGCAGACCGGGCAACGACCCTCGATCTCGACGACGGCACGATCCTGTGGAAGCCCAAGGCCGACGAAATGCCGCCAGCCCTGGCCGAGGCGCGCAGGGCGCGCAAGGCAGCGGAACAGGCCGAACGCGAAAGGCTGCTCTATGTGGCGATGACCCGGGCGGAAAGCTGGCTGATCGCCACCGGCATTGCCCGTGGACGCGGCGAGGGCGATGCCGGCGATGCCTCGGCGCCCTGGCATGCGCGCATCCGCAAGGGAATGGAGGAGGCGGGCGCCGTCCCCGGTGCGGCGGGTGCGCTGATCCTGTCCGGCGGCGTCTGGCCGCCGGCGCTCGGCAGGGCGGACGCGGGCGCGGTGACTGAGCGGCCGTTGCCGCCCTGGGCGGAGACGCCCGCCGCCATCCCGCCGCGACCGGCGCGGCCTGTCAGTCCTTCGGCGCTGGGCGGCGCCAAGGCGCTGCCGGGTGAAGGCGAGGAAAGCGAGGCCGCCAAGGCTTTCGGCACGCTGATCCACCGCTTGCTGGAGATCCTTCCGGGCCATCCCCCGACGGAATGGCCCGCCTGGGCCGGGGCGCTCGGCGCCAGCTCGGCGCAATACGAGGAGGCGCGCGCCCTTCTGAGCGATCCGGCGCTGGCGGAGGTCTTCGCACCCGGCGCATTTTCGGAGGTCGAGATCACCTCCGACTGGCAAGGCCAGACCCTGTTCGGTGCCATCGACCGGCTGATGGTGCAGCCGGATCGCGTGATCGCCGTCGATTTCAAGTCCAACCGCGTGGTGCCGGAGGGCCCGTCGGACGTGCCCGAGGGCCTGCTGCGCCAGATGGGCGCCTATGCCCATGCCCTGGCGCAAATCTATCCCGACAGGCGGATCGAAACCGCGATCCTGTGGACCAGGACCCGGCGGCTGATGCCCCTGCCCCACGAGATCCTGCGGGATGCGCTGGCCACAGCCACGAAGGCTTGATCTGCGACCCTTGACCGCAGCGCCCCGGCTTCCTACCTCTGGGTGTCCGTCGAATCCTTGTGGGAGATGTATCATGGGCGCTGCCACCGTTGCCGTCACCGACGCCACCTTCGACAAGGAAGTCCGCCAGTCGGATGTGCCGGTCGTGGTGGATTTCTGGGCCGAATGGTGCGGGCCGTGCCGGATGATCGGCCCGGCGCTGGAAGAGATCGCTGCCGAGATGAAGGGCAGGATCAAGATCGCCAAGGTCAACGTCGATGAAAACCCCGACAGCCCGGCGATGCTGGGCGTGCGCGGTATTCCGGCGCTGTTCCTGTTCAAGAACGGTCAGGTCGTGTCCAACAAGGTCGGTGCGGCGCCCAAGGCCGCCATCGCCAACTGGATCAGCGCCAGCGTGTGATCCTTTGCCTTCCGGGATCGGGGCGGTCCGCAGGGACCGCCCCTTTCGTTTGCGCGGATGGCCGGCCATATAGGTCGAAACGGAGGGTCCCGGATGGCGGACGAGCGATTTCCCGGCTGGCACGGCACCACGATCCTTGCGGTGCGCAAGGGCGGGCAGGTGGTGGTGGCGGGCGACGGGCAGGTGAGCCTCGGCCAGACCGTGATCAAGGGCACCGCCCGCAAGGTGCGGCGCCTGTCGCCAGGCGGGCATGCCGTTGTCGCGGGTTTTGCCGGCTCCACGGCAGATGCCTTCACCCTGCTGGAGCGGCTGGAGAAGAAGCTCGAAGCGGCGCCGGGGCAATTGCAGCGTGCGGCAGTGGAACTCGCCAAGGACTGGCGCATGGACAAGTACCTGCGCAACCTTGAGGCCATGCTGATCGTCACCGATGGCAAGGGGCTCTTTGTCATCACCGGCGCCGGCGACGTGCTGGAACCCGAGCATGACGTGACCGCCATCGGCTCGGGCGGCAATTTCGCGCTGGCCGCCGCACGGGCGCTGATGGACAGCGATCTTTCGGCCGAGGCCATTGCCCGCAAGGCCATGGCGATCGCCGCCGACATCTGTGTTTACACCAACGGCAATCTCACCGTCGAAACCATCGGGGCGTGACCATGGACAGCCTGACGCGCGACGACATCCGTGCCGCCGTGGGGGCGGGAATCCTCGACGAGGTGCAGGCGACCCGCCTGCTGGCGCTGGGCGAGGCGCGGCTGGGCCAGCGCGAGATGCTCGCGCCCGACGATGAGCCTTTCGAGCTGTTCCGGGGTTTCGCCGAGATTTTCGTCTCGCTTGGGATCATTCTGCTGTTCTCCGGCATCCTGACCTTTGCCGCTGTCACGCAGGGCATCTGGACTCCGGCGCTGGCGGCGGGTCTGGCGTGGTTTTTCGCCACCTACTTCACCCGCAAGCGCCGGATGTCGCTGCCGTCGATCGTTCTGGCCATCGTCTTTGCCGTCGGGACCGCCGGCACCATCGGCATCCTGATGGGCAGCTGGCTGAACGACGACGCTACGGCCCGCCAGGCCGGGCTGGTCTTCTTCGGGCTCAACCTCGCGGCGCTGGGCGTCTATTTCCGCGCCTTCAAGGTGCCCTTCGTCGCCCTTCTGGTCGGCCTAGCGGCGGCGGGGATCGTGTTTCTGCTGGTCGATCTCGTGCTGCCCTTCGGCACGACGCCGACGAACCTGACCCAAGCCTTCGATCTGACCAAGGGCGACGGCCTTCCCGTCGCGACCCTGATCTTCGGCCTTCTGGCGCTGGCGGCCGGGCTGTGGTGCGACATGAAGGACCGCTTCCGCCTCGGCCGCTGGTCGGCCACCGGCTTCTGGTTCCACATCCTGGCCGCTCCCGCGCTGGTCAACACGCTGGCGCTGACGGCCTACAACACCGGTGAGGGGATCGGAACGATGGCGCTGCTCGCCCTGTGCCTGGCGCTCTTTGCCGTCCTCGCCCTCGTGCTCGACCGGCGCAGTTTTCTCTCGGCCGGGATCGTCTATCTCGGCATCCTGATCGCCTGGGCGATCCGGGCCGGGGATTCGGTCGGCAGTTTCGCCACGCTGATGGTGGTCCTCGGCGCCTTTCTCACCTTCATGGGCGCCTTCTGGACCGATCTGCGCGCCCGTGTCATGCGGGCCCTTCCCGACTTTCCCGGCAAGAACCGTCTGCCGCCCTATGCCGAGGCCGTGAAATGACCGACCTGACCCCGCGCGAGATCGTCTCGGAGCTTGACCGCTACATCATCGGCCAGGCCGAGGCGAAGCGCGCCGTGGCGGTGGCCCTGCGCAACCGCTGGCGCCGCAAGCGGCTGGAACCCGGCCTGCGCGAGGAGGTCTATCCGAAGAACATCCTGATGATCGGCCCCACCGGCGTGGGCAAGACCGAGATCAGCCGGCGGCTGGCAAAGCTCGCCCGGGCCCCGTTCCTCAAGGTCGAGGCGACCAAGTTCACCGAGGTGGGCTATGTCGGCCGGGATGTGGACAGCATCATCCGCGATCTCGTCGATGCGGCGATGATCGAAACCCGCGCCCGGATGCGCGAGGACGTGAAGGCGCGGGCGGAGAAGGCAGCGGAGGAGCGGGTGGTCGAGGCCGTTGCCGGCAAGGACGCCCGCGAAGCCACGCGCGAGATGTTCCGCGCCAAGCTGCGCAAGGGTGAACTCGATCAGACGGTGATCGAGGTCTCGGTTTCCGACACGACGAACCCGTTCCAGATGCTCGACCCTTCGGGGCAGCAGACGGGGATGATGAACCTGGGCGAGCTGTTCAAGGGCCTTGGCGGGCGCCAGCAGCGGCGGCGGATGACCGTGGCGGAAAGCCATTCGATCCTCGTCGCCGAGGAGGCCGACAAGCTCCTCGATGACGAGGCGGTGAAACAGGCGGCGCTGAGCGCGGTTCAGGAAAACGGCATCGTCTTCATCGACGAGATCGACAAGGTCGCCGCCCGGGCCGAGACGCGCGGCGCCGATGTCAGCCGCGAAGGGGTGCAGCGCGATCTTCTGCCGCTGATCGAGGGCACCACCGTTTCCACCAAGCACGGGCCGGTGAAGACCGACCATATCCTGTTCATCGCCTCGGGCGCCTTCCATATCGCCAAGCCCTCGGACCTTCTGCCCGAGCTGCAGGGCCGCCTGCCCATCCGGGTCGAGCTGCGCGCCCTGACCGAGGAGGACTTCGTCCGCATCCTGACCGAGACCGACAATGCCCTGTCGCGCCAGTATGTGGCGCTGATGGGCACTGAGGGCGTCCGGGTCAGTTTCACCGAGGACGGGATCGCCGCCCTGGCGCGGATCGCGGCCGATGTGAACCGCAGCGTCGAGAATATCGGCGCGCGCCGGCTCTATACCGTGATGGAGCGGGTGTTCGAGGACCTGTCCTTTGCCGCTCCCGACCGCGAGGGCGACGCGGTCACGGTGGATGCGGCCTATGTCGAGATGCATCTCGGCGCGCTGGCGCAATCCTCCGACCTCAGCCGTTACGTTCTGTAACAGCCCGCGCCTTGACCGCAGGCCAGGAAGGCGGCAGCGGTTGCCCATGCGACGCCTTGCCCTCGGCCTGATCCTGCTTGTCGCCTGCTCGCCACGGGGCGAGATCGTCCTTGCGCCAGAGTCGGCGGGCGTCGGCGCGAGCGAAGTGGTCTTCGTCGGCACGACGCGGGCGCAGGACCCGGCCACCGGCGAGTTCACCAGTGAACGGTTGCGGGAAGCGCTGAGCTACGGGCGCTACACCGTTTCGATCCCGCCTGACCGGCGCCTCGGCGAGATCACCTATCCGGACCGGACGCCGGATCCGGCGACGGACTTCCTCACCACCGAGGAAGTGATCTTCGACGGCCCCCTGTCCTTCCGTGCCGATCTCTCCCGTGCCCTGTCGGCCATGCCGAAGGGTGAGCGGGAGGTCGTGGTCTTCACCCATGGCTTCAACAACACCTATGCCGAAGGCCTCTACCGCATTGCCCAGATGGCCCATGATCTGGAGATGCCGGGGGTGCAGGTCCATTATTCCTGGCCGTCGCGCGGAAAGCCGCTCGCCTATGTCCAGGACCGTGACTCGGCGCTTTTTGCCCGCGACGGGCTGGAGGAACTGCTGAACCAGGTTGCCGCCGCCGGGGCGGAGCGGATTGTGATCGTCGGCCACTCGCTCGGCGCGGCCCTGACGATGGAGACGCTGCGCCAGATGGCGATCCGGGGCGACCGCAATGTGCGGCCGAAAATCGCCGGCGTTGTCCTGCTGAGTCCGGATATCGATGTCGATGTCTTTCATGCCCAGGCACGGGCGATTGGCGACCTGCCGCAGCCCTTCCTGATCTTCACCTCCCGGCGCGACAAGGCGCTCGCACTGTCGGCGCGGCTGACCGGGCTTGGCCAGGAGCGGCTGGGCAACATTCGGGATGTCAGCCGGATCGCCGATCTTCAGGTCACCCTTGTCGAGGTCAGCGCCTTTTCGGTCGGGGACGGGCATTTCAACATCTCGCGCTCGCCGGCGCTGATCCGGCTGCTCGGCAGGATCGGGGATGTCGATGCCTCGTTCCGCCGCGACCGGACGGGGCGGCCCGGCCTGCTGCCGGGCGTGGTGCTGACCGTGCAGAACGTCACGCAGGTGGTCCTGAGCCCGGTCGCGGCCATCGGCGGCGGCGGCGGGAACTGACCCCGGCCTGCAGCGGCGCGGCGCTCAGCGCGGGTTGCGCCGGAGATAGACATAGAGCGCTCCGGCACCCCCATGGCGCAGATGCGCCTCGGCCACCTGCTGGACCGCCGGACCGAGCGGCGCCTGGCGCAGCCAGACCGGGACCTGATGACGCAGGATGCCGGAGCGCCGGGCCATCGGATCTCCTTCCGGCGCCGGTCGGCCCTTGCCGGTGATGACCAGAACCAGCCGCAGGCCGCAGGCCTGCGCGTTGAGGATGAACCGCAGAAGCTCCGGCTGGGCTTCGGCCAGCGTCATCCCGTGCAGGTCGATCCGCGCCTCGGGTGCCAGCTTTCCCCGGGTCATCCGGGCATGCAGCTTGGCGTCCATGGCAAGCGGCAGGGGCGGGCGGACAGCGGTGAGAAGAGGTCCGGCACGCTCGCCCAGACGGAATGGCGCAATCGGGTCAGGCGCCGGGCCGGGCGCGGCGGAGGCCGGGGCCGAGCCGGGGGTCAGCGGCGGCGGATCGGATTGCGGCGCCGGCGGAAGGCGCCGGCGCACGGTGCGGGCCACCTCGTGCCACAGCCGTTCCTCATCGGCATCAAGAACGCGACGGCGACGCATGTCAGAACGTTCCCTGCGGCGGAGCACCCGGCCTTTCCCGGTTCGGGCCAGCAGCCGGGCTCATCCCCCGGTTGCGACCAGCACCCAGTTGGGATCCGGTGCGCCCATCGTCCGGGCAAAGGTCCAGACGTCACGCTGGCGCTTGATCTCGCTGGTGCTGCCCTCGACCACCTGGCCGCTGCGATCGCGCACGACCGAAGTCAGCTCGCCGGTGAAGCGCACAGAGATTTCCGCCTCGCGGCTTGCGCGATCAAAGCTGGCCGACGCAAGCGCCATGTCCTTGATGCCCTTGAATTCCGCCGTGACGATCAGACCCTTCTTCTCGCGCTCTTCCACTGCGACGGCGAAAGCGTCCAGAACCTCGGGCGCAAGGAACGCCCGGATGGCAGCGATGTCGCCCTTCTCATAGGCCATGACGATCATCTCGTAGGCCCCGCGCGCACCCTGAAGGAAGGTGGAGACGGAGAATCCCGGCTCGGCGAGCTTCATCCCCGCCAGCGCCTTGGCCGAAGCGCTCCCATCCTCGACATGGTCGGTGATGTCGCGGTCCAGCCCGCCTTCGATGACCTCGAAATCCCGGCGCCCGCGCGAGGCGGACGGTTCGGGCGGGGCAAGCGGGGGCTTTTCGAACCCTTCCCGCGTTCCAAGGACCGAACGCAGCTTGAGAACGAGGAAGATCGCGATCCCTGCGAGAACGAGCAGTTGGATTACCGAGTTCATGGGCACAAACCTTCGGCTGTCCGCAGGTGGCGCGGCAGCTGTTTTCTCTTATGTAGGAGAGCGCCGGGGCCAAGTCCACCTTTCGCCCGGAACGGAGGCGGTAATGCGTATCGGTTGGATGATCCTGGCCCTGCCCCTGGCAGAGATCGCGGGTTTCGTCATCGTCGGGCGGTGGATCGGGGTCCTTGCCGTCCTCGGTCTGGTGATCCTCGCCGGGCTGGTCGGGCTCGCACTGCTGCGCTCGGCCGGAGGCGCGGCCGGGCGGCGGCTTCAGGCGGCGATTTCCGGCCGGGAGAATGCGCTCCTTGCTTCCGGTGCCGCAGCTTTCCGGGTGGTGGCCGGGCTGCTCTTCCTCATTCCGGGATTCGTGACCGACCTTCTGGCTCTCCTCTTGTTGCTGCCCCCGGTGCAGGCGGCGCTGCTCGCGCGGGTCATGGCACAGACCGGGAGCCGCCAGACGGCCCACGAGGGTCAGGTGATCGAAGGCGAAGCGGTGGAGATCACGCCGCCGGCGGAAGGCCCCAGCGGCTGGACGCGGCATTGAGGGCGCCCGGGCTTCCTGCTAGAGCGGCGCCCGACGCCGGAGTGCGGCAGGAAACGGAGACCAAGGATGACCGACACCAATGGGGCCGCACCGCAACCGGTCCAGCCGTCGCAGATCCGGATGCAGGTACTGGGACAGTATATTCGCGACCTGTCCTTCGAAAACGCTGTGGCCCAGCGCGGCGTGACGGCCGCCGAGGTTCAGCCCGACACCCAGGTGGCCGTCAGCCTCGATGCACGCAAGCGCCCGGCGGAAAACCAGTACGAAGTGATCTCGCGGTTTAAGGTCACCTCGAAAAACCGCGCCAACGGCGAGACGCTGTTCCTGGTCGAACTCGAATATGCCGGGATCTTCCATGTCGAGGGCGTCGCCGAGGAGCAGATCCATCCGTTCCTGCTGATCGAATGCCCGCGCATGCTTTTCCCCTTCGTCCGGCGCATCCTGTCGGACGTGACCCGTGACGGGGGTTTCCCGGCCCTGAACATCGATTCGGTCGATTTCCTCGCGCTTTACCGCCAGGAGCTTCAGCGCCGGGCCGACGCGCAGAAAGCGGCGGCGCCGCTGATCTGACTCAGGCCTTCCACAAGGCGCGCTCGCCCATCCTCGCCACCAGCGCCGCATGCGCCCCGGCTTCTGCCTCGGTGATCCGGGGGGGGAGCGGGGTGGGGCGGGGTGGCGGGCGCCAGTCCGTGGCAATGGCCGGCCCCGCGTCGCCGCGCGATGCCGTGCCCAGCACCAGATCCGGCTGCCGGCCGCCGACAAGCTCCAGATAGACCTCTGCCAGGAGCTCGCTGTCCAGCAGCGCCCCGTGCTTCTCGCGGCCGGAGTTGTCCACGCCAAAGCGGCGGCAGAGCGCGTCGAGCGAGGCCGGGGCCCCCGGAAACCTGCTGCGCGCCAGTGCAACGGTATCGAGCGCGCGGCCTTCGGCCAGCGGTGGGCGGCCGACGGCCGTCAACTCGGCATTGAGGAATCGCATGTCGAAGGCGGCATTGTGGATCACCAGCCGCGACGCGCCGATGAAGGCGAGGAATTCCTCCGCCACCTCGGCGAAGCGCGGCTTGTCGCGCAGGAAATCGTCCGACAGGCCATGGACCTCGAAGGCCTCCCTCGGCATCAACCGTTCCGGGTTCAGGTAGCGGTGGAACGTGCGTCCGGTAGGAAGGTGGTTTTCCAGCTCCACCGCCCCGATCTCGACGATCCGGTGTCCTTCGGAAGGTTCGAAGCCGGTGGTCTCGGTATCGAGGACGATCTCACGCATTGCGGGTCAGCCAGGCGATCAGGGCATCGACATAGGCCGATGCGACGGCATGGTCGAGCGTTTCGAGGATATGGGTGGCGCGGGCGCGCTTTTCCGCATCCGGCATCTGCCGCGCCAGCAAGGTGCGGAAGATCTCTTCGGTCATGCCCGGCCGCTCCAGCACCCGGGCGCGCTGCAGGGACGGCGGGGCAGTGACCAGCAGCGTCGCCTCGAATTCGCGCTCGGCGCCGGTCTCGAAGAGGAGCGGGATGTCGCAAAGGACCAGGGGCGCCGAGGCGGCGGCGAGAAAGGCCGTGCGGTCGGCCGCGACCAGTGGATGGATCGCCGCTTCCAGGGCTGCCAGGGCTGCCGGCTCGGCGACAAGGCGGCGCAGGACGGCGCGATCCACGCCCGTCCCGCCTGCGGCGGCCGGGAACAGTTGCGCTACGGCGGCGGCGCCCGCCCCGCCCGGGCCATAGAGGCGATGAACAGCGCCATCGGCATCCCAGACCGGCACGCCCCTGGCGGCGAAAAGCTTCGCCGTGGTGGACTTTCCCATGCCGATCGAGCCGGTAAGGGCGAGCCGGATCATGCGGCGAGTACGGCGGAGCGGGTGGCTTCGTCCACCTCGGGCCGCTTGCCGAACCAGCGCTCGAACCCCGGCGCGGCCTGGTGCAGGAGCATTCCGAGCCCGTCCACCACGGTGCAGCCGGCCGCTTCGGCCAGTTCCAGGAAATGCGTGCGCAGCGGCGCATAGACCAGGTCGTTGACCACCGCCCTGGGATTGAGCGCATCGAGCGGAACGCGGAAGGCGGGCTTGCCGGTCATGCCGAGCGAGGTGGTATTGACCACGGTCGCGGCATCTTCCAGGACATTGCCGGCCTGAACCCAGTCCACCACCGTGATCCGGGCGCCGAAATCGGCACGCAGGGCCTCGGCCCTCGGCCGGGTGCGGTTGGTCAGGCGCAATTCGGGTACCCCGACGTCCAGCAGTGCGGCAACGACTGCCCGGGCCGCTCCGCCGGCACCGAAGACGACCGCAGGACCGGCGGCAGGATTCCAGGCGGGCGCATTCTGCCGCATGTTGGCGATGAAACCGGCGCCATCCGTGTTGTCGGCATGGATGCGGCCGTCCGGCCGGAAGATCAGCGTATTGGCGGCGCCGATCAGTGCCGCGCGGTCGGTGACGATATCTGCAAGCTTCAGCACCGCTTCCTTGTGGGGAATGGTGACGTTGAGCCCGACGAAGCCGAGCTTGGGCAGCTGCCGCAGCAGGACGGAGAGATCCTCCTGCGCGATGTCCATCGGAATGTAATGGCCCTTGAGCCCGTAGCGATTCAGCCAATAGCCGTGAAGGGCCGGCGACCGGGAATGCGCCACCGGAGAGCCGATGACGCCGGCAAGCGGGATACGGGGATGATCGGTCACGGAAGCAGTCCTCTCTCTTCCAGATAGAGGAGAAGCGGATGGAGGGGGAGGCCGAGAATGGTGAAGTAGTCACCCTCCACGGCAGAGAAGAGCCGCAGCCCTTCACCCTCAAGCAGATATCCGCCGACGGTTCCGGTCAGGTCAGGGTTGCGCGCCAGATAGGAATCGATCCAGGCTTCGGACAGCGCTCGCATGGTCAGGCGCGCGTCGCCGACGGTGCGCCATTCGGCCGTGCCATCACGGCAGAGGACCACCGCCGAATGCAGGCGGTGCTGACGGCCGCGAAGTTTCAGGATCTGCGCACGGGTCTCTGCGGCATTGCCCGGCTTGCCCAGGGCCTCGCCGTCGATCTGCAGGACCTGATCGGCGCCGATGACGAAAGCCCCCGGATGACGGGCGGAGACCTTCCGCGCCTTCATCTCGGCCAGCGTATCGGCAATGTCCCTGGGATTTGCCCCTTCGGCCGTCAGCGCCGCGCGGATCGCATCCTCATCGAGCCGGGCGGCTTCAGAATTGACCGCCACCCCCGCATCGCGCAGCAGCCGCAGGCGGGTCGGCGAAGCGGAGGCGAGAATGAGGGTCATGGCTTGCGCGCCCTGTGGGTGAGCTTCGGGATAATCCTGAAATGTTCCGCATGGCAAGCGAAGGGACAATGGCTGCGCGGTGCCGGGCTTGGGATGAACGGCCAGGTTTGAGGTTCTGCCGCAGGAGTTTTCCCGCTGGGGACGGGGACTCCAACAGTCTGGGGACAGCTCGGGACAGAGCGGGGTGGCGAGCGGGTTCCCGTTTGCAACCGATTGGTCGGTTAATGATAGTTGTCCTTTTTTTCAGTGTGTTAGAACCTGATATTCCAAAGCGGACCGCTGCTTTCTCGCCGGTGTCATGATCGCTCACCGGTGGATAAGTCGGAGGATGGTTCCGGATGTCCGGATATTCACCGGCCCTACAGCATCAACATTTTCATTTCTTTCTGTTCTGTTAAGTGAAGGGAAAGGGTTCGGAACATGGCCATGGGCGAGCTTCTGTCTCAAGCCTATCCTTGGACGAAGGCCGTGCATGTCATGGCGGTGATCGCCTGGATGGCGGGGCTTTTCTATCTGCCGAGGCTTTTTGTCTATCATGCGGAAAGGGCGAGCGCCGGTTCCGAGGCGGACGCCCTGTTCCAGGTGATGGAACGCCGCCTGCTGCGGGCGATCATGAACCCGGCGATGATCCTTGCCTGGGCCGCCGGGCTCGCGCTGGTCCTGACGCCGGGCATCGTAAGCTGGAGCCTGGCCTGGCCCTGGGCCAAGGCGGGGGCGGTACTGGCGATGACCTGGTTCCACCACTGGCTCGCCCGGCGCCGGAAGGATTTCGTCTCGGGAACGAACCGGCTGAGCGGGCGGCACTACCGGATGATGAACGAGGTGCCGACGGTGCTGATGGTGATCATCGTCGCATCGGTGATCGTGAAATACTGAACTTCTGGCGGAACGCTTGACGGAAGCGGCTGGCTCGCATAGGTGCGACGCCGCAGGGCCGTCCGGCCCAAGGCATTCCCCTCTTCCTGACGGACCCCGGCCGCGCTTTGCGGCATCCGGCGCCAAGGTATCCCCATGAACGACGAAACGCCCCAGCGGCTGAACCTTTCCGAACTCAAGGCCAAGACGCCGGCCGACTTGCTGGCGATGGCCGAGGAATGGGAGATCGAGAACGCGCCTTCGATGCGCAAGGGCGAGATGATGTTCTCGATCCTCAAGGAGCATGCCGAGGAAGGCTGGGAGATCGGCGGCGACGGGGTGCTTGAGGTCCTGCAGGACGGGTTCGGATTTCTGCGCTCGACCTCGGCCAACTATCTGCCGGGACCGGACGACATCTATGTCTCACCGGAGATGATCCGCCAGTTCTCGCTGCGGACCGGAGACACGATCGAGGGCGTGATCCAGGGGCCGCGCGACAACGAGCGCTATTTCTGTCTGACCAAGGTGACGCGGATCAACTTCGACGATCCGGAAAAGGCGCGCCACAAGGTTCACTTCGACAACCTGACGCCGCTCTATCCTGACGAGCGGCTGCAGATGGAGACGCCCGATCCGACGGTCAAGGACCGCTCGGCGCGGATCATCGATCTGGTGGCGCCGCTCGGCAAAGGCCAGCGGGCGCTGATCGTGGCGCCGCCGCGCACCGGCAAGACGGTGCTTCTGCAGAACATCGCCCATTCGATCGCGACGAACCATCCGGAGTGCTATCTGATCGTGCTCCTGATCGACGAGCGGCCGGAGGAAGTGACGGATATGCAGCGTTCGGTGAAG
>CAZRQN010000033.1:0-24151 GCA_964602115.1 uncultured Rhodobacterales bacterium
GGGGGTCCAAGGGGGCGGGAAACCGCCCCCTTGCTTCCCCCAAGCGGCAAAGCCGCGCGGGAGGAATTCGGATGCGTTGGCGCTGGCTGTCGGGCGGAACTTGTGAAAGCCTGTCCGCGATCCTGACAAAGCCATACGGGTCCCATGTCGATCAAGGCCGCGCTTCACCATCTGACCCACTATATCTATGACCGGCCGGTGGTGCTCGGTCCGCAGGTGATCCGCCTTCGGCCGGCGCCGCAGGGGCGGACGCGGGTGATCTCGCACAGCCTCAAGGTCGGGCCGACCCCGCATTTCGTGAACCACCAGCAGGACCCCTATGGCAACTGGCTGGCGCGCTTCGTCTTTCCCGAGCCGGTGCGCGAGCTGAAGATCGAGGTCGATCTCGTCGCCGACATGTCGGTCTATAACCCCTTCGACTTCTTCGTCGAGGACGAGGCCAAGGCCTTTCCCTTCGTCTATCCGGAGGGGCTGGCCGAGGATCTCACGATCTACAAGCGCGCCGAACCGGCGGGGCCGCTGCTCAAGGCCTTCCTTGCCGATGTCCCCAAGGCCGCTGAAAACACGGTCGATTTCCTCGTCGATCTCAACCGCCGGGTGTCGCAGGTGGTGGGCTACATCATCCGCCTGGAGCCCGGGGTGCAGGAACCGGAAGAGACGCTGGCGCTGGCCAGGGGCTCCTGCCGCGACTCGTCCTGGCTTCTGGTCAACGCGCTGCGCCATCTCGGCTTTGCCGCGCGCTTCGTCTCGGGCTACCTGATCCAGCTCAAGCCCGATCTCAAGGCGCTGGACGGTCCCTCGGGCACCGAGGTGGATTTCTGCGACCTGCATGCCTGGACCGAGGTCTATCTGCCCGGCGCCGGCTGGATCGGCATGGACCCGACCAGCGGGCTTCTGACCGGGGAGAGCCACATCCCGCTGGCGGCGACGCCGCATTACCGCAACGCGGCGCCGATCACCGGCGGCTTCACCGGCGATCCGGCGACGAAGACCGACTTCGCCTTCGACATGACGGTGACCCGGGTGGCCGAACATCCCCGGATCACCAAGCCCTTCTCCGACGCGGGATGGGAGGCGCTGAACGCGCTTGGCCGCAAGGTCGATGCGGCGCTGGCGGCGGGGGATGTGCGGCTGACCATGGGGGGCGAGCCGACCTTCGTCTCCATCGACGACTTCGAGAGTGCGGAATGGAACACCGCCGCCGTGGGGCCCACCAAGCGGGTGCTGGCCGACCGGCTGATCCGCCGCCTGCGCGACCGTTTCGCCCCCGGCGGTTTCCTGCACTACGGTCAGGGCAAGTGGTACCCGGGCGAGACCCTGCCGCGCTGGACCTTTTCGCTCTACTGGCGGACCGACGGCCAGCCGGTCTGGGCCGATCCGGCGCTGATCGCCGCCGAGGGGGCGGAAACCGGCGTCGGCCCGGCCGAGGCCGAGGCGCTGCTGACCGCGATCGCCGAGGACCTTCAGGTCGAGACCGACGCCATCCTGCCCGCCTTCGAGGATCCGGCGGAATGGCTGGTGAAGGAAGCCAACCTGCCGGAGAACGTTACCCCGGCCAATTCGCAGCTCAAGGATGCCGAGGAGAGGCACCGGCTGGCGACCGTCTTCAACCGCGGGCTGACCGTGCCCTCGGGCTTCATCCTGCCGATCCAGTCCTGGCAGTCACGGGCGACCGGGCGACGCTGGCGCACGGAGAAATGGCGGCTGCGGCGCGGGCACATGTTCCTTGTCCCCGGCGACAGCCCCGTCGGCTACCGCCTGCCGCTGGCCAGCCTGCCCTGGGTGCCCGCCTCGCAATACCCGTTCATCAACCCGCTCGACCCCACGGTGGAACGCCCGCCGCTGCCGCCCTTCCAGCCGACGGAGCCCGTGCCGGCCGAGCAGGCCCGGGCCAGCTTCACCGCCTCCGGCCCGCAAGGGATGCAGGTGGCGCAGGGCTCGCCAGTGATGGAGGTGGACGGCTATATCCGCACCGCCCTGTCGGTGGAGCCGCGCGACGGCCGGCTCTGCGTCTTCATGCCGCCGGTGGTGAATGTGGAGGACTATCTCGACCTCCTGCGCGCGGCCGAATCCGCCGCCCGGCGGCTTGGCTTGCCAGTGCATGTCGAAGGCTATGCCCCGCCGCACGACCCGCGCCTGAACGTCATCCGCGTCGCCCCCGATCCCGGGGTGATCGAGGTCAACATCCATCCCGCCGCCAACTGGGACGACTGCGTCGCCACCACCGAGGCGATCTACGAGGAGGCGCGGCAGGCGCGGCTCGGGGCCGACAAGTTCATGATCGACGGGCGCCACACCGGCACCGGCGGCGGCAACCATGTCGTCGTCGGCGGGGCCACGCCCAACGACTCGCCCTTCCTGCGCCGGCCGGACCTGCTCAAGAGCCTGATCCTGCACTGGAACCGGCATCCTTCGCTGAGCTACCTCTTCGCCGGCCTGTTCATCGGCCCCACCTCGCAGGCCCCCCGCATCGACGAGGCGCGGCACGATTCGCTTTATGAGGCCGAGATCGCGCTCAGCCAGATCGGCACCGGCGGCCAGACCTTCCCGTGGCAGGTTGACCGGTTGCTGCGCAACGTCCTGACGGATGTCACCGGCAACACCCATCGCGCCGAGATCTGCATCGACAAGCTCTATTCCCCCGACGGCCCGACCGGACGGCTGGGACTGGTGGAGTTCCGCGGCTTCGAGATGCCGCCCAACGCGCGGATGTCGCTGGCCCAGCAGCTTCTGATCCGTGCCCTGATCGCCAGGTTCTGGCAAAGCCCGCTCGACGGCCCGCTCACCCGCTGGGGCACGGCGCTGCACGACCGTTTCATGCTGCAGCATCACGTCTGGGCCGATTTCCTCGACGTGCTGGCCGACCTGCGGGCCCATGGCTTCGACCTCTCGCCCGAGTGGTTCCAGGCGCTGGCCGAGTTCCGCTTCCCCTTCTGCGGCGAGGTGGAGGCCGAGGGCGCGCATCTGGAGCTGCGCATGGCGCTGGAGCCCTGGCATGTGCTGGGCGAAACCGGCGCCATCGGCGGCACCGTGCGCTACACCGACAGTTCGACCGAGCGGCTTCAGGTGAAGCTGACCGCCGCCGAGCCCGGGCGCTATACCGTCACCTGCAACCGCCGCAGCCTGCCGCTCCGGCCGGCGGGCAATGGCGCTTCCATCGCCGGGGTGCGCTACAAGGCCTGGCAACCCGCGAGCGCGCTGCATCCGCTCATCGCGCCGCATGTGCCGCTGGTCTTCGACATCTACGACACCTGGTCGGGCCGGGCGCTGGCCGGCTGCACCTATCATGTGGCCCATCCCGGAGGGCGCAACTACGACACCTTCCCGGTCAACGGCAACGAGGCCGAGGCGCGGCGACTGGCGCGGTTCGAGCCGCATGGCCACACGCCGCAGGCCTATCTGCCGGTGCGCGAGGCGCCGCATCCGGAGTTCCCGATGACGCTCGACCTGCGCCGTCCGCCGGGGCTGTGACCGTGGGGCCTGTGCCAAAGCCCGGGACCGCCGAAGAGGCGATCCTCGCCCGCTACCGGCCCCGGCCGGGGGTCGCCGACGAGATGATGGGGCCGGATGGGATCCTGCCCGTCTGGCGGGGCTTCCTTGCCGGCCTCGGCGACCTGTCGGAGACCGAACGCAACACCCGCTTCGCCCGGGCCGCCCAGTACCTGCGCGATGCCGGCGTCTATTTCCGCCAGTACGGCGAGGGCGGCTCGGACGAGCGCGACTGGCCGCTGAGCCCGATCCCGGTGATCCTGCACGAGGCCGAATGGGCGCAGATCGAGGCCGGGCTGATCCAGCGGGCCGATCTTCTGGAAGCGGTGATGGCCGATCTCCACGGTCCGGCGCGGCTGGTCAGCGAGGGGCACCTTCCGGCGGCGCTGGTCGCCCGCAATTCCGAATGGCTGCGGCCCATGGTCGGCATCGCGCCGCGATCGGGCCACTACCTGCACTTCATCGCCTTCGACATCGCCCGCAATCCCGACGGCAGCTGGCGGGTACTCGGCGACCGCACCCAGGCGCCTTCGGGTGCCGGTTTCGCGCTGGAGAACCGTGTCGCCACCAGCCGCGTCTTTCCCGAGGCCTTCCGCGCTGCCCATGTCCACCGGCTGGCGGATTTCTTCCGCAGGTTCCGCGACGGGCTGGACATCCAGCGCATCCATCGCGACAGCCGCCCGGCGATCCTGACCCCCGGTCCTTTGAACGACACCTATTTCGAGCATGCCTATCTGGCCCGCTATCTCGGTTTCTCGCTGGTCGAGGGCGAGGATCTGACGGTGGAGAACGGCCGCGCGCTCCTGCGCACGGTGGAGGGGCCACGCCCGGTGGATGTGCTCTGGCGCCGGCTGGATGCTGCCTTCGCCGATCCGCTGGAACTGGATCCGCGTTCGCATATCGGCACGCCGGGGCTGCTTGCCGCGCTGCGGGCCGGCAACCTCACGGTCGTCAACGCGCTGGGCTCCGGCCTTCTGGAGACCCGCGCCTTCCTCGCCTTCCTGCCGCGTATCGCCCGCGCCGTTCTGGGCGAGGATCTGGCGCTGCCCAATGTCGCCACCTGGTGGTGCGGCCAGGAGGCCGAGCGGGCCGAGGTCGAGGCCCGGGCGGGAGAGATGGTGGTGGGTCCGGCCCTTTCCACCCGCCTGCTCGGGACGGCGCAGGCCTCGCTTGCTGGAGATGCGCCGGAGGTGGCCGACTGGCTCGCCCGTGATCCTGCCGCGCTTGTCGGGCAGGAGCGGGTCCGCCTGTCCACCACGCCGGTCTGGGAGGGCGAGGGTCTGGTGCCCCGGCCGATGAGCCTGCGCATCTTCCTCACCCGCACCCGCGAAGGCTGGTTGGCGATGAAGGGCGGCTATGCGCGGATCGGCCAGGGCGAGGGCTCCGACCTTCTGGCGATCCAGGCCGGAGGCTCGGTCGCCGATGTCTGGGTCGTGTCCGACACGCCGGTCTCCACCCATACGATCATCGAGCCGGTGGTCAGCCGCCCCTTCCGCTCGCCCTTGCCGTCACGGGCGGCCGACAACCTCTTCTGGCTCGGCCGCTATGTCGAGCGCGCCGAAACCGCGACCCGGCTGGCACGCGCCTATCATCGCCGGCTGGCCGAAAGCGGCGGCGAGACGCCGCTTCTCGCCGAGATCGCCGCCCATCTCGCCGGGCAGGGGATCGAGGCGCTGGATGTGGTGCCGGCGCTGGTGGACCGGCTGGACCGTGCCCGCGCCTGCGCCGCCCGCCTGCGCGAGCGCTTTTCAGGGGATGGCTGGCATGCGCTGAACCGGCTTTCGGCCCTGGCCCACCGGATGCTGGAGACGGTGCAGCCCGGCGATGATGCTGCCAGCGCGCTCTCCGCGCTTCTGCGGCGGATCGCCGGCCTCGCGGGTCTCGTGCACGAAAACATGTACCGCTCGACCGGATGGCGCTTCCTGACCATCGGCCGGTCGCTGGAACGCGCCGATGCGATGGCCTCGGCGCTGCAGCACTTCGCCGCGCCCGATGCGCCCGACGGCAGCCTCGATCTGGTGATCGAGATCGGCGACAGCGTGATGACCCACCGCCGCCGCTTCCCGGTCGGCGTCGGGCGCGAGACGGTGGTGGATCTGCTGGCACTCGACGACGACAATCCCCGGGCGCTGCTGTACCAGCTGACCGAGTTGAAGCGCGAGATCGCCCGCCTTCCGGGAGAGGGTCGCGACGGGCCGATGGGCGACCTGACCCGGCTCATCCTTCTCGCCCAGACCGGGCTTGCCGTCCGGCGGCCCGAGGAGGTGGACGCGGCGGCGCTGGCCGAGACGCGCGCGGCACTGGCGCGCCTGTCCGACCTCCTGGCGCGGCGCTATTTCGCATGATCTACGAGGTCTCCGTCCGGCTCGACTATGCCTATGACCCGCCGGTCGCCGCCGGCCGCAACCTGCTGCGCCTGTGGCCGCTTTCCCTGCCGGGCCTGCAAAGGGTGATCGCGGCCGACATCGCCGCGAACCCGGCACCGGCCGAGCGCGCCGACCGGACCGACTTCTTCGGCAATGTGGTCACGGAAATGGTGCATCGCCGGGCCTCGGACCGTACCGGCTTTGTCCTCCGCGCCAGGGTGGAACGCCTGGCGCCGTCCGCAAGCGCGGCGCCCTCTCCCGCCCTGGAGGATATCGGGCGGGCGCTCGCGGCGGTGAATTCGCTGGCCCCGGAATCGCCGCATCACTTCACCGCGCCGTCCCCCCGGGTTCCGGCCGATGGTGCCATTGCCGCCTATGCGGCGCGGGCGGCCGCTGGCGCGGATTCGGTGCGCGGGGCAGTGGAGGCGCTCGGGCGGGCCATCCATCGCGACATGGTCTTCGACGCCCTGGCAACCACGGTGGACACGCCCGCCGCCCATGCCTTCGCTCTGGGCAGGGGGGTCTGCCAGGACTTCAGCCACATCATGCTCACCGGTCTGCGCGCCCTGGGCGTGCCGGGGGCCTATGTCTCCGGCCTGCTTCGCACCGAGCCGCCACCGGGCAAGGAACGGCTGGAGGGTGCGGATGCGATGCATGCCTGGGTCCGCGCCTGGTGCGGCGCCCGGGCGGGATGGGTCGAATACGATCCGACCAATGCCTGCACCGCCGGCGAGGGGCATATCGCCGTCGCCATCGGCCGGGACTATGACGATGTGGCGCCGGTGCAGGGTTCGCTGCGTGCCGCCGGCCTGTCGCGCAGCGCGCAATCGGTCGATGTGATCGAGATCGGCTGAGCCGCGTCCGACGCCTCAGGGCGCGGCGAGCACGTCCTGGCACTGCTTCGGCAAGTCGGCCATGGTGAAATCGCGCGGGCCGCGTTTCTTCGGCGCCTCGGGGTCCTTGGGCTTCTTGCCCGAGGACTTGGGCGGATTGAGGTAGTCCGTCACCCACCAGTCCAGCGTCTCGTCGCAGCCGTTTCCGCCCTTGCTCAACTCGTTCACGGTCGGCGTCTGGGTCTCGCACAGCCGCGCGCCCTTGGGGCATTTCAGGCGCACATGGAAATGCGTGTCATGTCCGGCGATCGGGCGGATCTTCTGCAGCCACTTCTTGTCCGAGGCGCGGGCGGTCTTGCACATCTCGATCTTGACCGCCGCCGCGACGAAGACGCGGTCCACCCGCGGGTCCGAGGCCGCCGCCTCCAGCAGTGCCGCATGCTTCGGGGTCCAGTTCTCGGTCACCGAACGCTGGTCGGCCGAACGCACCGGAATCGAGCTGATCTTTTCGCGGTCGGTATAGCTGAGGTTCAGCCGCTTCGGCGGCAGCATCCAGATATCCGCGTCCAGCCCGATCTGGTGGCTGGCGTGGCCCGAGGTCATCGGCCCGCCGCGCGGCTGGCTGATGTCGCCGATATAGAGACCCTTCCAGCCGATCTCGGTTGCGCGGAGCGAGAGGTCCTTCAGGAACGCGATCATCTCCGGCTGGCCGAAGTTGCGGTGGCGCGATAGCCGCATCGCCTGCCAGGTCGGCCCGGTCTCGGGCAACTCCTCCAGTCCGGCAGCGCAGCCCTTGGCATAGCTGCCGATCGGCATCGACGCCTGCTGGCTCGGCGCACTCACCGCGCCGAAGAGCAGGTTGGCCTTTTCCTGCGCCAGGGCCATGCCGGCCCCCGCCAGCGCGAGAAACGCCGCCAGAACGCCCGCGCCGCCCATCCGCATCCCGATCGTCCGCCTGCTCATGCCGTCCTTCCCGCACCGTCCGGCCGTACCCCGGCCAAAAGGACCAGACCGATGAGAAACAGCGCGATGACGGGCACGATGCCCCATTGCTGGCTGTCGGTCAGGTCGGTGACGATACCGATCGACAGCGGCGCGAGGAAGGACGTGGCCTTGCCGGTCAGCGCATACATGCCGAAGGCCTCGGTGATGCGGGCCGGATCGGCCTGGCGCACCATCATCGTCCGGCTTGCCGACTGCAGCGCGCCGGACCCGGCGCCGATCAGCCCGCCCAGGACGTAGAAGGCGATGTCGGGCAGCCGGCTTTCCGGCCCCACCGCCATGCCGAACACGCTTTGCCGGGTGACGAAGACGATGCCGAGCGTGACCAGCGCCAGCAGGATCACCGTGAAGGTGATGACCGGCTTCGGGCCGTACAGGCTGTCCGCCCGGCCGCCCAGCCAGGCAAAGATCGCGCCGGTGATCGTGCCGAGGATGCCGAAGATGCCGACATCGATGACCGTCCAGTTCAGCACGCCCGCCGCATAGATGCCGCCGAAGACGAAGATGCCGTTCAGCGCGTCGCGGTAGAACATCGAGGACAAGAGATAGGTGAAGAGCGAGGATTGCGCGGGCAGGGCCCGCAGGCTGGCCATCAGGTCCGGCCAGGCGGTGCGGGCGGCGGCGGAGATGCTGATCGCGCCCTGTTTGGCCGGCTCCTTCACCCAGAGGAAGAAGGGGATCATGAAGACCGCATACCAGATCGCCGTCAGCGGCCCGACCGAGCGCGTGCCCTCCCGCGCCGCCGCATCAAGGCCGAGGATCGGCGCGATGCCGATCAGCGTCTTGCCCGAGGCGTTCTCGGCCAGCAGCGTCAGCATGATGATGAGCGCGATCATCCCGCCGACATAGCCAAAGGCCCAGCCGGCCCCGGAGATGCGCCCCATCTCCTCGGGGGAGCAGAGGTCGGGCATCATCGCATTGGTGAAGGTGGTGGCGAATTCCATCCCGATCATGCCGATGCAGAAGCACAGCATGACGAGCGTCAGGTTGAAACTGCCCGGCGCGGCGTACCACAGGCCCCAGGCGCCGAGGACATAAAGGAGGGAGAACAGCCAGATGAACCGCATCCGCCCGCCGGCCTTGTCGGCGATGGTGCCCAGAAGCGGCGACAGCACCGCGATCAGCACCCCCGCCGCGCCGATCCCGTAGCCCCAGACCGCCTGCGCCCGTGTGCCGTCGCTCAGGAGATCCTTCATGTAGGGGGCGAAGATGAAGGTGATGAGCAGGGTATTGTAGGGCTGGCTGGCCCAGTCGAAGAAGTACCAGCCCCAGATGCGCTTGCGCCCGTCCACCATTCCCGCCCCCTGCCGGCGCCTGCCGCGCCCTTGCGGCGATCAAGCCCGAATCCTCGGCTGCACGCAAGCCGCGGACCCCTCATCCGGTTGACAGCCCCGGGTCTGCAGCGTAACCGCGCGCCGCTCCCGGCATCGGGAGCCAAGTTTCCGCCACCTTGCCAAAACGGACCTTTCGCCAATGCGCCTCCTTCCCGCCATCCTTGCCATGGCCGCGATCGTCGTGGCCTCGAACATCCTTGTGCAGTTCCTCGCCGGCCCCTGGCTGACCTGGGGCGCCTTCACCTATCCCTTCTCCTTCCTGGTCAACGACCTGACTAACCGCGTGCAAGGTGTCACCGCCGCCCGCCGTGTGGTGCTGGCGGGGTTCGTGACCGGCCTCGTCTGCTCCTTCATCGGCACGCAGATCCAGGGCGAGTTCGGCCCGCTCGTCACCTTCCGCGTGGCCTTGGGCTCGGGCCTGGCCTTCCTCGTGTCCCAGCTTCTCGACGTCACCGTCTTCGACTGGCTGCGCCGCTCGCGCTGGTGGCACGCGCCGCTGGTCTCCACGCTGTTCGGGGCCACGCTCGACACGCTGATCTTCTTCTCGATCGCCTTTTCTGCGGCTTTCACCTTTCTTGAGCCGGGCAATGACGTGGGCTGGGCGAACGAGATCCTGCCGGTTCTGGGCTTCGGCCATGCCGCACCGCTCTGGGTTTCGCTGGCCATTGCCGACTGGTGGGTCAAGCTGATGCTGGCCTTGGTTGCGCTGTTGCCGTTCCGCTGGGCGATCGCGCGCTACGCCGCAAGGGTAGCGTGAAAGCTTTTGACAAACACCAAATCTGTGTCACGCTCCGCCCCATCGGCAACTTTTGAAAGGAGGTGATCCAGTGTCTAGAGGGATATTGGAGAGAGGTGTCGGGACAGCCAGGAGGCGCGTCTTCTGAGGGCAGCCCTTCGGAAAAGCGTGTCTGGTTGGGCCTCTAGCTCCTAACTGGCCCATCTCCTTGGAACTCGGAAGGGGTCGCCGGCGCCGGCGGCCCCTTCTTCTTTCCGGCACTCAGGCAAAGCGGCCCTGACAGTACCAGCCGCCCGAGACCTGCCCGCCATGGGCATAGAACAGCCACAGCCGGGTGCCGTCCTCGGTCTCGACGAACCAGTAGTCGCGGGCGCCGGAGCGCCAGGCGGGATCGTCCAGCCACCATTCCGGCGCGATCCGCTCCGGCCCCCGGGCGCGGGCCAGGCGGAAGTCGCGCCGCCGCCAGCGGAAGGCCAGCGGCACCTGCGGCCCCTCGCCGCCATGGACGGGCTCGGGGCGGAACATGGTCAGCGGACGCGGGGCGCGCGGCTCCGGCCAGGGGCCGGGGAAGGGCTCGCTGAAGGCGGCCATGTGCCGGGTGACGGTCTTCTCCGGAATATGGCTTTCGGCCGGACGCAGCCGGATCACCGCCTCCAGCCCCAGCCGGGCGCCCAGCCGGCCGATGAGGTCGGTGAGCGCCGTGCCCGGGGTGGCACCCGGGCCGCGATGCTGGGTGTCATAGACCGGCTCGGTGTCCAGCGCCTCCAGACGCAGCACGTCGAAGCCGAAACCGGCCTCCAGCCCGTCGAGCTTCAGCGCCAGCAGCGGGCGGATGCGCTCGGGCGTGTCGGCAGGCCGGGCAAGGCCGATCTCGGCCCGCTCCACCCCGCCATCGGCGCGGAAGGCCTCCAGCCGCACCCGCCGGGCCCCCCGGCCCCGGGCGCGCAGGCGCTCGCACAGCGCCGGCAGCAGCCGGTCGATCCCGGCCTGGACATCGGCGACAAGCCCGATGGGTTCGGGCAGGGTCAGCCGCACCGCGAAGTGCAGCGGCGCGCGGGCCGGGGCCACCGGCTCGGGCTCCACCCCCAGGGCCTGGTCGAGCCGCCGCAGCGTGCCGGTGCCGAAGCGGCGGGCCAGCGCGGCCCGGGGCAGGCCGAGCAGATCCTCCACCCGCCGCAGGCCGAGCCGGGTCAGGCCCTCCACCGCCTCGGCCTCCAGCCGCAGCGCAGCGATGGGCAGGTCGCCGATCGCGCGGCGGGTATGGCCGGGAGCCGCGATCACCCCCTGCGCCACGCCCTCGGTGGCCGGCCCGGGCGGGCCGGCGGGCGGGGCCCAGCCCCGGCGCTTCGCGGCCCGGGCGCGGGTGGCCCGCGCCTCCTGCTCCACCGCATCGCCGCTGCGCCCGGTCTGGGGCGTGCGGCCGGCGAACCGCGCCAGGGCCCAGGCCGCGCCGCGCGTATCGGCCACCCCGGCGCGCAGGGTCAGCCCCAGGCTGGCGCAATCGGCCTCCACCTCGGCCAGCAGCGCCGCCTCGCCGCCGAAGAGATGGGCGCAGCCGGTGAGATCCACGACCAGCGCCTCCGGCGGTTCCTCGGCCACCCAGGGGCTGAACTTGCCCGCCCATCGGCGCATCACGGTGAGGAAAGTCGCCTCGGCCAGCGGATCCTCGGCCCGGGTCAGCAGTGCCGGGCACATCGCGGTGGCATCGCGCAGCGGCTGGCCGCGCGCCAGCCCCGCTGCCTCGGCCCCGGCGGTGAGCGAGGTCAGCACCTGCGCCCCCCGGCGGTCCCCCACCACCGCCAGCGGCGGCGGCAGTGCCGCCGACAGGCGCCGCAGATGGCGTTCTGCGGCCAGCCGCGGAAACCACAGCGACAGGATGCGGCGGTGGGCCATGCGCATGTTCCCTTTATGTTCTTGTTACCGGCCCGCCACCCCGGAGTCGAGTCCGCCCCCGCCGGACGTTGACAATCGCGTGAGGCGAGTCCCCCGGGCCGGAAAACCCCTTGGGCGTGGCAAAGGCCCGCGCCTATGCTCCACCGGCCTCAACCAGCCGGGAGCCAGCCTCATGCGATTCCTCACGAAATCCGCCTTCATCCTCTGCGCCCTCGCCGCCACCGCCGTTCTTGCCGCCGAAGCCACCGATCCGGCGGTCAAGGCCCGCCAGGAACTGATGGATGCCAATGCCGGCGCCGCCAAGGTCCTGGGCGGCATGGCCAAGGGCGAGGTCGCCTTCGATGCCGCCGCCGCCGAAGCCGCCAAGGCGACGCTGATCGCCAATGCCGCCGCGATCCCGGCCGCCTTCGAGGCGCATGCGACCGATCCGAAATCGGCCGCCAAGGAAGAGATCTGGACGAGCTGGGACGACTTCAAGGCCAAGGCCGACGCGCTCGGTGCCGCAGCCACGGCACTTGATGCGACCACGCTCGAAGGCGTCCAGGCGGGCATGGGCAATGTCGGGGGTGCCTGCGGCGCCTGCCACAAGGTCTACAAGGCCGGCTGACCTGATGCCGGGCAGGCCGCTCAGGCCTGCCCGGGTTTTAGCCCGCAGAGGCAGGTCACCGGCAGTCCGTGATCCTGCTGCACTTCGGTATCCCCGGCAAAACCGTCCATCTGCCGGGCCAGTTTCACATCCAGCGCCGACAGCCCGCCGCAGTCATGCGTGGTCAGCGTCACGTCCACCGCATTGTAGATATTCGTCCATTCCGGGTGGTGGTTCAGCTTCTCCGCCGCCAGCGCCGCGCGCGACATGAAGGCCCAGGCCTGGGAGAAGTTGCGGAACTTCCAGATCTTGCGGATCGCGTCCCGCCCCGGCACTGCCTGCCAGCCGCTGTCACCCAGCGAAGGAAGCGCCTCTTTCCGTTCCGTTTCGGTCAGCAGCGTCGCCATCGGCTCACTCCCTCTTCGGCATCAGGGCATCGTCCTTCGCATTGGCCGCCGCCAGCGCCGGACGCGCGGCGATCCGTGCCCAATAGGCGCGCATCGTGTCGGTCACCGGCGCGGAGCCGAAGCGCAACGCCCAGCCGATCTGGCTGCCCAGATAGACATCCACCGCAGTGAAACGTCCGTCGGCGAAGTAGTCATGGCGCTCCAGATGGTCGCTCACCGTGCGCGCCACCGCGTCCAGACTGCCATAGCCGGTGCGGCCAGCCTCCCGGGGCGAGGCGGGCACCCAGCCGAAGGAGGCATTGACCACCGCCTGCTCCCAGGGGCCCGCAGCGAAGAACATCCAGCGGAGAAAGGAGGCGCGATCCTCCGGCAACAGACCGGCGCCGGGAAAGGCCTCGGCCAGATAGGCGATGATCGCCGCCACTTCGGTGACGATCCGCCCGCCATGGCGCAGGGCCGGAACCTTGCCCATCGGATTGATCGCGCGATATTCCGCCGCTTTCATCGGCGCGCCGAAATCGACGATCACCGCCTCATAGGGCTCGCCCACTTCCTCCAGCATCCAGCGGCCGATGCGCCCGCGCGACATCGGATTGGTCCAGTAGGTCAGATCCGCCATGCCGTGCCCCTCATTCCTGTTCCTCCGCGCCCTGCAGCGGCCCGCGCCGGAAGGGGCCATAGGCGGTGATCACCTCGATCTCCTGCCCGACCGCCTGCCGCTCGGCCTCCAGATAGCGGGCGACCGCGCGCTCCAGCCCGGGATCGGCCAGCCAGTGCAGCGAATGCGTCGCCACCGGCAGATAGCCGCGCGCCAGCTTGTGCTCGCCCTGGGCCCCGGCCTCCACCCGCCGCAGCCCCTGCGCGATCGCCCAGTCGATGGCCTGATGGTAGCACAGTTCGAAATGCAGGAAGGGGTGATGCTCGATGCAGCCCCAGTAGCGGCCGAAAAGCGTCTCGCGCCCGATGAAGTTCAGCGCCCCCGCCACCGGAACCCCGTCGCGCTCCGCCAGGATCAGCAGCACGTCGTCGCGCATGGTCTCGTGGACGAGATCGAAGAACGGCCGTGTCAGATAGGGCGAGCCCCATTTCCGCCCGCCCGTGTCCTGGTAGAAGGCCCAGAACGCATCCCAATGCGCCGGACGCAGTTCGTCTCCGGTCAGCGCCCGGATCGTGCCGCCGAAGCCCTGCGCCTCGGCCCGTTCCCGCCGCAGGGCCTTGCGCTTGCGGCTGGCCAGCGTGGCGAGGAAATCCTCGTAGCCGAGGTAGCCCCGGTTCTCCCAGTGGAACTGCTGGGTGACGCGGTGGAGAAGGCCCATCTCCGCTCCCGCCGCCGCCTCCTCCGCCGTGCAGAAGGTGATGTGCAGCGAGGAAAGCCCGTTGCGCTCGGCGATCTGCGTTGCCGCAGCGATCAGCGCCGCACGGCCCCGCACCTCCTCGCCCGGAGCGGTCAGAAGGCGTCGCCCGGTGGCCGGGGTGAAGGGGACGGCGATCTGCAGCTTGGGGTAATAGCGCCCCCCGGCGCGTTCCAGCGCCTGCGCCCAGGTGTGGTCGAAGATGTATTCGCCCTGGGAATGGCTCTTGGCATACATCGGCGCCGCCGCGATCAGCCGTCCGCCCGCCCGCGCGGTCAGTATGCGCGGCGTCCAGCCGCTGCGCGGCCCGACCGAGCGCGACGCTTCCAGCGCCAGCAGGAACCTGTGGGTGGTGAACGGGTCCACCGGCCGCCCGCCGCCGGGATTGGCCAGCGCATCCCAATCCGCCGCCGGCACCTCGCCGACGCCGCCATGCAGGGTTACCTCGACCGGCTCGCTGTCCATCTCCGCCTCCGGCGGACAGGAAAGCGTGGCGCGCGGCGGGGTCAAGCCGGGAACGCGGCGGTGTAGCCCTCGAAGGTCACGTTCTCGGCAACCTTCCGCGCCGCCGCCTCTTCCTGCGGCGAGCGGATCGTCCAGCACAGGATGCGCGCGCCCTGCGCCTTCAGCTCCGCCACCCTCGCACGGTCGAGATCGGTCGCCTCGTGGCTGATGAAGCTGGCGCCCACGCGATCATAGTCGAGGATCGCGCGCAGATGCGCGCATTCGGCCTCGGGAATGTCGCCGCAGTCCTCCGGCCCATAGGACGAGCTGGTGATCCCGCGCGCGACCGCAGGCGCGCGTTGGGCCAGTTCCGCCACCATGTCGGGATTGTAGGACATGACCGCCACATCGCCCCGGTAATCCTTAAGGTTTGCGGCAACGGAGGCCTCCATCCGGCCATCGGTCCCGGCCTTGCGATGAGACTGGTCCTTGAGTTCCAGAAGCAACGGCACGCGGCCGGCGACCATGGCCAGAACTTCGGCCAGGGTCGGGATGCGGTCCGCTCCGCCGGTCAGCCGCATCCGGCCGAGCTCTGCTGCGGTGCGCTCCCGTACCGGCCCCTTTTCCGCCGTCAGCCGGTCCAGCGCGTCGTCGTGGAACACCATGGCCACGCCGTCCTTCGACAGCTGCAGATCCATCTCGATGGCATAGCCGGCATCGACCGCCGCGGCGATCGCGGCGGGAGAGTTCTCGATCCGGCCCGCAGCCCGGTCATGCAGGGCGCGGTGGGCGATCGGCAGGCGGAGCAGGGCGCTCGGCACCGGCACGCGGACCGGCGGGCGGGCAGGGGTGGTCATGGCGTCCTCAGGCGTCGATCTCGAAAATTCCCTCGATCTCCACCGCCACGCCGAAGGGCAGGCTGGCAGCCGAAACGGCCGAGCGGGCGTGCCGTCCGGCATCGCCGAGGACGGCCACCAGCAGATCGGAGGCGCCGTTGATCACTTTCGGCTGGTCGGTGAAATCGGCGGTGGAGTTGACGAAACCCACGAGCTTCACCGCCCGGCGAAAGCGCGACCAGTCGCCGCCGCAGGCGCTGCGCACCTGGGCGAGCAGCGAGATGGCGCAGGCGCGGGCGGCGGCCGCACCTTCCTCCACGCTCATCCCGGCGCCGAGCTTGCCGGTGATCCGCCCTTCCGCCCCGGCGCTGATCTGACCGGAAACATGGACGAGGCCCCCGACCTTGACGAAGGGCACATAATTGGCCGCAGGCGGCGGCGCGTCCGAAAGGGTGATGCCGAGTTCGGCAAGGCGGGTCTCGATCGACATTTCTTTCTCCAGAGGCGTCTGGCGCGAACCTAGCGCCTGCCGTCGCCGGGCGGAAGCGTCCGGGGCAGCATGCTGGGCACGTTTCGGTGCCGCCGGTGTCATCCCTCGCGGAAGGCGCGGGCGAACCACATGGTGAAAGGCGCGGTCAAAAGGTCCAGCGGCCGTCGCGGCCCGGTGGCGAAATAGGCGGTCAGGGGCAGGCCCGCCGGCAGTGCCCGGCCGCCCAGTCGCGCCGCCTCGCCCGGGTCCAGCCCCACTTCCGCGCGGTAGAGCTGCCGCCCCTGCGGGTCGGACAGCGGCGCGGCCGAGATTATCCGCACCCGTCCGCGAAGCTCTGTCGCGGTTCCGTCGGGCGAGCGGTCGAGAACCAGCCGCACCGCCTGCCCAGGGTGCAGATCCTCGGCCGCTGCCGGCGGCACCTCGACTGTTGCCAGCGGCGCCTGCACTTCGGGCACCAGGGTCAGCACCGGATCGAACGGGCGCAGCACCGATCCCGGCGCCGTGACGCGGAGCGCCAGCACGGTGCCCGAAACCGGCGCGACCAGATCGAGCCGCGCGATCCGCTCCCTCAGGATCCGTCGGCGCCCGGCAAGCTCGGCCTGCCGCTCGGCCAGCGCGTGCAACTCGCTCTCGGCCTCGGCCCGGCGGGCGGCGGGCAGTTGAGCCAGTTCGAATTCAAGCTCGGCCACCCGGTCCTCCGCCGACGCCCTGCGCGCGGCCAGCGCTCCGGCGGCGCTGTCCAGTCGCGCCTCCTCCCGCTGCATGTCCAAAAGCCTTGCCGCAGGAGCAAGCCCGCGTGCCGTGAGGGCCTCCACCTGCGGGCGTTCCCCGGCGATCAGCGCCCGTTGCCGCGTGACGCCGGCCAGTTCGGCGTCGATGGCGTCGATCTCCGCCCGGGACTGCGCGATCCGTTGCCGCAGCCGCCCGTTGTCCGCCGCCTGCGTCTGCAGGTGCAGCGCGAAAAGTCGCGCCTCACCGGCCTGCACCGCCAGGTGTTCGGAGGGTTCCGGCGGAAAGGCCAGCGCTGTCGCCCCATCGCGCTCCGCCTCAAGGCGCAGCTGCCGCGCCGCGCCGGTCTGCAGCGCCGCCTCCACCACCGAAAGCTCGGCGGCAAGCAAGGTCGGGTCAAGCCGGACGAGCAGCGTGCCGGCCGCCACCCTCTGCCCTTCGCGGACCCGGACCTCCGCCACCGTCCCGCCTTCGGGATGGGTGACCGCCTGGGGCGCCAGCGCCGCCTCGATCCGTCCCGGAGCGACAACCGCCCCCTCGATCCGTGCGGCGACCGACCACAGGCCGAAGCCGCCGAGGAACAGGGCCAGCGCCGCAAGGCCGGACAGCACCGGCCCGCGCGCCGAAAGCGCGGCGCCGTTCACGCCCGGCCCTCGCCGCCGACCACGCGCAGACCGCCCGGCCCGGGGCCGAAGATCTCGCGCAGGACCTGCGCCCTTGGGCCGAAGGCACGCTGCCGGCCGCCGGCCAGCGCCAGGATCAGCTCGCAGTCGCGGATCGCCGCCGGGCGGTGGGTCATCACCACGGCGATGCCGCCCCCCGCCTTGTGTGCCCGCAGCGCGGCATTCAGCGCCTCGGCCCCCTCGGCATCAAGATGGGCGCTGGGCTCGTCGAGCAGCAGCATCACCGGGCCGCCATGCAGTGCCCGCGCGAGGCCGATGCGCTGCACCTGCCCGCCGGACAGCGCATCCCCCGGCGCGGTGACGCGGGTGTCGTAGCCCTGGGGCAGACGCAGCACCATCTCATGCGCTCCGGCGGCGCGGGCGGCGGCGGCGATGCCGGCGGGATCGGCGCCGGGCGCCAGCCGGGCGATGTTCTCGGCAATGCTGCCGTCCAGCAGCGTCACCCTCTGCGGCAGATAGCCGAGCAGCGCCGCAAGGGTCGCCTCCGGGTAACGGTCGAGCGTCGCATCGTCGAGCCGGATGCTGCCGTCGGAAGGCGGCCAGATCCCCGCCAGTGCCCGGGCGAGCGCGGTCTTGCCGGCGCCCGAGGGGCCGATGACCCCAAGCGCCTGTCCCGGTTCCAGGCGGAAGCTCAGGCCGTCGAGCAGCGGCGGCCCTCCCCCCGGCCGCGCGAGGCGCAGCCCGCTGACCTCCAGCCGCGCGGCGGGCCGGGGCAGGGCCATGGGGACCGGGCGCCCGGGCTCCTCCACCAGCAGGCGGTGCAGACGGGCGCGGGCGCTGCGCGCGCGTTCGGCCAGCGGCCAGTGGCCGATGGCGCCTTCCACCGGCGCCAGCGCCCGCCCGGTCAGGACCGAGGCCGCCATCATCGCGCCGCCGTCGAGCGCCCCGCGCAGCACCAGCCAGGCGCCAAGGCCGAGGACGGCGGATTGCAGCATCAACCGCAACGTCCGCGACAGCGCCTGGAACCGCGCCGCCCGGTCGGCGCCGGCCAGTGCCCGGCCCATGGCGACCTGCCGCGCCGCCCGCCAGCGCGCCAGGGCTGGCGGGGCAAGGCCCAGCGCCCGGACCGCCTCCGCCTCGGCGCGCAGGCTTGCGGAAAGACGCGCCGCCTGCGCCGCTGCGGCAGCGGCCGCAGCCATCGGCGAACGCAGGGCGTGCTGCTGCCCCCAGGCGAGCGTCACCGCCATCACCGTGCCGCCCAAAGCCGCCAGCCCAAGCAGCGGATGCAGCGCCGTGGCGGCGACCAGGAACAGCGGCGTCCAGGGCAGATCCGCCAACGCCAGCGGCGCGGCGCTGGCGAAATAGCGGTGCAGGGACTCAAGATCCTCCTCGGCGCCTGCGGCAAGGGGATCGCCGGGGCAGCGCCCCGCCCGGTCCAGCGCCGATGCCATCACCCGGGGTTCGAGCCGGTCGCGCAGCCGGGCCCCGATGCGGGCCACGATCCGCGCCCGCGCCGAATCAAGCAGGCTGAGGAGGCCGAAGAGGAATGCCGCCAGCAGCGACAGGGCGGCCAGGGTCGGAACCGAGCCGCCGGGCAAAACCCGGCCATAGACCTGAACCATATAGACCGGCCCGGTGAGCAGGAGGAGGTTCATCGCCGCCGAAAATGCGACCACGGCGACGAAAAGACCGTCTCGCTGGGGCAGAAGGTCCCTGATCGAGGCGGAACCTTCCACGTCAGTGCCGGCGTCATCGCCCCGAAGGCGCATGTACATCCCTTTTCTGCCGCAGAAACAGACGGGCCTTTCGCGACCTTTCGCCGTCCCGCCGGTTTGCCGGCGCCTTGCGGTTGCACCCGGCCGCCGCTCTGCCTATGCCTTGGTCAGCGGACGGACGGCCTCATCCGCCGCTCGCGCCGAAACCTTAGGACGATGGCAGTTAACGAATTGATAGCGTCGCTTTCGCGTTGGGCCGCGCTTCCGGCCGTTCTCCTGCTTGCGGGATGCGCCGGCGCGCCGGTGCCCCAGGGCATGGACGATCCCGACGAGGCGAAGAACCGCGAGGTCCACGCCTTCAACCAGGCGGTGGACCGGGCCTTCTTCCGGCCGGCCTCCGGCGCCTATGGCGGCGTGGTGCCCGAGCCCCTGCGCCAGGGGGTCGCCAACTTCGCCGGCAACCTCGACCTGCCCGGTGACGTGGTGAACAACCTCCTGCAGGGCCGGATCGGCAAGGCGGCGGGAAATACCCTGCGCTTTGCCATCAACACCACGATCGGCATCGGCGGCTTGTTCGATCCGGCCCGGGCCATGGGCGTCGAGGGCGATCCGACCGATTTCGGCGAGACGCTTCATGTCTGGGGCGTGCCCGAGGGCGCCTACCAGGAGCTTCCGATCCTTGGCCCCTCCACCGACCGCGATACGGTGGGGCGCATCGTCGATTTCGCGATGAATCCGGTGCGCCTGGCCTTCCCCGAACATGCGACCGCGATCACCGCTGCCGGTTTCGGCTCAACTCTTGGTGATCGCTATCGTTACAAGACCACCTACGACTCCATACTCTACGAAAGCGCGGACAGTTACGCGCAGGCGCGCTTGCTGTATCTTCAGAACCGCCGCTACGAACTCGGCCAGGACGCCGGGGCCGCAGCCGGCGGGGACGATTTCGTCGATCCCTATGAGGACCCCTATGCTCCGTAAGCCCGCAACCCTTCCCCTTCTGACCCGGCGCGGTTTCGGAACCGGCGCCATCGGCACGGTGGCGCTGGCGCTTTCGCCGATCCGGGCCCTGGCGCTCGATGTGAATTCGGCGCGGGCGCTGATCGACGGGGCGGTGGGCGACGTCAACAGCATCATCAACTCCGGCAAGTCCGAGAGCGCGATGCTCGCCGATTTCGAGCGTCTCTTCGTCAAATATGCCGACGTCGCGGTGATCGCCCGCTCCGCTCTCGGCCCGGCGGCGCGCCAGGCCTCCTCCGCGCAGCTCTCGGCCTTCACCACCGCGTTCCAGGGCTATATCTCGCGCAAATACGGCCGCCGTTTCCGCGAGTTCATCGGCGGACGGATCGAGGTGACCGATGCCCGCCCGATCAAGAGCTATTACGAGGTGGTCTCGGTCGCCCATCTCAAGGGCCAGGCGCCCTTCGATCTGCGCTGGCATGTCTCTGACAAGTCGGGGCGCAACAAGTTCTTCAACATCATCATCGAGGGCGTGAACATGCTCGCCTCCGAAAGGGCCGAGATCGGCGCCATGCTCGATCGCGCCGGTGGGGATGTCGATGCGCTGGTCGCGACGCTGAAGAAGACCTGAGCGCCCGGCGTCAGTCCTTTTTCTTCAGCCCCAGGATATCGCGCAGGACATCCTCGACCGGATCGTTCTTGCGCTTCTTCTTTTTCTTCTTTTCCTGCGGCGGCGCCGGATCCTGCGCCCAGGGATCGTAGATCGGCACATCCGCCTGCGGGGCATCCGCCAGAGGGTCGTTGAGCGGCACATCCGCGCCCTGACCCGGAAGGGGCGTCTGCCCATAGGGATCGGCCGGTGACGGCGGCACCGGCTCCAGCATCGGCAGCGGCTTGGGTTCGGTGCCCTCGCTGACCCGCAGCATCACCTCGTGCCAGATCTCCGCCGGCAGCCCCCCGCCGGTCACGCCGCTCAGCGGCGTGTTGTCGTCATAGCCCATCCAGACGCCGACGACGTAGTCGGCGGTGAACCCCAGGAACCAGGCATCGCGCGCCGCCTGGGTGGTGCCGGTCTTGCCGGCCGCCTGCCGGTCGGGAAGCTTGGCCCTCGTGCCGGTGCCGCTTTCGATCACCTGCATCATCATCCAGGTCAGCTCGCGCGCGGCCCGCTCCGAGATCACCCGCTCGCCCAGGCCGCCCTCCTGTCCGAAAAGCGGGCTGTCCTCGCCCTGCAGACGCAGGTCGATCAGGCCATAGGGCTTTACCGAGGATCCGCCGTTGAGGATGCCGGCATAGGCGCCGGTCATCTCCACCAGGGTCGATTCGGAGACGCCGAGCGCCAGCGCCGGCCCGACGGCCAGATCGCTCTGGATGCCGAAATCGGCGGCGACCTTGCGCACCACGTCGCGTCCCGCCGCCTCGGACACCCGAACCGCCGGGATGTTGAGCGACTTCTTCAGGGCTTCGGTCAGGGTGACGGTCCCCTGGTAGTCATCGGTGTAATTCTGCGGCGACCAGGGGCCCGAACCGGGGATGTTGATGGTCAGCGGCGCATCCTCGACATAGTCGAGCGGCGACCAGCCGAGATCCAGCGCTGCGGCATAGACGAAGGGCTTGAAGGACGAGCCGGTCTGCCGCTTGGCATGGGTGGCACGGTTGAACTCCCCCGCACTCTTGGTCTCGCGCCCGCCGACCATGGCGCGCACCGCCCCGTCGGCCGACATGACCACGATGGCCGCCTGCGCTTTCGAGCCCGCCTTCACCTTGGTCTCGAAGATGAAGTCCAGCGCGTCCTCCGCCGCTTTCTGCAGGCGCTTGTCAAAGGTCGTGCGGATGATGACATCCTCGGTGGTGGTGCGGGTCAGGAACTCCGGGCCCTCCTCCATCACCCAGTCGGCGAAGGAACTGCCGGTGTTGGCGGCGGCGGCCTTGGAGAGCTGCGCCGGATACTTTCGCGCCTCGTCCGCCTCGGCGGCGTCGAGAAAACCCTGCTCCTCCATCAGCCCGATCACCACCGAGGCGCGCTCCTGGCTGCGCTTGAGGTTGCCGGTGGGCGCATAGTAGGACGGCGCCGGCAGAAGCCCGGCCAGCATCGCCGCCTCCGCCGCATCGACCTCGTTGGCGCTCTTGCCGAAGTAGCGCTGTGCCGCCGCCTCGAAGCCACGCGCCCCGGCGCCGAGATAGGCGCGGTTGAGGTAGATCGACAGGATCTCGTCCTTGGAGAACCTGGCCTCCAGTGCGAAGGCGAAGGGCATCTCCTTGATCTTGCGCCAAAGGCTGCCCTGCCGGCAGTCGGCCTCGTATTCCGTCTCGTTCTTCCAGACAGCGGGATCGAATGGCACGCCCAGGCAGATGAGCTTGGCCACCTGCTGGGTGATGGTCGAGCCGCCGTTGCCCTCCAGCGGACCGCGCCCCTCGCGCAGGTTGATGCGGATGGCCGAGGCGATGCCGCGCGGCGACACGCCGAGATGCCAGTAGAAGCGCTTGTCCTCCGAGGCGATCACGGCGTTCTTCAGGAAGGGGGAGACCGAGGCGGCGTCGATATGGCCGCCGAAGGTCTCGCCCCGCCAGGCAAAGACCTCGCCGTCGCGGTCCAGAAGCGTGACCGAACCGCGCGCGCGCCCGTCGAGCAGCGCATCCAGTTCGGGAAGCTGGGCATAGAAATAGGCAGTGGCGCCAAAGACCGCCAAAGCCAGCGCCGCCGCCCCGCGCCATGCCAGGCCCCAGAGCACCCGGACCAGAAGCCGGAAAAGGCCGCCGATCCAGCCCAGCGGCCCGCGGCGCCGGCGCGGCGGGCGGGCGCGGCGCGGCGGACGCTTGGGCGGCGCAGGCTTTTCCGCCGCCGCTGAATAGCGCCGGTCGGCGACCAGCCGCCCCTTGCCCTTGTCCGCCATCTGCTCTCTCTCGCCCCGGTTCGCCAGCCGCCGGGTTCGCGCGGCAGACTAGCGTGGACGCCCCGGAACGGAAAGGCGGCAGGCCCGGCCGATTCCGTATCGCCTAATTTTCGGGCAATGCGCAAAAAAAGTGCAAAAAACGGGCAGAAACTCTACTGCAGTGCAGAAAATCCGGCCCTGCTTTCTTGAGGCACCGGCGGCGCCTGTCCCTTCATTCGCTGCGACCCCCGTGCGGGGATCGTTCACAACGGGAAAGGGGCAGGGGTGAAACTCATCATCGCAGCGATCAAGCCGTTCAAGCTCGATGAGGTGCGCGAGGCGCTCACCGCCATCGGCGTGCGCGGCATGATGGTGACCGAGATCAAGGGCTTTGGCTCGCAGTCCGGCCACACGGAGATCTATCGCGGCGCCGAATATGCCGTGAACTTCGTGCCCAAGATGCGGCTCGAAATCGTGGTGGCCGACAGCCTGGCCGACCAGGTGATCGAGACGATCGCAAAGACAGCCAGGACCGACAAGATCGGCGACGGCAAGATCTTCGTCCTCGACGTGGAGCACGCCGTGCGGGTGCGCACCGGCGAAACCGACGACAACGCGCTCTGAACCGAGCGGGCCAGGGGAAAGTGAAGCACATGAACTTGCTAGCAAAAAGAAGCGGCTTGGGGGTGCTGGCGGCATCCGCGCTCGCTGCATTGCCCGCCTGGGCGCAGGAGGCGGCCGAGGTCGCCGGACCGATCAAGAACCCCGATGTCGCCGCGATGGCCGGCATGGTGGACAAGGGCGACACGACCTGGATGCTGGTTTCCTCGGCGCTGGTCCTGCTGATGTCGATCCCGGCGCTGGCGCTGTTCTACGGCGGCCTGGTGCGGACCAAGAACATGCTCAGCGTGCTGATGCAGGTGTTCATGATCGTCTCGCTCGCGGCGGTCCTCTGGGTGCTGGTCGGCTATTCTCTGGCCTTCACCGCCGGCTCGCCCTACGTCGGCGGCCTGTCCAAGGCGATGCTGGCGGGGGTCAATGCCGGCACCTATGCCGCGACCTTCTCCAACAACGTCTATATCCCCGAATATGCCTTCGTCATCTTCCAGATGACCTTCGCCTGCATCACCCCGGCGCTGATCGTCGGCGCCTTCGCCGAGCGGATCAAGTTCTGGCCGCTGATGGTTTTCGTCCTCGGCTGGTCGCTGCTGGCCTACTATCCGATCGCCCACATGGTGTGGTTCTGGGCCGGTCCGGACTTCCTGGTCGATTTCCCGGATGACAAGGGCCTGCTCTGGGCCTGGGGCGCACTCGACTTTGCCGGCGGCACGGTTGTCCACATCAATGCCGGGATCGCAGGTCTCGTCGGCTGTATCGTCGTCGGAAAGCGCGTGGGCTTCCCCAGAGAGCCGATGCCGCCGCATTCGCTGACCTTCACCATGGTTGGCGCCTCGCTGCTGTGGGTGGGCTGGTTCGGCTTCAA
>CAZRQN010000034.1:0-23918 GCA_964602115.1 uncultured Rhodobacterales bacterium
GGCCCGCGATCAGCTTGCGGACCTCATGCTGGCTCTTGCCGCAGAACGAGCAGTAAAGCGTGTTCTTGCTGTCGCCGGTGTTCGTCGCCATCCGTCATCCTCTGCCCTTCGTGGAAGTCTAGGCCAAGGCCCGGACCTCCACAATCACCTAACCGCCCCGGCAAGCCCGGCGCGGGCCGCCTGTCACTTCGCCGCGTCGTCGGCCTTGCCGCGCGGCGACATCACCTCGTCGATCAGGCCCCAGGCCTTGGCTTCGTCGGCGGACATGTAGTTGTCGCGCTCCAGCGCCGTCTCGACCTTTTCATAGGTGTTGCCGGTATGATGGACGTAGATCTCGTTCAGCCGACGTTTCAGCCGCTCGGTCTCCCGCGCATGGATCAGGATGTCGGTCGCCTGGCCCTGGTAGCCGCCCGAGGGCTGGTGGACCATGATCCGGCTGTTGGGCAGCGAGAAGCGCATCCCCGGCTCCCCGGCGGTCAGCAGGAGCGAGCCCATCGAGGCCGCCTGGCCGATGCAGACGGTGGAGACCTTGGGCTTGATGTACTGCATCGTGTCGTAGATCGACAGGCCGGAGGTCACGACGCCGCCCGGGCTGTTGATATACATCGAGATTTCCTTCGACGGGTTCTCCGCCTCCAGGAACAGCAGCTGGGCGCAGATGACCGTCGCCATCTCGTCCTGCACCGGACCGGCGACGAAGATGATCCGCTCCTTCAGCAGACGGGAGAAGATGTCGTAGCGGATCGAGCCGCGGGCGTTCACCTCCTCCACGGTGGGGATGATGAAGCTTGTGAAGAGCTGGATCGGATCTTTCATGGCGGCCTGCCTCTGATGTCGGGAAACGGGTAGCGCGCGGGACTTGACGGAGTCTTAGTGACGCGCTCCGGGAGCCGCAAGGGCAGCCGGCCGTTGCGCGCCCGGCCCGGCAGAGACGCCGCCGGGCAAGTGTTTCCGGTTTCGCGCCCAGGGATCGGCACAGCCCCGCCGACGGCACAGCTTTGCCCTCCTGACGCCCTATTCCCCGCGCTTGTTGGCGTCTAAACGCGAACAATCGAGGAGAAAACGCCGTGTCGCTTCGCACTGTCCTCGCCCTCGGGCTTGCCCTCTGCGCCGGCAGCGCCGCCGCCTGCGATCTGCCGCCCAATCTGGAATCGCTCCAGGCCGCCGTTGTCGATAACGTGAATGCCGAGCGCTCTCGCCACGGTCTTCCGGCGTTGCGGCCATCGGCGGCGCTGATGAAGGCGGCGGTGAAACACGCCTGCGACAATGCCGGGCGCAACAAGATGTCGCATACCGGGTCGAACGGATCGGATGTCGGCGACCGGGCCCGCAGTGCAGGTTACCGCTGGCGTCTGGTGAACGAGAATGTCGCCGCCGGCTACTACGGGCCCGGGCCTGTCGTGGTCGGCTGGATGGGCTCGCCGCCGCACCGCAAGAACATCCTTGCCGGTCGGACGCAGAACATCGGCGTCGGCCTCGCCTTTTCGGCCTCGGGCAAGCCGCATTGGGTGATGGTCAGCGCGGCACCGGGCTGACGGGGAGGAGGCCGCACGCCGGGTTAACCGGAGGGCATCCCCTACCAAACCCTAAATCGAATCGCGCAAGCATTTGAAATTAGAAAGAAAAGCGAAGCGTCACACGGTGTGACGCTTCGACATTTCTTCGGTCAGCCGACCAGTTCGAGGCCGGAGAAGAAGAAAGCGATCTCCACCGCCGCCGTCTCCGGCGCGTCCGAGCCATGGACGGAGTTCTCGCCCACCGAAAGGGCGAATTCCTTGCGGATCGTTCCCGGCGCCGCATTGGCCGGGTTGGTCGCGCCCATCACTTCGCGGTTCTTGGCGATCGCGCCCTCGCCTTCCAGGACCTGCACCACCACCGGGCCCGAGGCCATGAACTCCGTGAGTTCGCCAAAGAACGGGCGGGCGGCGTGGACGGCATAGAACTGCTGGGCCTGGGCAAGGCTCAGATGGATGCGCTTCTGGGCCACGAACCGCAGCCCGGCCTCCTCGAACTTGGCATTGATCTTGCCGGTCAGGTTCCGCTTGGTCGCGTCCGGCTTGATGATCGACAGGGTGCGCTCGATGGCCATGATATGTCTCCGCTAGGGTCGGCCGCCCCCTAGCATGGGCCTGCGGGGAAAGGCAAACCGTCAGAAGAGCCGCTGTCTGGCCCGCGAAAGGCTGAACCCGTGGCCATCGCGGTTGACGCAGGTCATCCCGGTTTTTTCCGAGGTGCAGGTCACGCCGGCATGGGTGATTTGCCGCCCGTAGTCGAGAACCGGAGAATCCGGCGTAGCCACCGTGTCGCCCGCGCAGGCCAGTCCGGCCGACCCCTGACCCGGCACTTCAAAGGCATGGCCCCAGTCAAGCTCGCAATCGGCCGGGCGCAGGGGGTAGCTGATTTCCGCCTCAAGGATGTCGCAGCGCACCCCCTGCCAGTCGCCTTCCCTTTCGGGCATCAGGCAGTGGATGTTGCCGGTCGGCGAACGGAAGACCACGAAGTCCTGCGCCGCAGCCGGACCCGCCAGAAGCATCGCCAAGCCCGCCAGAACCGCCCTCATGCCCGCCTCCGACCCATGCTGAACCAGCCTGCGGCCGGCAAGGCCGATTGACAAGCCCCGCCCCCCGGGGCATCGCCCCGCGCCATGCTGAGGATTGAGGACATCCGCTATTCGGTCGAAGGCCGGCCCCTGCTGGAGGGTGCCTCGGCGATGATCCCGACCGGACACAAGGTCGGGCTGGTCGGCCGCAACGGCAGCGGCAAGACCACGCTCTTCCGCCTGATCCGGGGCGAGCTGGCGCTGGAGGGGGGGGCGATCTCGCTGCCGTCCCGCGCCCGCATCGGCGGGGTGGCGCAGGAGGTGCCGGCGGGGCCCGAAAGCCTGATCGAGACCGTTCTCGCGGCCGATACGGAACGCGCAAGCCTGTTCGCCGAAGCTGAGACCGCCACCGATCCGGCGCGCATCGCCTTTGTCCAGGAGCGGCTCGCCGCCATCGACGCCTGGTCGGCCGAGGCACGGGCCTCGCATATCCTCCGCGGTCTGGGCTTCGATCTCGAAGCCCAGAAGCGCCCCTGCGCCGATTTCTCCGGCGGCTGGCGGATGCGGGTGGCGCTGGCGGGAGTGCTGTTTTCCGCCCCCGATCTTCTGTTGCTCGACGAGCCCACCAACTATCTCGATCTCGAAGGGGCGCTCTGGCTGGAGACCTATCTCGCCCGCTATCCCCATACCGTCATCATCATCTCCCACGATCGCGGCCTCCTGAACCGCGCCGTGGGCGCGATCCTGCACCTCGACAACCGCAAGCTGACCCTGTGGAACGGCCCCTACGACCAGTTCGCCCGCCAGATGGCCGAGCGCCGGGCGGTGATGGCGGCCGAAGCCAAGAAGCAGGAACTGCGCCGTGCGCATCTGCAGAGCTTCGTCGATCGCTTCAAGGCCAAGGCGTCCAAGGCAACCCAGGCGCAAAGCCGGGTGAAGATGCTGGAGAAGATGACGCCGATCACTGCGCCCGAAGACGCCAAGAAGGTCGTCTTCACCTTCCCCGCACCCGAGGAACTCTCCCCGCCGATCATAAACCTCGACCTCGCCGCCACCGGCTATGGCGGGCCGCCGGTGCTGAAGCGGCTGTCGCTGCGCATCGACCAGGACGACCGCATCGCGCTCCTCGGCCGGAACGGCGAGGGGAAGTCCACCCTTTCCAAGCTTCTGGCCGGCAAGCTTCCTGCGACCGAAGGCCGCGTCACCCGCTCGGGCAAGCTGCGCATCGGCTATTTCGCCCAGCACCAGGTGGACGAACTGCATCTCGACGAGTCGCCCCTGCAGCATGTCATGCGCGCCCGACCGGACGAGGGCCAGGCCAGGCTGCGCGCCCGGCTGGCGGGTTTCGGGCTTGGCGCCGACCAGGCGGAGACGGCGGTGGAGCGGCTTTCGGGCGGGCAGAAGGCGCGGCTGTCGCTGCTTCTCGCCACCATCGACGCGCCGCATCTGCTGATCCTCGACGAACCCACCAACCACCTCGACATCGAAAGCCGCGAGGCACTGGTCGAGGCGTTGACCGAATATCCTGGCGCGGTGGTCCTCGTCTCCCACGACTTCCATCTCCTCGGACTGGTCGCCGACCGGCTGTGGCTGGTGAAAGGCGGCACCGTGACCCCCTATGCAGAGGATCTCGATACCTATCGCCGCCAGCTGCTTGCCTCCGAAGACGAGGTGAAGGTCGCGCCTAAAAAGCCTGAAAAGACAAAGAAAATGAGCCGGGAGGAGATCCTGGCACTCAAGGCCGAGGTGCGGCGCTGCGAGGAGCGGCTGACCAAGCTCAACGACATGCGCGACAAGCTCGCCGCCAAGCTCGCAGACCCCGAGCTCTACGAGGCCGGCCGGGCAGGCGAGCTGGAGACGTGGAACCGCAAATACGCCGAGGTGATGGAAGCGCTCGACCGCGCCGAGGTGCTGTGGCTCGCGGCCGAGGGGGCGCTGGAGGCAGCGGCGTAAGGATCGCCGGTGTCACTGAGCTGTTGACCCGACGGAAATCTGGACGGACACTTCGCCCATTCTCTCCAGCGAGTTCAGGATGTCCAAAGCGCCAGCGACGTTTGCCGAGAAGCCGAACAAGGCCAAGGTCCGCGCGACGGCAATGAAGGTTCTGGAACGCGGGCGGGCGAGCGAGATCGAAGCCTACGAGAAATGGCGCGAAAAGCTCGACCGGGGAAAGAAGGGGCTTTCCAGAGCCGAGAAGCAGCTCCTCGACCTCAACAAGAAGCTGCGGAAGGCAGAGGCCGACCGGGAGGCCGGTCGAGGCGCTGTCGAAGAGTTGCTCGAAGGGCTCTTGCAGGCCATTGAGGAAGTGAAAGCGTTCAAGGACGTTCCCGTCCCCAAGGGGCCGCCCCAACTTCCGACGGGGACCGTACAGACAGCGACGATTGCGGTCGTGATCGCTGCGGCACTCGCCTGGGTCGCAAGCGTTCGTGTCTATCACATGCTCGCCGAGGCCATCGGCGAGGCGCGCGGTGGGTCCGATGGCTCTGCGAAGGCCGGCAAGGCAAAGCCGGGTTGACGGGTTCCAGGGCTGCGCGCGGGCCATCACCGCCCCGGTGGCGCGGTTGCCGCCGATTGCGGTCCCGGCCGCCGCGCCTGCCGTGCCGAGCCGGACACCGGCCGGGATTGACGGAGGCGCCGGAAGCGGCGGCCTGAGGATGCCCGGGCCCTTCCCCCGCCACCCTGCCCGGCCTAGGCTGCCGCCCCTCACCTGCGGAGCCCCGGCCATGATCCTCGTCGGCCAGTTCGACAGCTTTCCGACCCGCCGCGTCGGCATCACCCTCGCCCACTACGGCCTGCCCTTCACGCGGGACACGCGGTCGATCTTCACCCATGCCGCCGAGATCGCGCGCATCAACCCCCTGATCCGCATTCCTGCGCTGGTTCTCGACGACGGAACCGCGCTGATCGATTCGGTGGCAATCGTGGATAGCCTGGACGAGATCGCCGGCGCGCGCGCGCTTGTGCCACGCGCGGGCCCCCTCCGGCAGCGCATCCTGCAGGAAACCGCACTGGCGCAGGGCATCGGCGAGAAGGCGGCTGCGGTGGTCTATGAGCGCTACCTCCATCCGCCGGAACACCGCTCGGCCGGCTGGGAGGAGCGATGCGTGTCGGTCGCCGCCGCCGGGCTTGCCGAACTGGAACGCCGGGCCGAAGGGCCCTGGCTCTGCGGCGAGGCGCTCAGCCACGCCGACATCATGGCCTTCTGCGTGCTCGGCTATCTGCGGCTGCGCCTGCCCGAGGTGCTGGAGGGCCGGCCCATCCCGCGCCTCGCGGCCATCGAGGCGCGCTGCGCCGGACTGCCGGCCGTGCAGGCCTGTCCGATCGCCGCCGGTGAAGTGATGCCGGACTGAAGATCGCGGGCGGCCTGGCGGCCGCAATCGCCGCTTGCCTCCGCCCGGCCCCGCCGCCTAGGCTCTCGCATGCCGAGCACCCACTTCCTCATCACCGCCTTTGCCACGCTCTTCGTGGTCATCGACCCTCCCGGTCTGGTGCCGCTGTTCATCGCCCTGACCCAGGGCATGGATGCCGAGCGCCGCCGGGCGATGGCGCGGCGGGGCTGCATCATCGCCGCTTCGATGCTTTTCCTCTTCGGGCTGGCGGGCGAGGCGGTCCTCGGTTTCATCGGCATCTCGATGCCGGCTTTCCGCATCGCCGGGGGCATTCTTCTGTTCCTGACCGCGCTGGACATGCTGTTCGAACGGCGCACCAAGCGGCGCGAGGACCAGAAGTCCGACCCCGACCACGACCCTTCGGTCTTTCCGCTGGCCACCCCGCTGATCGCCGGGCCGGGCGCCATCGCCTCGATGATCCTGCTCGTCGGCCAGTCCGGTCCCGGCTGGGGCGGCACGATCGCGGTGATGGCGCTGATGCTGGGCATGGTGGCCGTGACCTGGGCCTTCCTGCTCGCCTCGCCGCCGCTGGAACGGATGCTGGGGCGGACGGGGACGATCGTCATCACCCGGCTGCTGGGCATGCTTCTGGCCGCCCTTTCGGTGCAGTTCGTCATCGACGGCGTGAAGCAGACCGGGCTGATCGGCTGAGCCGGTTGCACCGGCCGGCGCGGGCCCCCATCTCGCGGGGCAGGAGGGTTCCGGGATGGATGGCGAGAGTTTCGGACGGCTGACCTACCTGCTGCTGCTGCTGGCGGCCGTGGCAGGCTGGGTCTTTGCCGAATACCGGGGGCGCCTGGGACAGGCGCTGCGGACGATCATGGCCTGGGGGATGATCTTCCTCGGGGTGATGGCGGGCTATCTGCTGTGGCAGGACATCCAGGGCGATGTGTTCTCGCGACAGTCGGTGTCGAAGGCGGGCGAGATCGTCCTGCCCCGGCGGCAGGACGGGCACTATTATGCAACGCTGACCATCGGCGGGCAGGAGGTGGAATTCGTCGTCGATACCGGCGCCACCAATGTCGTGCTCAGCCGCGAGGACGCGCGGCGCGTGGGTGTCGACACCGAGGCGCTGGTCTATGCCGGCGAGGCGATGACGGCCAACGGCCTGGTGCGCACGGCGCGGGTGACGCTGGAGGACGTGGCGCTCGGCCCGGTCCGCGACGACAGCCTGCGGGCCTATGTCACCGGCGGCGAGATGGAAGGCTCGCTTCTCGGCATGGACTACCTCGGCCGCTTCCGCATCGAGATCGGCGACGGCGAGATGGTGCTGCGGCCCTGACCGCCGCCTTTCTCGGGCGCTCCTCAAGCCCTTGCGGGCTTTCGTCGCGGAAGTCCGCGCGCGACGAAAGCCCGCAAGGGCTTGAGGAGCGCCCGGTCAGGCCGGCGCCCCCTTCTCCACCTTCATCGCCCATTTCCCCGTTTCTTCCGACCAGTACTGCGCCGGGATGCCGCCGTCGGTGAGGCGCTTCCACAGGCCCCGTGCGCCCGCCACAGCCGAAGGATCGGCGCCGTCGAAGAGCACCCAGACCCGTTCCAGCGCCGCCGCTTCCTCCACCGTGGTCTCGGCCCCGTCGATCAGCATCAGTCCCTGCGCGCCGTTGGCAATGGCGCCCTGCCCGATCAGCAGTGGCTGGCGGGCGTCGTGCGGGCCGCCCTCCATGCCGTGGGGCAGGAAGCCGTCCTCGGGATCGAGCCACAGCTTCTGGTCGAGCCAGGAGAGCCTTTCGGCCTGCGTCCCGCGCAGCATCACCCGCCAGCCCTGCCCCAGCGCCCGGCCGACCAGTTCGGCCAGTGTGCGTTCCGGCGCGCTTCGGGTGAGGTGGTAGAAGAGCGCGCGGGCCATGGTCAGGGGCCGCAGCCGCCGGCGGGTGTCCGCAGGGAAAGGGCGTCCCCGCCCCGGGCCTGACCCGGGGCCTCATTCGCCGCCCGCGCCGCCTCCGACGCGGGAGGCCCCGGGTCAAGCCCGGGGCGGGCATTCCTGTTCTCGAATGGGTGCGCCATGCCCTAGCGCTCGCAGCGGTCGGCGATCAGCCGGTTCAGCGCCATCACCCCCCAGCCCGTCGCCCCCTTGGGCGCCAGCGCCGAATCGGACTTGAGCAGCGCGGTGCCGGCGATGTCGAGATGGATCCAGGGCGTCTCGGCCTTGACGAACCGGGCGAGGAACTGGGCGGCGGTGATCGCGCCGCCGTCGCGGCCGCCCACATTCATCATGTCGGCGACCCGGCTCTTCAGCTTGGCGTCATAGGCCTCGCCCATCGGCATCCGCCAGGCACCCTCGCCCTCGGCCGCCGCCGCCTTGAGGAAGGCGCCGGCGAGGTCGTCATTGTTGGAGAAGACCCCGGCGTTCTCGTGCCCCAGCGCAATGATGATGGCGCCGGTCAGGGTGGCAAGATCGACCATGCCGGCGGGCTTGAAGCGTTCCTGCGCGTACCAGAGCACATCGGCGAGCACCAGGCGCCCCTCGGCATCGGTGTTGATGACCTCGACCGTGTCGCCCTTCATCGAGGTCACGACATCGCCGGGCCGCTGTGCCTTGCCGTCCGGCATGTTCTCGACAAGACCCACAAGGCCCACGACATGGGCCTTTGCCTTGCGAAGCGCCAGCGTGCGCATCACGCCGGCCACCACCCCGGCGCCGCCCATGTCCATGGTCATCTCTTCCATCCCGGCGGCGGGCTTGATCGAGATGCCGCCGGTGTCGAAGGTCACGCCCTTGCCGACCAGCGCGAAGGGCGCGCCCTCGGCCCCCTTCCACTGCATCACCACCACCTTGGACGGGCTTTCCGAACCCTGCCCGACGGCAAGGAGGGTGCGCATCCCGAGACGGCCCAGTTCATCCTCGTCCAGCACCTCGACCTCGACGCCAAGGCTGCGCAGGCCTTCGAGACGGGCGGCGAATTCGGTGGTGGTCAGGATGTTGGCGGGCTCGTTGACCAGATCGCGGGTGAAAAACACCCCCTCGGCGAGTGCCGCGAGCGGCGCGAAGTCTTCGGCCGCCGCCGCAGGCCGCGCGCAGCGGATGGTCACGTCGCCCCGGGGGTCGGCGCGCGCCGACTTGCGGGCGGTGAAATCATAGGCGCGCAAACGCAGGCCGTAGGCGAGATCGGCCACCCGCTTCACCGCTCCGGCGAGAACCGTCACGCCTGACTTGCCTGCCGCCTTGCCGATCGACGCCCCGGCCTTGCGCGCCGCCGCCTGATCGGCGCCGGGATCGAGCCTGACGAGTTGCAGCGCCTCTGCGGCAAGTCCGGCGGGCCAGGCGAGATCCATCGTCTCGCCGGGTTTCAGCTTGCTCCAGGCCTCGGAGGCCAGGGCCCTTTCGACCGCGCCCCGCGTCAGCCGGTCAAGGCGGCGGCGCTCGGGGCCTGCCCGCCCCTTCTCCCCGACGGCCAGCGCGATGCGGCCCGTCAGCTGGGCGAGATCGGCAAGCTCGGCCGGTGCGAAGGAAATCTGGACGGGTTCGGTCATGGCGGGGTCCTTTCGGCAGGCGTGGCGCGCGACCCTAGACCATCGCCGGCGCCGGGAAAACCCGCGCCCGGCGCCGGATCGCCGGGCTATGAAGTCTTGCGACCGCCAGCCATTTTCCGCCCCCGGGAATCGGTCTAGGGTCGCGCCGTCAGGGCGGGATGGAGTGACAGGGCGTGGCGCGGTTCGACCGCTATCTTCTGGGCGAGCTTCTGAGGGTCTTCGGGTTCTTCTCGTTGATCCTCGTCCTCGTCTATTGGGTCAACCGCGCCGTCGGCCTGTTCGACCGGCTGATCGGCGACGGGCAGACGGCACTGGTCTTTCTTGAGTTCTCGCTCCTCACCATCCCGAACGTGGTCCGCATCGTGCTTCCCGTCTCGGCCTTCGCGGCCACGGTCTATGTAGTGAACCGGCTTTCGCAGGACGGCGAACTGACGGTGATGCAGGCGACCGGATTCTCCGGCTTCCGGCTGGCCCGCCCGGCGCTGGTCTTCGGGCTGATCGTCGCCGGGCTGCTTCTGGTGCTGACCAACCTGATCGTGCCCCTCAGCCGGGCGCAGCTTGCCGAGCGCCAGGCGGAGGTGAATGCCAATATCACCGCGCAACTTCTGCAGGACGGCAGGTTCATCCATCCCTCGGACGGCCTGACCTTCTACATCCGCGAGATTGCCGACACGGGCGAACTCCTGGATATCTTTCTCTCCGACAACCGGATGAAGGACAGCCGGACGACCTACACGGCCCGGCGTGCCTTTCTCGTCCGCACCGAGGCCGGGCCGCGACTGGTCATGTTCGAAGGCATGACGCAAGCCTTCGACCGGACCACCGGTCGCCTCGCCGTGACGCATTTTTCCGACTTCGCCTATGACCTTTCGGGCCTGCTCGGCACCGGAAAGCGCAGCAAGCTGACACTCGAGGAATTGCCGACCTCCACGCTGTTCCAAGCTCCGGCGGAGCTTCTTGCCGAGACCGGAAAATCCGAAAGCGCCTTTCTTGCCGAGGCACACGGACGGATTGCCCAACCTTTCCTCGCTCCCGCCGCCGCCTTGATCGGCTTTGCCGCACTTCTGCTCGGTGGCTTCAGCCGTTTCGGCCTCTGGCGCCAGATCGGCATCGCGGTCTTCCTTCTGGTCCTGGTTCAGATGGCCAACAACGCCGCCGTTGCGGCAAACCTGCGCAGCCCGGGACTGTGGTCGCTGGTCTATGCCGGACCCGCCGGGGGACTGGTCGCCGGAGCGGGTCTTATCTGGTTCGGGCAGCGTCCGCGCCGGCGCCCCGCAGGGACCGGGGCTTTCGGGGCGGAGGCTTCGGCATGACGCTGAACCTCTACATCATGCGCCGCTTTGCCAGATCGGTGATCATCGTCTTCCTGATCTTCTTCGGGATGATGATGCTGATCGACATGGTCGAGCAGTTGCGCCGTTTCGGCGCCGAAGGGCTGACGCTGACGGAAGCCTTCGAGCTTTCCGCCGCCAATGTCCCCTCCAGTCTCTACCGCATCCTGCCGCTGATCTTCATCCTCGCCTCGATCGCCATGTTCCTGGCGCTGGCGCGTTCCTCTGAACTGGTCGTCATCCGGGCTGCCGGACGTTCCGGACTGGCCTTCCTGCTTGCACCCGCGACGGCGGCGTTGGTGATGGGCGCGCTGGCGGTTGCGGTGCTCAATCCGCTCGTCGCCGGGGCCAGCAAGCACTACGATGATCTTTTTGCCCGCCTGGCGCGCGGCGCCGAGAGTGTCCTGTCGATCTCCGACAGCGGGCTCTGGCTGAGGCAAGGGGGCAAGGAAGGCCAGACGGTGATCCAGGCGGCCCGGGCCGACGGCGATGGCACGCGGCTTTTCGGCGCGACCTTTCTGACCTACGATCGGGACGGACAGCCCAGGACGCGGATCGAGGCCAAGGAAGCCCGGCTCGACCCCGGGCAATGGACGCTGACCGAGGCGAAGATCTGGGATCTGACCTCCGCCAATCCCGAGGCGGTGGTCAAACAGGAAACAAGATCCGCCCTGCCCTCAAACTTGACCGCCGCGCGTATCCGCGACAGTTTCGGCGACCCGTCGGCAATCCCGATCTGGGAACTTCCGGCCAATATCCGCCGCATCGAGGCGGCGGGCTTTTCGGCCCGGGCGCATCGGGTGTGGTTGCAGATGGAGCTTGCCTTGCCGCTGTTGCTGGTTGCGATGGTGCTGGTCGCCGCCGGCTTCACCATGCGGCACGCCCGGGGCGGCAAGACCGGGACACTGGTTCTGATGGCGATCCTCGGCGGATTCGCCATCTTCTTCATCCGCAACTTCGCCCAGGTGCTGGGCGACAAGGGCCAGATCCCGGTGGCGCTGGCCGCCTGGGGTCCGCCGGTGGCAGCGGCGTTGCTGTCGCTCGGGTTGCTGCTGCATGTCGAGGACGGCTGATGCGCATCCTCGCAGCCCTGGTCCTGCTTGTCTTCCTTGCGCTGCCGGCCGCAGCGCAGGACCGCGCAGCCCTGGTCGCCGATCGGGTGGAGATCGCCGGCGACAACCTCCTGATCGCCGAAGGCGGGGTCGAGGTCTTCTTCAAGGGCCGACGGTTGCGGGCGACGCGCATCGTCTATGACGCCGCTGCCGAGCGGATCACCATCGAAGGGCCGATCGTGCTGACCGATGGCGGCGAGACGGTGATCCTCGCCGATCAGGCCGCGATGTCGGCCGATCTGACGGAGGGGATCATGACCTCCGCCCGCATGGTGCTGCGCGACCAGTTGCAGCTGGCCTCCACGGAACTGATGCGCGTCGGCGGCCGCTACACGCGCCTTGGCCGGACGGTGGCTTCCTCCTGCAAGGTCTGCGCCGGTTCGACGACGCCGCTGTGGGAAATCCGCGCCCGGCGGGTGGTCCACGACGCCGAAGAGCGGCAGATCTACTTCGACGGTGCGCAGCTGCGCGTCGGCGGGGTGCCGGTGTTCTGGATTCCGCGCCTGCGGATGCCCGATCCCAGCCGCACCCGCGCGACCGGCTTCCTCATCCCGGAACTGCGCTCCTCCAGCGGCCTCGGCACCGGCATCAGCATTCCCTATTTCATCGCCATCGGCCCGAGCCGGGATCTGACGTTGACGCCCTTCGTCTCTTCCAAGGGCGCACGCACGGTGGAGCTGCGCTATCGTCAGGCCTTTGCCAGCGGCTGGATCGAGCTGAGCGGCGCCTTTTCGCGGGACAGGATCCGACCGGGAGACCCGCGCGGCTTTGTTGTCGCGGAAGGCAGCTTTTCCCTGCCGCGCGGCTTCCGGCTCGACTTCTCGGCAGAGACGGTCTCCGATCGCGGCTATCTGCTCGACTACGGCCTTGGCGAACGCGACCGTCTGATCAGACGGCTCGACGTGACACGGGTCCGCCGCGACGAATGGATTTCCGGCAGCCTGATGCATATCCGCTCGCTGCGCGCGGGCGAAGACAACGACAGCCTGCCCTCCGACGTGGTCGATCTCGTCTGGCAGCGCCGCTTCGAGCCGGCGGCGATCGGCGGTACCGGAACCCTGACCTTTGCCGCGCACAGCCATCGCCGCGCCTCGTCCTTCGGCGGAGACACGAATGGCGACGGCATAGCGGACGGGCGCGATGTGGCCAGGGCGAGCCTGGTCGCTGCCTGGCGGCGCGAAGCAATCCTGGGTCCGGGCATCCAGGCCGCCGTTCTCACCGACCTGAGGGCGGATTTCTACGACATCGGCGAGGACGCCACCTATGGAGGCGCGACCACACGGGTCACCGGCTCGGCGGGCGTCGAGTTGCGCTGGCCACTGGTCCGCCTCACGGCCGGTGGCGGACAGCAGGTCATCGAGCCGGTGGTGCAGCTGATCTGGTCCCCAGACCGGAAGGGAACGCTGCCGAACGAGGATTCGGTCCTGTCCGAGTTTGACGAAGGCAATCTCTTCTCGCTGTCGCGCTTGCCGGGGCAGGATGCGGTGGAGCGCGGCGCACGCGCCAATCTGGGCCTGAGCTTCACCCATTTCGCCCCGTCCGGAGCCCGCATCGGCCTGACCTTCGGCCGCGTCCTGCGCAGCACTTCGGTGCAGCCCTTCAGCGAGGCCTCGGGCCTTGCCGGCGGCAACTCGGACTGGCTCGTCGCCCTCCGCTGGGAGCGGCCGGGGCTGGCCCTGACCAACCGGCTGGTCCTTGACGAAGCCTTCGACCTGACCAAGGGCGAACTGCGGCTTGACTTCGAACGCGACCGGTTCGGTCTGGCGGGAAGCTACGTCTGGATGCGTGCTGACCCCTTTGAGTCGCGCGACGCCGATATCGAGGAACTGCTCCTCGATGCCCGTTTCGATCTCGGGCGCAACTGGAACGGCCAGTTCTCCACCCGCTATGATTTCAATGCCGGCCGCGCCGCCGCTGCCGGGCTGAAGCTCGCCTGGCAGAACGAGTGCCTGCTCGTCGATCTTTCCCTCTCGCGTCGCTTCACGTCCTCGACTAGTGTGCGGCCGACGACGGACGTGGGGCTGTCGGTGCAGCTTCTGGGCTTCGGCGGCGGTGCCGCGCCGGGCCCGGCGCGGACCTGCCGCAGCTGAGCCGGCTCCCATCCAGGAGAAGATGACTGCCAGATGAACCGTCTATCCGCCTGCCTGATCGCGCTCTGTGTTTCGCTTGCGGCCGGGCCCGCAGCGGCACAGGATGGGCTGTTTTCGCCGCATGTGCTCGTCAACGGGCGTGCCGTCAGCGAATACGAGTTCCAGCAGCGCGAACTGATGCTGGCCCTGTTCCGAACCCAGGGTGACATCGCCGCCGAGGCGCTGAACGGACTGATCGACGATCGCCTGCGCATGCAGGAAGCCAAGGCGCTGGGGATCAAGCTCGCTCCGGACGCGGTCTTGGCCGGCATGACCGAATTCGCCGGACGGGCCAATCTTTCGGCGGAGGAATTCGTCGCCGCGCTGGGCCAGGCCGGCGTCGCCGCCGAAACCTTCCGCGATTTCGTCGAGGCCGGGATGGCCTGGCGCGAGGTGATCCGCGCCCGTTTCTTCGGCCGGGTCTTTGTCTCGGAAAAGGAGATAGACCGCGCTATCGCTGCGATCGACGAATCCTCCAGCGTTCGCCTGCTGCTGTCTGAAATCGTGATCGCCAAGGTGCCCGGAGACGAATCCGCCGCAATGGCGGTGGCGCGCCGGCTTCAGTCGCAGGTCCGCGGCGAAGAGGCCTTCGTCAAGGCGGTGCGAGAATTTTCCGATGCGCCGACCGCCGCGTCAGGGGGGCAGCTCGGATGGCAATCCCTTGCCGATATGCCCACGGAGATGGCCATGGCCATGGCCGGTCTGCAGGTCGGCCAGGTCTCGCCGCCGGTCGAAGTGCCGGAAGGCGTGGCGGTATTCCTGCTGCGCGAAGTCGATCAGGGCCCGGCGTCGCCGGTGACCACTACTGAAGTCGAGTATGCGCTGGTCAACCTTTCCTATGCCCGCGACCCGGTCGCCGAGGCCGAGCGGCTGCGGACCGAGGCCGATACATGCAACGATCTCAACGGCCTTGTTCCAGAGGACGTGCCGGAGAGCGGGCTGAAGCGCGAAACCCTGCCCTCACCGCAGCTTCCTGGCGACCTGTCGCTTGAACTGGCACGCCTGGATCCGGGCGAAGGCGCTCCTCTCGCCCGCTCGGGCGTGCCGATGTACCTCATGCTGTGCAGCCGCAATCCGGCGCTACAGTCGCCGATCAGCCGCGAGGCCGTGCGCAATGCTCTGCTGAACCAGCGGCTCGCCGCTTTGGCGGAAGTTTATCTCGAGGAGTTGCGCACACAGGCCATCATCGTCCTGCCGGACGCCGCAGCGCCACCGGATCATGCCACGGACTGAGGCCTTGCCGCTCGCCGTCAGTTGCGGCGACCCTGCAGGCATCGGGCCGGAACTGGCGGTGAAGGCACGGGCAGCCCTGGGCGCCCGGCTGCCTTTCGCCTGGATCGGCGACCCCCGTCACCTCCCGGCCGATACGCTTTTCACCGAGATCGCCACGATCGCGGATGCGACGCGCGTGGCGCCGGACCGGCTTCCGGTGCTTCCGCTCGACATCGGGCCGAGGCCGGCGCCCGGGCGGCCAGACCCTGCCCTGGCGCGGGGCGTGGTTGAGGCCATCTCCACCGGCGTGCGCGAGGTCACGACGGGAAATGCGTCGGCGCTCGTCACCCTTCCGGTCAGCAAGCAGGTACTCAAACAGGGGGCCATGTTCGCCTTTCCCGGCCATACCGAGTATCTGGCGGCGCTGTCGGGAGCGCCCCGTCCGGTGATGATGCTGGTCGGGCGCGGCTTGAGGGTGGTGCCGGTGACCATCCATGTCCCGCTTTCCGAAGTTCCGGCGCGGCTGACCCCGGAGCTGCTGGAGGAAACGCTGCGCGTCACGCATGCAGGGCTGCGCCGCGATTTCGCGATCAGGACCCCGCGACTTACCGTGGCCGGGCTCAATCCTCATGCAGGAGAGGGCGGTACGATGGGGCGGGAGGAAATCGAGGTCCTGGCGCCAGTGCTCGACCGGCTGCGCGGCGAGGGCATGGCGCTCTCGGGGCCGCATCCCGCCGATACGATGTTCCACCCACCGGCGCGCGCCGGATATGACGCCGCCGTCTGCATGTACCACGACCAGGCGCTGATCCCGTTGAAGACGCTGGACTTTGCCGGCGGGGTCAATGTCACGCTCGGCCTGCCCTTCGTGCGCACCTCGCCGGACCACGGGACCGCCTTTGACATAGCCGGGACCGGAGTGGCGCAGGTGACGAGCACTCTGGCCGCAATGCGGCTGGCCGCGCGGATGGCGGCCGCCCGGGCGCGGAAATAGTTGCGCTGGGCCGGAAAAGGACTCCGTTCCCTTCGCAGGGTTCGGAGAGACCTTTTCACCCGGGCATCATGGGGCTGGCTTGCGGCGCGGGCTGGAGATGAGGCTCGCTCCTCCGGCCCTGCCGCCCGGTCCGGTCGCGGCCACGGCGCTCGGGCTCCGGGTGCCGGCGAGCCCCTGCAGGCCGGGGCAAGATGGACAGCGCGCCTTTCATCTGCGAATGCCGCCTGATGCAGAGTCTCGACTCGCTCCCTCCGCTCCGCGAGGTCATCGCCCGCCACGGGCTGGCGGCGCGCAAGGCCTTGGGACAGAATTTCCTCCTCGATCTCAACATCACCGCGAAGATCGCGCGGCTGGCCGGTGACCTTTCGCAGGCCTCGGTTCTTGAGGTCGGGCCCGGTCCTGGCGGCCTGACGCGCGGCCTCCTGGCTGAAGGGGCGCGGCAGGTAACGGCGGTGGAAAAGGACAGCCGCTGCCTGCCCGCACTGGAGGAAATTGCCGCTGCCCATCCCGGACGCCTGACGGTGGTTGCCGGAGACGCGCTGGACTTCGACCTGGCCACCCTGCCCCCGCCGGTGAAGATCGTCGCCAACCTGCCCTACAACATCGGCACCGAGCTTCTGGTCCGCTGGCTGACCCCGGCCAGCTGGCCACCGCCCTGGCAAAGCCTGACGCTGATGTTCCAGAAGGAGGTTGCCGAGCGCATTGTCGCCCGTCCGGGCAGTTCCGCCTATGGCCGGCTTGCCGTTCTCGCTGCCTGGCGGACCGAGGCTCGCATCGTCCTGTCGCTGCCGCCGGCGGCCTTCACCCCGCCGCCCAAGGTCTCGTCCGCCGTGGTCCATCTCACCGCCCTTGCCGCACCACGCCACGAGGCCGAGCTTTCGCGCCTGTCGCGCGTGACCCAGGCCGCTTTCGGCCAGCGGCGAAAGATGCTGCGGGCCAGCCTGCGGAGCCTCGCGCCCGATATCGAGGCCCGGCTCGAAGCCCTGGGTATCGACCCGACAGCCCGGGCCGAGACCCTGGACATCGCCGCCTTCTGCGCCATCGCCCGCAGCCTTTAGGCCGATCGGGCGCGAAGCCTTTACCTTGGGCGGCAAATTCCCATATAAACGCTCAACATCCCGGCGAGGCGCGTCATGAACCAGCCACAGGACCGGCTTGAAGGCACGCCGCTGATCAGGCCGTCAAGCACGGAACATCCGCTCTACCCGCAGGTCGTCGAGGCCTGCCGGACGGTGTATGACCCCGAGATTCCGGTCAATATCTATGATCTCGGGCTGGTGTACACGATCGACATCAACCCGGAAAACGAAGTGCGCATTGCGATGACGCTCACCGCGCCGGGCTGTCCGGTGGCGGGGGAGATGCCTGGCTGGGTGGCCGATGCGGTGGGGCCGATCGCCGGGGTCAAGGACGTGGATGTTGCGATGACCTTCGATCCGCCCTGGGGGATGGAGATGATGTCCGACGAGGCGCGGCTGGAGCTTGGCTTCATGTAGCGCAGAAGGGGCCGGCGGTCTTGATTGCGCCCGGCTCCGTCTCTACCTTTGAAAGGGCAAGGAGCCCCGCATGTTCGGCATTCCCGGCAAGGCCGCCGTCACCCTCACCCCCGCCGCCCGCGCGCAAATCGCGCGGCTGATGGCGCGCGACGGCCATCAGGGCCTGCGCATCGGCGTGAAGAAGGGCGGCTGCGCGGGGATGGAATACACGATGGAGTTCGCCACCTCGGTGAACCCGCTTGACGAAGTCGTCGAGGACGGCGGCGCCCGGGTGATGATCGCGCCGATGGCGCAGATGTTCCTGATCGGAACCGAGATCGATTTCGAGACCTCGCTCCTGTCGTCGGAGTTCAGGTTCCGCAACCCGAATGTCGCCGAGGCTTGCGGCTGCGGCGAAAGCATCAAGTTCAAGGACCAGCCGTCCGCCTGACCCCTTCCAACGGTACAACTGATGGCCTAAGCCTGCCGCCGATCCAAAAGGAGGCAGGACATGCGCAAGCTGGCGGCAGGCAACTGGAAGATGAACGGCACCGGCGATGACCTCGGCGAGGTCACGCGGCTCGTCACCGCCTTTTCCGGCAGCCAGAGGGCCGACATTCTCCTCTGTGCCCCGGCGACGCTCGTCCACCGCATGGCGGAGCTGGCCGCCGGTTCCTCGGTGCAGGTGGGCGGACAGGACTGTCACGCCAAGGCGTCCGGCGCCCATACCGGCGATGTCAGCGCTGCCATGCTGCGCGAGGCGGGTGCGGACTATGTCATCCTCGGCCATTCCGAACGGCGGACCGACCACCGCGAGACCGACATGATGGTGCGGGCCAAGGTGCTGGCCGCTGCGGCGGAGCGGCTGGTCCCCATCGTCTGCATCGGCGAGACCCTCGCCGAGCGCGAGGCCGGCCGCACGCTGGAGGTGGTGGGAAGCCAGCTCGACGGCTCGCTGCCGGGCGACCTTCCGGGCGATCTCGATATCGGCGATGTCGTCGTCGCCTACGAGCCGGTCTGGGCCATCGGCACCGGGCTGACCGCCACCACGGCGCAGATCGCCGAGGTCCATGCCTTCATCCGCAGCCGGCTGGTCGCGCGCTATGGCGAAGCCGGCAGGGCGATGCGCATTCTCTACGGCGGATCGGTCAAGGCCGCGAACGCGGTCGAGATCTTCGCCGTCCCCGATGTCGATGGCGCCCTGGTCGGCGGGGCGAGCCTGAAAGCCACCGATTTCGGCCCGATCGTCATCGCCCTGAACAACGCCTGAGGCGAGACCTTCCGGCGTCCGCCAGGACTGCCGCATCGTTGCAGAATTTCCCATGTGCGACCGTGCAGAAACGGCTAGTCTGGAGGCTCAGGCCCACAGGTGGAGGAAAACATGGCCGGCGGGGACGACAAGAAGAAAGAAATCTCGAAGATTATCAAAGAGATGTCCAATCAGATTCTGTACCACAAGAGACAGATTGAAGAACTGGTCAAACTGTCCGAGGGCGACAAGGACCTGGCCAAGATGGCCAAGGCGCTTTCGGACGCCCATCCGCCTGTCGTGAAGGCGGCGCGCGCCATACTGGATTCCGTGAAGTAAGCTTTCCCCGGCGGATGACCTCATCCGCCGAGGCGCCCTTCGCCGGCAGGGAACGCCGGAACATCATGTCTGGCCCCCTGCCGGTCAACGGCGCTGCGCGGCGACCTGCCGCCTCCGCCTTTCCGTTCCGGCATTGTCGCAGCCACCCTGCGGGCGGATACGCCCGCCCACCCCTCGTCATCTTCCCCTTCCCCGAACAGGGCGTCTCGCCGCATCCTTGCCGGCGCATCCGGTCTTGCCGGCCGCACCAGGACTCTGTCCGTTCGCCGTCAGATGTGAGGAGACGAGGCGATATTTCCCCCTTATCCGTGCTGATCGATGGGATAGGGTTTTGATATTGACTCGCAAGACTTGTTGATCGTCATTTCCGGACCCGCGGCATCCCCAGTGCCGCGGGTCTTCCCATGTCCGGCCCTGCAGTTCCCCGTCGCCCGGACTGGCGGCCGCTGTGCAGCTGGTCTAGGTTCGCGGCGAAACCGCTCCACCCATCGGATCCAAGATGCCCGCCGCCCCCGGCCCCCAGGTCCCGCTCAGCGTGGTCTGGGCCAACCTGTTCTGCCTTGCCTCCGTGCTCGCCTGGAGTGCCGGCCTGCCGGCCACCGCAGAGCTTGTCTCCGTGATTCCGCCCCTGCCGCTGACCGTGCTGCGCATGTCGGTGGCCGGCGCCATCCTTGTCGCGGTGTGGATCGCGCGAGAGGGCGTCGGACCCCTGCGGCAGGCGGACTGGGGCCAGGGCATCCTGGTCGGGGCGGTGGTGATGGGGGTCGGCGGGCTTGGCATGTCGATCGCCATCGACCTGACCGACGCCGTGACCGTCGCCATCATCTCGGCGGCCATGCCGATCATCGGGCTTGCGGTGGAGGTCGCGCTCGACGGCAAGCGCGTCTCAAGGGCCCTGGCCTCGGGCCTGGTCCTCGGCTTTCTCGGCGCCGCCATCGCGCTGGACCTGCGCCACGCGACGCTGCAGTTCGGCCTTGGCGCGGCTGCCGCGCTGATTTCCGTGCTGGGCTATGTCTGGGGGTCGCGCGCCACGGTCACACGATTCCCGCAGCTTTCGGCGCTGGGGCGCACCGGCGTCACGGTGGTCGGGGCGGGCATCTCCACCGGCATCCTCGCTGCGGCGCAGGCCCTCTTGTGGGGCTCGGGCATCTCCTGGAGCGAAATCGGGACCGGGACCGCCATCGACCTGTTCCTCTCGGCCGTCGCAGGTGTCGCCCTGGCGCAGACGCTCTGGGTCATGGGTGTGGCCCGGGTCGGCATCGCCGTGGCCTCGATGCACAACAACGCCGCACCCTTCTATGTCATGGTGATCGCGCTGGCCTTCGGGGGCGCATGGAACTGGACGCAGGCGCTCGGTGCGGCCATCGTCATCCTCGGCGTCATGGTGGCGCAGGAGATGTTCGGACGATTGGCATGGAACGGCTGAGACAATCCCCGACCGAGGCGGCCTTCGTTCAGGACCCCTATCCTTTCTACGACCGGGCGCGGGCGCATCCGGTCTTCTTCTGGGAGGATTACGGCCTTCCCGCCGTCGCCTCGGCGGCGGCCGTGGGGGCCGTCCTGCGCGACCGCAGGCTCGGCCGAGAGTTCCCGGCGGACAGGCGGTCGCCCATTCCGCCGCATCTCGCCCCATTCTATGCGGTCGAAGCGCATTCGATGCTGGAGCTGGAGCCGCCGCGACATACCCGGCTGCGCGGCCTGGTCCTGCGGGCCTTCACCTCGCGGCGCATCGCGGCACTGGCGCCGGAGATCGCCGACCTCTGCCATGAACTGATCGACGCCCTGCCGGCGCACTTCGACCTCCTGCCCGCCTTTGCCCAGCGCCTGCCGGTCATCGTCATCGCCCGGCTGCTGGGCGTTCCGGAAAGCATGGCGCCTGATCTCCTGCGCTGGTCCAATGCCATGGTCGGCATGTACCAGGCCGGCCGGACGCGGGCGATGGAGGATGCCGCCGCGACGGCGGCACGGGATTTCAGCGCCTTCATGCGCGGCTATGTGGAAGAACGGCGGGCCAGGCCGGCCGATGACCTGATCACCCATCTGATCGCGGCGGAAAGCGGTGGCGAGAAGCTCACGACAGATGAGCTGATCACCACCTGCATCCTTCTGTTGAACGCCGGGCACGAAGCAACCGTGCACACGCTCGGAAACGGGGTGAAGGCTCTACTGGAGACCGGCACGCCGCGCACGGCGCTCGCTCCTTCGGCGATCGAGGCAACGGTGGAGGAGATCCTGCGCTTTGACCCGCCGCTGCATCTCTTTACCCGTCACGCCTATGAGGATGTGGACGTGATGGGGGTGACGCTGCCCCGGGGGACGGAGGTTGCGCTGCTTCTCGGCGCCGCAAACCGCGATCCGCAGGTCTGGGACGACCCCAACCGCTTCGATCCCGGCCGGTCCCTGAAACCCAATCTCGCTTTCGGCGCCGGTCCGCATTTCTGCGTCGGAGCGCCTCTGGCACGGCTGGAACTGAAGATCGCGCTGCCGATCCTGTTCGAGCGCCTGCCGGGCCTGCATCTGGACGAGCCGCCCGCCTATGCCGATGTCTATCATTTCCACGGCCTGAAGGCGCTGCGGGTCGGAACCTAGGGAGGGGAAAACCTTTCCCTAGACGGGCATCACCGTTGTCGCCTTGATCTCCTCCATCGACAGGAGCGCGGTGACATTGTGGATGCGCACCTCGGAGATCAGCGCCTGATAGAACGTGTCATAGGCGCGGGCGTTCTGCACCCGGACCTTGAGGATGTAATCGACATCGCCGGCAAGTCGATGCGCTTCAAGCACTTCCGGGCGCCGCCGCAGAACCTCAAGAAAGCGCCGCTGCCAGTCCGCCTCGTGCTCGGAGGTCCGGATGAGGACGAAGAAGCAGGCTTCCAGCCCCAGGGCCTCGGGATCAAGGATCGTGGTGGTGCTGACAATGACCCCCGCCTCGCGCAGCTTGCGGATCCGGTTCCAGACCGGGGTCTTGGAGGAGCCGACTTTCCTGGCAATTTCGTCCAGCGACTGCCCGGCATCCGCCTGAAGTTCGGTCAGGATTTTCCGGTCGATCTCGTCAAGTCGGACAGACATTCGCAGCTCTCGCGTTGCGGCGGGAATCCCGTCCCGCGCCACCCTCTTTTGGGAACAATTTTCCCTTTTAGCAAGGGCATCTGGCCCGAGACCGGAACATTATCCTATATTTGCACCATCAATTCGCGAGTCCGGCCATGCCTCTGCATCCCATCGTCTTCGTCGGCGCCGGTCCGGGTGCGGCCGAGCACCTGACCCTTGGCGCGCTGCGCGCCATCGAGGCGGCGGAAGTCGTGGTCCATGACCGGCTGGTCGGGCCGGAGATCCTGGCGCTGATCCCGGCGGCTGCGCAGCGGGTGGATGTGGGCAAGGAGGGGTTCGGCCCCTCGGCACTTCAGAGCGATATCCACGCCGCGCTGGTCGCCCATGGCCTGGCGGGGCGCAAGGTTTTGCGTCTGAAAGGCGGCGATCCGGGCATCTTCGGACGGCTGGACGAGGAAATCGAAGCCGTCGAGGCTGCCGGACTTGCCTGGCGCGTCCAGCCCGGGCTGACGGCGGCCAGCGTGGCGGCGGCAGCCATCGGCCAGTCGCTCACACGGAGGGGCCGCAACGCCGCGCTGCGGATCCTCACCGGCCACGACATGGCCGGCTTTGCAGAACAGGACTGGCGCAGCCTCGCCCGCCCTGGCGAGGTGGCGGCGATCTACATGGGCAAGAAATCCGCCCGCTTCCTGCAAGGCCGGCTGATGATGCATGGCGCCGATCCGGCCACGCCGGTCACGGTGGTCGAGAATGTCTCCCGCGCCGACCAACGCATCCACGAGGGCACGCTGGCCAGCCTGCCGCAGACGGCGGCGGTCGCCGGCCCTGCGGTTATCCTCTTCGGTCTGCCGCCCCGCCGGGCGGTCTCCGTTCTGCCCGCGCTCAAGGAGAGCCACGCATGAAAGGCCGCTTCACGCCGAAAGTCGTCACCGGCAACGATCTCCTCGAAGGCGATGTCGTCTATCTGACGGCCGACGACCGCTGGTCGCGCCTGCATCACGAAGCGGAGCTGATCGAGGACGAGGCGCATGCCCAGATGCGTCTTCTGTTCGGTACGGCGCAACGGCAGGTGGTGGTCGGTGTTTATCTCGCCGATGCCAAGGCCGGGCCGAACGGGCCGGAGCCCACGCATTTCCGCGAGGAATTCCGCACGCGCGGCCCCTCGAACTACCCGCATGGCAAGCAGGCGGATCTCTCGCATGTATGATTATACCGACTTCGACGAGGCCTTCGTCCGCTCCCGGGTGGCCCAGTTCCGCCAGCAGGTGGCGCGCCGTCTCGACGGTTCGCTGACCGAAGACGAGTTCCGGCCGCTGCGGCTGATGAACGGGCTCTACCTGCAGCTTCACGCCTATATGCTGCGGGTCGCCATCCCCTATGGCACGCTCAACCCCGATCAGCTGCGGCAACTGGCGATGATCGCCGACCGCTTCGACAAGGGTTATGGCCATTTCACCACGCGGCAGAACATCCAGTACAACTGGCCGAAGCTGCGCGACGTGCCCGATATCCTCGCCGCACTGGCCGATGTCGGGATGCATGCGATCCAGACTTCGGGCAACTGCGTGCGCAACGTCACGGCGGACCATTTCGCCGGCGCCGCCGCCGACGAGATCGAGGACCCGCG
>CAZRQN010000035.1:0-23656 GCA_964602115.1 uncultured Rhodobacterales bacterium
GTCATCATCAAGGCCACCGCCGGCGGCGGCGGTCGCGGGATGAAGGTCGCGAAGAACGCCACCGAGCTGGAGATCGCCTTCCGCACCGCGCGGTCGGAGGCCAAGGCGGCCTTCGGCAATGACGAGGTCTATATGGAGAAATATCTCCAGAAGCCGCGTCACATCGAGATCCAGGTCTTCGGCGACGGCAAGGGCAAGGCCGTCCACCTCGGCGAGCGCGACTGCTCCCTGCAGCGGCGCCACCAGAAGGTGCTGGAGGAAGCGCCCGGCCCGGTCATCACCCCGGAGATGCGGGCCGAGATCGGCGGCATCTGCGCGGCGGCGGTGGCCAAGATCAACTACATCGGCGCCGGCACGATCGAATTCCTGTTCGAGGACGGGAAGTTCTACTTCATCGAGATGAACACGCGGCTCCAGGTCGAGCACCCCGTCACCGAAGGCATCTTCGGCGTCGATCTGGTGCGCGAGCAGATCCGCGTGGCGGCCGGGATGCCGATGTCCTTCACCCAGGACGACCTGACGATCAACGGCCATGCCATCGAGGTCCGGATCAACGCCGAGAAGCTGCCCAACTTCTCGCCCTCGCCCGGACGGGTGCGGATGTTCCATGCGCCGGGCGGCTATGGCGTGCGGATGGATTCGGCGCTCTATTCCGGCTATTCGATCCCGCCCTACTACGACAGCCTGGTGGGCAAGCTCATCGTCCATGGCCGCGACCGGCCGGAAGCCCTGGCGCGGCTGAACCGGGCGCTGGGCGAGCTGATCATCGACGGCATCGACACTTCGACGCCGCTCTTCCGGGCACTGCTGGAAGAGCCGGACATCCTGGCAGGGGACTACACGATCCACTGGCTGGAGAAGTGGCTGGCGGCGAAATTCGGCTGAGACCGTCCTCGCCTGTTCGACGCGGCCGCACGGGCCGAGGAAGGGGGAAGCGTTGATCCCCAGCGAACCGCCGATCCTGACGCCGGAGCTTCTTCTGCGCGCCTATGCCCGGGGCATCTTCCCGATGGCCGAGCGCCGGGACGACCCCGGCCTGCACTGGATCGACCCGCGCCGGCGCGGGATCATCCCGCTGGACGGGTTCCGGATCTCGCGGTCGCTGTCGCGAACCATCGGACGGGCGGACTATACGGTGACACTGGACACCGACTTCACCGGCGTGGTCGAGGCCTGCGCCGAACGGCCGGAGACCTGGATCAACCGGCCGATCCTCTCTCTTTACGCAGCGCTCCACCGCGCGGGACACGCGCATGCCCTGGAGGTCCGGCGTGACGGCAGGCTGATCGGCGGCGTCTATGGCGTGGCGCTGGGAGCGGCCTTCTTCGGCGAGTCGATGTTCTCGCGCGCCACCGATGCTTCCAAGATCGCGCTGGCCTGGCTGATCCACCGCCTGCGTGCCGGCGGTTTCGTCCTCTTCGACACCCAGTTCCTGACCCCGCATCTGGCCAGTCTCGGCGGGGTGGAGATCACCCGGGCGGAGTACCTCCGCCGGCTTGCCGAAGCGACCGCGCGGCCCGCGACCCTTTGGCCGGAGGGCTATTCGCCCTCGCCCTCTGCCGTCAGGCAACGCAGGACCCAGACGTCATAGCGGGCGTGATCCATGGCGTTCAGCGCCGGCGCCGCCGCGAGCATCCAGCCGGAGAAGACCGTATCCTTCATCAGCGGATCGGTGATCGTCAGATGCGCATAGGCATCGGTCGGCACACCTTCGGCCGGATAGCGGCAATCATCGAGCAGTACCGTCAGACGCCCCGCCTCGCCCGCCTGGCCGCGGCTGAGGTCGAGATCGCCGGTCTTGCCGGAAACCTTGTCCAGCCAGCGCACGGCGGCCCCCGGTGCCTGGGTTCCGGCAGGTTCCTGCGCCAGCGCCGGAGCGGCGGCCAGCAAAGCCAAGAGGACCGGGCGGATCATGGCGCGGGCGCGTCGGCCCCGGCGTCGCCCTCGTCGCCGCCGCCGCCGGCGAATTTCATCAGGAGCGACACGACGCTGACCGCACCCTGCGTGTCCTCGACTTCGTCGCCTGCTGCGAAATTGGTCCCCGACCCGCCGGGAGAGATCTCGACGAAATTGCCGCCGAGCAGGCCCTCGGACGAGATCAGGATGCTCGAATCGTCCGGCACCTGGACATCCTGCCGCACCGAAAGCGTCGCATCGGCGAAGAAGGTCGCGGGATTGAGGTCCAGCGCCGTGACCGTGCCCACCTTTACCCCGGCCAGCCGCACATCGGTGCCGACGCGCACGCCCTCGGCCGAGCGGAAGGAGGCACGGAGCGGATAGCTCGATCCCTGCGGCGTCAGCCCCGCGCCCTGGATGGCGAAGGCGAAAAAGCCAAGCGCCACGGCCAGAACCGCACCGCCGGCCGCCACTTCTGCCGCACTCTCACTCATCGCCGGCGATTCACTCGGGCTGCCAGGCGTCGTAGTCGCGCCGCGCCGCCGGCTCGCCCAGGCGGATCGAGCCCGGCGGCGCATAGGCGGCGGCCGTGCCCGTCATGTTTTCCAGATGCGGCTTTTCCCAGGCCCGGTGCTTCAGCGGCGCCTCGGTCGGCGGCTCGTCATAGGTGTGGTGCAGCCAGCCGTGCCAGTCCGGACCCACACGGCTCGCCTCCGCCTCGCCATTGTAGATGACCCAGCGGCGCAGGCCGTCCTTGGTGCGATAGTAGATATTGCCAGCCTCGTCCTGGCCGACCTTCACGCCATGGCGTGCGGTGAAAAACTGCGTGTTCAGGGTCTGGCCGTTCCACCAGGTGAACACCCGCTTCGCCAGGTTCATCACACCCATCGCGCACTCCCTTGTCTGGCCCACATATGGCCGAGGATTTCCCAAAGGTCCAGCGAGCCGGCACGATCGGCCCCACCGCCGGCGCCACCGCCCGCACCGCGCCGCGCAGGGTTCACGCCGGTGTCATCGCGGCAAAGACGCGGTCGATCATCGCCTGGGTCCCCCGGCTGAATTCCAGCGGGCAGGCCCAGGGCGCCCCGTCGCGGACAGTGGCCCCGAAAGCCTCGACCTGCCGGACATAGTGGTTCTCTCCGGGCCAGCGCTCGAACATGCGCTTCAGCCCCGGCGCGTCGATCTGCACCTGGGCGAGATCGTAGAGATTGGCATTGAACGGGCCGCTGACGCGGATCAGGCCCCTGTCGCCCTGGAAGACCATCTCCTGGCGGAGGAAGAGCCGCATCGAGGTCATCGCCGAATAGGTGAAGCGATGGCCGTTGCCCGCCCACATGCCGGTGACTTGCGCCCAGGTATCCACCCCGTTCTCGAAAATCCCGCGCGCCTGCACCGTCTCGGGTTCGGCCCCGGTGGCGAAACGGGCCGAGCCATAGGTATAGACGCCGATGTCGCGGATGCCGCCGCCGCCGGTGTCGGCGCGATTGCGGATGTTCCCCGGTTCGGTGCGGTTGTCGTAGGAAAATGCCCCATCGACATGCAGCACCTGGCCGATAGCCCCTTCGGCGATCAGGTCGCGCACCCGCTGCCACTGGGAATGGTGGACGATCATATAGGCTTCGGAGACCAGAAGCCCCGAGGCATCCCGTGCCGCGATCAGCCTATCGATCTCCGGCGCGGTCATCGCGATCGGCTTCTCGGTCAGCACATGCTTGCCGGCCGCGATGGCCTTGAGCGTCCATTCCACATGCAGATGGTTGGGCAGCGGGATATAGACGGCGTCGATTTCGGGATCATCGAGCAAGGCCTCGTAGGAGCCATGGACCTTCAGCCCCGGGCGCAACGCCGCGAAAGGCGCCGCCTTGGTGGCATCCGAGGTGGCGATGGCGGCCAGATCGGCCCCCCTGGCAAGGTGAATGGCCGGCGCCATCTGCTCGCGGGCGAATTTCGCCGCGCCGAGTATCCCCCAACGTACAACGTCCATCACGCCCTCCCGGATCCTTGCGCGAGGCTACCCGTCCGGTGTCCGCGCAGCAATCACCCCGGCTTGCGCAGGACCAGAAAGCTCATCATCCCGAAGGGCGGAAAACTGCGCTCCTCGACCAGGTCAAGCCCGGCCTGCCCGACCACGAGCTCTCGACGGAAGTCCGAATGCCAGCCGAGAATGTCGGAAAACCGCGCGCTCGCCCGCGCAGCAAGACCGAGCGCACCCCGGTCGCGGGCCAGGTGGTTGACGACGACCAGCTCGCCCCCCGGGCGCAGGACGCGTGCCGCCTCCGCCACCACCAGATGCGGGTCCGGGACCACGGAAAGGACATGCATGGCCGCGACAGTATCAAAACTTCCGTTCGGAAACTCCAGTCGGCGGGCGTCCATGCGCATCAGGCCCTTGATCTGCGAAAGCCGGCGCTCGCGCACCTTGGCCTCTGCCTTGGCCAGCATGTCGGGGCTGTAGTCGATCCCCACCACCTCGACGTCCTGGCCGTAGCGGACCAGCGCCATCCCCGTGCCGACACCGACCTCCAGCACCCGGCCGCCGCGGCGCGAGATATAGTCCACCGCCCAGTTCCGCCCCCTTTCGGTGACCGCACCGAAGGTGGCGTCGTAAATCGGCGCCCAGCGGGCATAGCAGCGGGCGACGGCGGCAAGTTCCATGTCAGTCCTTCATCTCTTCGGCAGGCTCGGTATTCGCGCCCGCACGCCGGGTCCGCGACAGGGCAACGGCGGGCAGCGCCGCCAGGTAGAAGATCACCAGCACCACCGCCGTCCGCCAGGGATCGATGGCAAGACCTGCCGCAGCGAGCGTCAGCGCTGCCAGCGCCCCACCGGCGATCCGGCGCGGCACGCGAAGCTTCAGCGAGGGCGTGGGCAGGCGGCTGACCATCAGGATCGCCACGCCCACCAGCCAGCCCGCCGAAATCCACGGCTGCGGCGCGTGGATCGTGTCGCCCCGTGACAGAAAGACCGGCGCAAGTGCCAGGAGCGCGCCCATCGGCGAAGGCACACCGACGAACCAGGCGCGCTCTCCGTCCGGGTCGGCGCGGCGGACGTTGAACCTGGCGAGGCGGACGGTGCAGCAGGCCGCATAGGCAAGGACCGCGCCCCAGCCCAGCCCGGGCAGCGTGTGCAATGTGAAGCAATAGAGCACCAGCGCCGGAGCCACGCCGAAATTCACCACATCGGCAAGGCTGTCCAGTTCGGCGCCGATCAGGCTGTCGCTCTTCAGCGCGCGGGCGACAATGCCGTCGAGGCCATCGAGCACCGCAGCCAGCACCAGCAGCAGCACCGCCCAGTCGAAGCGGCCGTGGATGGCGAGGCGGATCGAGGTCAGTCCGGCGCAGACGGCACCGAGCGTCATCGCGTTCGGCAGAAGCTGCGCGAGCGCGACCGAGCCCCGCTGCATCACTCGGCCCGTCCCCGGATCGTTTCCGCCTGGCCGTCCAGCCGCGCGATCACCGTCTCGCCGGCGATCATCGTCTGGCCGACCGCCACCGCAGGCTCCACCCCGGCCGGCAGGTAGATGTCGAGGCGGGAGCCGAAACGGATCAGCCCGAAGCGCTCGCCCCGGCGCATCGCCGCTCCGGGCTTGGCCCAGCAGAGGATGCGGCGGGCGACGAGGCCGGCGATCTGCACCACGGCGATCTGGCGGCCGTCCTCAAGATCGAAACGCAGGGCGTTGCGCTCGTTGTACTCGCTGGCCTTGTCGAGCGAGGCGTTGACGAAGCGGCCGGGCGTATAGACCACCGCGCCCACCCTTCCATCGGCCACGGCCCGGTTCACATGGCAGTTGAAGACCGACATGAAGACGGAAATCCGGGTCCGGGGCGCGGCGTCCATCCCGAGCCCTTCGGGCGCCGGCGCCGCCACGATCATCGAGACCATGCCATCGGCCGGGCTGACGACCAGTCCCGGCGCTAGAGGCACGATTCGCACCGGGTCGCGGAAGAAGTAGTAGCACCAGACGGTCAGGCCGGTGCCGATCCAGCCCAGCGGCGCGGCGATGAGAAAAAGGCCCACCGTCACCGCCGCGAAGATCCCGACGAAACGCCAGCCTTCCGGATGCATCGGCTTGAGGAAGGTTCCAAGCATCGTCATCGCCGGGGCCCCGCTGTGCTGCGATGCAGCGTCCTAGCCCCCCGGCGCGACGATTTCAACCTCAAGCAGTGACCCTGCGTCACCTGGTTTCAGGCGGGGATGCGCAGACCCTTGTCCTTGGCGAGTTCACGCATCCGCTCCTGCAGCTTTTCGAACGCCCGCACCTCGATCTGGCGGATCCGCTCGCGGCTGACGCCATAGCTGTCGCTCAGATCCTCCAGTGTGACGGGGTCCTCGGCCAAGCGCCGCTGCATCAGGATGTCGCGCTCCCGCTCGTTGAGCACCGACATCGCCTGCGTCAGCAGCCTGCGGCGGATGTCGAGCTCGTCGCGCTCGGCATAGGCCTCGGCCTGGTCGCTGTCCTCGTCCTCCAGCCAGTCCTGCCACTGGCTGCCGCCCTCTTCCGAGCCGACCGTCGCGTTCAGCGAGGCATCGGCGCCGGCCAGGCGGCGGTTCATCTCCACCACCTCATCCTCGGTCACGGCGAGGTCATGGGCGATCCGCTTGACGTTTTCGGGCCGCAGGTCTCCATCCTCCAGCGCCCCGACCTTGGCCTTGGCCTTGCGAAGATTGAAGAAAAGCTTCTTCTGCGCCGAGGTGGTGCCGAGTTTCACCAGGCTCCACGAGCGCAGGATGTACTCCTGGATCGCCGCGCGGATCCACCACATGGCATAGGTGGCCAGGCGGAAGCCCCGCTCGGGATCGAAGCGTTTGACCGCCTGCATCAGCCCGACATTGGCCTCGGAGATCACTTCGGCCTGCGGCAAGCCGTAACCGCGATAACCCATGGCGATCTTGGCGGCGAGGCGGAGGTGCGAGGTGACAAGCTTGTGCGCGGCGCCGGCGTCCTCGTGGTCCACCCAGCGCTTGGCCAGCATGTATTCTTCTTCCGGCTCCAGGATCGGGAACCGGCGGATCTCCTGCAGGTAGCGGTTCAGCCCCGCTTCGGGGCTCGGCGCCGGGAGATTGGTATAGGCAGACATCTGCTTCCTCCTGCCGGACGGCGCAGAGCCGCACGGACCCGCCGATCTATGAGACGCCACCAGGCAATTCAAGAAGCTGGCGCGCAGGCGTTGACGAAGGATGAAGGTGAAGCGCCGCCGGCGCCAGCCTGCGGAAACAGGTCTCACGCAGTTGTCAGGCCTGGCGAGTGGAAATCGCCGCTGTTCGGGGGAGCGCGGAGAGCAGCGCTGAAAGATCGGGCGGAATGGGCGCCTCGAAGGTCAACACCTCGTCACGCGCCGGATGACGAAACGTCAGCGCCGCCGCATGCAGGGCCTGGCGCGGAAAGGCATCGACCGCAGCGGCAGCCTCGGCGCCAAGCGCCTTGGCCGAGGCACGTCGCCGGCCGCCATAGACCGGATCGCCGACCAGCCCATGGCCGGCATGGGCCATATGCACCCGGATCTGATGGGTGCGCCCGGTCTCAAGCCAGCAATGCAGCAACGCCAGCGCCGCCGGGCTTCCGTACCGCTCCACTGCGCGGACGCGGGTAACGGCCGGGCGGCCGCGTCCCTGGGTCACCGCCTGGCGCTGGCGGTCGGTCGGGTGGCGGTCCAGAAGCGTGGTGATCCTCAGCACGCCCCCCGCCTCCCAGACCGCGCCCGGCACTCCGCGCAGCCTCGGGTCGGCCGGGTCGGGAACGCCATGGACCAGCGCGGCGTAGCGCCGCGCGGCGCTGTGATCGGCAAACTGCGCCGAAAGCCCGGCATGGGCCCGCGCCGTCTTGGCCACCACGACAAGCCCGGTCGTGTCACGGTCGAGCCGGTGGACGATCCCCGGGCGGCCGAGGCCGCCGATGCCGCGCAGCCTGTCGCCGCAGTGGTGCAACAGCGCGTTCACCAGCGTGCCCGACGCCGCTCCGGGTGCGGGATGGACCACCATGCCGGCGGCCTTGTCCACCACCAGGAGATCGTCGTCCTCGAAGATCACCGCGAGGGGAATGTCTTCCGGCTCCGCCTGCGACACGTCGGGCGGCGGCAGGACGATGACATAGGTCTCGCCCTCTTCGACCCGGCCCGAGGGATCGGTCGCCGCAAGCCCGTCGCGGCGGACCATGCCGTCCGCGATCAGCCGCATGAGCCGCGAGCGCGACAGCTCAGCACCCTCTGGCAGATCGCGCGCCAGCGCCTTATCAAGCCGTGCCGGCGGCACAGGGCCGATCGTGACGGCGAGCGCCTCCTCGTCACCACCGGCATCTGGCAAGGGGACCCCGGCCATGGATCAAGAGGACACGGCGTTGCCGCCGAGCCTCCGGGCGCTGAAATGGCTGGTAATCGTGCTGACGCTGACCATGATCATCGGCGTCATAACCGTGGTGGCGGTGCTTGTCACCCGCATCCCCCAGGTCTTCGGCGGCGCCTCGGCGCGGCTGCCCGACAATCTCGCACTCCCCGAGGGCAGCACGCCGCAGGCCGTCACGTTCGGCGAAGGATGGATCGGCGTCGTCACCAGCGACAGCGCGGGAAGGCAGAGCTTTCTGGTCTTCGCCCCTGACGGTGCGCTCAGACAGACGGTCCTGCTGCAACCTGGCCCCTGACCCGCGAGCTTTTCCTTGACGAAGCCCCGCCGGCCCGGCCTCCTCTGCCCATGGAAAGCGGCGACAACCCCGACGCTGGCGGCGAGGCGCTCACCCTGGCGGACAGCCTGACGCGCCAGACGGCGCTGCTGCGCGAGGAAATGCCGGTCCGCCTGGCGGGCGCCCTTTTCGCCTACAGCCTGGCAATGCTGTTCATCGATCCGCTGGTGGTGATTGCCATCGCAGCCATCGACCTCGGATTCGAGATCATCCTCTGGCGCCACTTTTCCGACCCGGAGCGCCTGGCCCGCGACCCATGGCGACGGCGCGCCATGTTGGCGCTGGTCTTCCTTGCCGAAGGCAGCTTCGCCATCTCGCCGGCGCTTCTGTGGCAGGACCCACAGGCGCTGGTGAAAGCCCTGAGCATCGGCATCCTCGCCGGCTCGATGATGAACCTCATCGCGGTGCGCTCCATCTACCTGCCCAGCGGACTGGCCGGTCTGGCGGCTGTGGCGACGGCCGTCTATGGCGGGAACGCCTGGCTGTGGCTGGCGCAGGGCCGTGTCGCAGGGCTGGCGCTCACCTCCGCCTTCGCCTCGGTCTGGGTCGGCTACTGCCTGACCGCCCTGCGCTCCAACCACCGGCTGCACCGCGACATGGCCGCCGCCCTGCGCACGGCGGCAGAGGCCGACGCGGCCAAGGGAAGGTTCCTCGCCCAGGTCAGCCATGAACTGCGCACCCCGCTCAACGCCATTCTCGGCCTGAGCCATGCCGAGTTGCGCCGGGCCACCGACGCGACCGCCACCGAACGTCTGTCGGTCCTGGCGGCATCGGCGGGCGAGCTGAGCACCCTTCTCGACGAGATCCTCGATCTCGACGCCGTTCAGTCAGGCCGCCTGCCGATCCGGCCCATGCGCTGCGACCCGGCGATGGAAGTCGCGGGCGTGGTCGCGCTCTGGCGGCCGGCGGTCGAGGAAGCTGGCCTGACGCTGGAGCAATGGATCGATCCGGCACTGGCCGAACCGGCCTGGATCGACCGGGCGAGGCTCAGGCAGTGCCTGTCCAACCTCCTGTCCAACGCCCTGCGACATACCGAGCGGGGGCATATCGCCGTCTCTGCCGCCTGCCGGAGCGAACTGCAGGGCCGGTTCCTGGACCTGATCGTCCAGGACAGCGGCCCCGGCGTGCCGCGCGGCCGGCGGGAGGGCCTGTTCACGGCCTCCCCCGGAACGGCATCCGTCCCCCTGGGCGCGAATGGCGGTCACGGAATCGGCCTGTCGATCACCCGGACAATTGCCCGAAACATGGGCGGCAACCTCGAACTGGATGCCGATGGGGCGGCAGAGAGCGGTGCGCGCTTTCGCCTGATCCTGCCGCTTCCACCGCCGCCGGCTTCGGACATTTTGCGTCCGGCGCCGCTGCCGCCGCAGGAACTGGCATCGCTGCGTGGCCGGCGCATTCTTGTCGTCGATGACATCGCCACCAACCGCCTTGTCGCATCCGCCTGCCTTCGCCTGCTAGGGGCCGAGCCGGTGGAGGTGGCGTCGGGGGCCGCCGCGCTGCAAATCGTCGATCGGGAGGACCTCGACGCCGTGCTTCTCGACATGAACATGCCGGGGCTCGACGGTCTGGAGACCTTTCGCGCCCTGCGCCAGCAGGCTGGTTCGGGCAGTCGCATTCCCGTGGTGGCAATGACCGCAGACGCACTGCCTGGCCAGCGCAGCCGCTATCTTGGCGCCGGACTCTGCGGCTATCTCTGCAAGCCGGTCACGCCCGACCGCATCGCCGAATCGCTGAGCAAGGTCCTGGATCGGCCCGCTGCGCGGTGAGGGTGTCCGGCAGGGCGGAAGCGTGAGGGAGAGGATGGAGATCTGGGACCACCCGGCTGCGGATCTGTCGCGGATGATCGCAGCGCGCGAGCTTCTGCCCTCGCAGGTGATGGAGGCCTTCCTGGCGCGCATCTCCTCCTGCAACCCGGACCTCAACGCCATCGTCTCGCTGCGCGATCCCGGGGAGCTGATGGATGAGGCGCGGGCCGCTGACAACCGGCCTTCTGCGGGCTGGCTGCACGGGATCCCCCTGGCGGTGAAGGACCTGGTGGCGACGGCAGGCCTGCGCACCACCTGGGGTTCGCCGCTCCACACCGGCTTCGTGCCGGAAGCCGACGATCTGGTCGCCGCGCGGCTGCGCGCCGCAGGCGCCATCTTCGTCGGCAAGACCAATGTGCCCGAATGGGGCCAGGGATCGAACACGTTCAATTCGGTCTTCGGCGCCACCCGCAATCCCTATGACCTGACCCGCACCTGCGGCGGATCCTCGGGCGGGGCGGCGGTGGCGCTGGCCGCACGGATGGTGCCCCTGGCCGACGGGTCGGACATGATGGGAAGCCTGCGCAACCCGGCCGCCTTCTGCAATGTCTATGGCTTCCGGCCAACCTGGGGGCTGGTGCCGGCCGATGCTGCGGGCGACAGTTTCTCTGCGACGCTGTCCACCGAGGGCCCGATGGCGCGGACGGTCGAGGATGCGGCGCGCCTCCTCCTCACGCTCGCCGGAGAAAACCCGCGCGTCCCCTTCGGCCGCCCGGTCCCTGGCCTGTCGCTGGATGGTCCTGTCGCCGGCAAGCGCATCGGCTGGCTGGCCGACTGGGGAGGATCCCTGGCGATGGAGCCTGGGATCCTTCCGCTCTGCGAGCAGGCGCTGGGGGTGTTCACCGATCTCGGCTGCCAGGTCGAGCGCCTTGCGCCGCCCTTTCCTGCCGAGGATCTCTGGCAGGCCTGGACAACACTGCGCGCCTGGCTGAACGCCGGCGCCAAGCGCGGCATCGCCGAAGACCCGGGCCAGCGCGCCGCCACCAAGCCCGAAACGCTGTGGGAGATCGACACCGGAAGGGCGCTGAGCGCCGATGCGGTCTATCGCGCATCCGAGCTGCGCTCGCGCTGGTATGCCAGGGCGGCGGAGCAGTTCGAGCGTTACGACGCGCTCGTCCTGCCTTCGGCACAGGTCTGGCCCTTCCCGGTGGAAACGCGCTGGCCCGCACGGATCGGCACGCTGGAGATGGACAGCTACCACCGCTGGATGGAAGTGACGGTCCCTGTCTCGCTGGCGGGCCTGCCCTGCCTCGCCTGCCCCGCCGGATTTGGCGCAAACGGCCTGCCGATGGGGTTCCAGCTCTTCGGGCGAACCGGCGACGACATGGAGATCCTGCGCCTCGGCCAGGCCTATCACCTCGCCACCGACTGGCCGGGAAGGCACCCGCCTCAGCCGAGCCGGTAGGAGGCCATCGCCTCGTAGCGCGGGGGCGTTCCACCCGGATGGCTGCGATAGAGGATCACTTCATCGACCTCCAGCACGCCGGCGCGGAACGCGCTTTCCGCCGCGACGGCGCGTTCCAGCCTCAGCGCATCTTCGGCCGCAGGGGCGGGAAACCGCCCGAGCGTGATATGCGGCCGGAAGCGCCGCGCCTCCAGCGTCACCCCGGCTGCGCGTGCTGCGCGGTCGCATTTGGCCTGCAGCCGCCCAAGCGCCTCGCTCGCCGCCACACCGGCCCAGGCCGCATGCGGCCGCGCCCCGCCGAAAAGCCCGGCTCCGGTGATCTCCAGCGAGAACCGCGTCTGGCGCAGCGCCTGCATCGCCTCGTCAAGCGCGGCCAGAACATGATGCGGCTGGCTGTCGAGAAAGGTCAGCGTCAGGTGGAAATCCACCGGCTCCACCCGGCGCGGCAACGGAAGGAGGAATTGCAGCACCGACAGCCGCGCACGCACGTCCCCGGTCACCGGCAGGGCGAGGAAGGCGCGGATCATCGGGAAGCCAGCCGGCGCAGGCGCTCGCGGATCTCGGCGCGGATCGGGCCGGGACGCGGGCGGTCGAGGAGCGTGGTCAGCATCGCGGGTGCGGGCGCCGCCCGCCCACCGCCGCCCCAGCCAAGGGCGGCCAGGACATCGGCGGCCTCGCGCGGCAGGCGGTCGGGCAGGTCCTGTCCGGAAAGAAGGCCCCAGACCGCCGTCCACAACCGCCCGACCGACCAGGGGTTGTAGCCCCCGCCACCGAGGACGAGAAAGCGCGGCGCCATGCCGCGCAGCGCCGCCACCACGTCCAGGTGGGCGCGGTTGGACAGGGAAAGCCGCGACAGAGGGTCCTCCTCAAGGGCGTCGGCCCCGCATTGCAGGACGATCGCCTCGGGACGAAAGGCCTGCAGGCGCGGCAGGATCAACTCCTCCACCACTGCCGCCATCTCGCTGTCGTTGAAGCCTTTCGGCACCGGCAGGTTGAAGGCCCGTCCGCCGGCCCCGTCCTCAAGGGCGCCAGTGAACGGCCAACGGCCCTCCTCATGCACCGAGAACATCAGAACGCGAGGATCGCCGGCAAAGGCCATCTCCACTCCGTCGGGATGATGGGCGTCGATATCGACATAGGCGAGCCGGGTCAGGCCCTGGCGCAGGAAGACCTTCATCCCCAGAACCACGTCATTGAGGTAGCAAAACCCGTTCGCCCGGTCCGGCATGCCGTGGTGGGTTCCTCCGCCCGGAACATGGACCACCCCGCCCCCGGCCAACAGTTCCGCCGCGAGCATCGTGCCGCCGGCTCCGGTCGCCGGCCGGCGGAACATCTGGCCGAAGACAGGGTTGGAAAGCGTGCCCAGCCCGTGACGGCGGCGCACCGCGTCGCTGACCGAGCCCTCGGCCTCGGCCAATTCCAGCGCGGCGACATATTCCGGCGTGTGGAATCCGCAGAGCGCCGCCGGCCGGGCGCGGGGGCTGGCCCGGAACCTTGCCGCCGGCAGCCAGCCGAGTGCCCGCGACAGGTCCATCACCGTCGAGACGCGGGGCACCCGCAAGGGATGGCGCGGACCGTAGCTCGACCCGCGATAGATCTCCGAGCCGACGAACAGGGCATCCGCGCCCGCCTGCGACCGGAGCAGTGCGGTCATGGCGTGTCCCCGGCGCCAGCCCGCCGCAGGACGTGATCGGGAACCTCTGTGCGACGTGAACGAAACATGACAGAATGCCTGATAAGGTTCGGCGCAGATTTCAACAGACCGGGCCGGAAACAGTGGAAGATTTCGGGCAGGCAGGCAACGTGAAGCGATCTCCGACGACGAACTTCGTGGTGCGCGAAGGCGAGCCGCGCTCGCAGGTGGGTGCCTTGTGCTGGCGGCAGGCCGCCGGCAAGGGCGGCGTCGAGGTTCTCCTCGTCACCAGCCGCGAGACGGGCCGATGGGTCATTCCCAAGGGATGGCCGGCGACCGATCTTGCGGCGGCCGAGGCGGCGGCGCGCGAGGCCTGGGAAGAGGCCGGCGTTCGCGGGCCGACCGGTCCGGTGATCGGCTTCTTCACCTATGACAAGATCATCCGTCGCGAAGGCAAGTCCGGCGATGCCGTACCCTGCGTCGTGGCGGTGCATCCCCTGAAGGTGACCGAGAGCTCGCAGGCATTCCCCGAAGCCGGGCAGCGCCGGCAGAAGTGGTTCGCGCGCCAGAAGGCGGCGAAGAAAGTCGCCGAACCTGCGCTTCAGACCCTGATCCAGGAATTCGACCCCGGATCGCCCGGCGGGGCCCTGGGGGATCCGGCTTGAATCGGCGCGGCGAATCCTTAGGTTCCCCTGACCTTCCGGAATCGCCGAGATGATCCGCTATTCGCTTCACTGCTCGACCGGCCACGGGTTCGAGAGCTGGTTCCAGAGCGCCGCCGCCTTCGACACGCTGAAGGCCGGGCGCATGCTCGCATGCCCGGACTGCGGCTCGACCGACGTGAGCAAGTCGCTGATGGCGCCGCAGGTTCAACCCTCCGACCGGAACGATCTTGCCGCGACGAAATCGGCGAAGGAAACCGCTCTGGCGGGCCTGCGCCGGCACGTCGAAGAAAACTCGGACTATGTCGGTCTGGAATTCGCCGCCAAGGCCCGTGCAATGCACGATGGCCTGATCCCCGACCGGCCGATCCATGGCGAGGCGAAGCTCGACGAAGCGCGCGCGCTGATCGAGGACGGGATCCCCGTCGCCCCCCTGCCCTTCCTCCCCTCGCGCAAGGTCAGCTGAGGCGGTCTCAGCACCGCTGCGCAGCTTCCAGCCCCGCAGCATCTTCCCAGGCACCCGCGTCGCGGACGACCACGCGACTGCCCTCCAGCCGCACCGCCAGCAGACGCCGGCGGTCAAGGTCCGGCAACAGAAGCTCCACTCCCGCGCAATCGCGGACAGCCGAGGCGATGCGGCGCTCGCCGATCCGGTGATTCGAAAATCCCGCTGCGCGGGCGATTTCGCTCAGCCGCCCGCCTTGCAGCCGCAGGAAGACCAGTTCGCCCCCCAGATGCGGGTGATCGACATAGGCGATCTCAGGCCTCCCGTCGCCGTCGAAATCTCCGGCGCCGGCGGGGGCAAGCCAGCGATGGCGCTGGCCGATGAAATCGGTGGCGGCAATCCGACCCTCGGGCCCGTAGAAGGCGAGCGAGGCGCCGCGTGCGAGGTCGGTCTCCACCACCATCGCCTCGCGCAGCCCGTCGCCATCGGCATCGACGATGCGGATCTCGACGTCCTCGAAGACACGGCTTTCGGGCAGGACAATGCGCAGGCGCCGGAGGTCCAGACCCCGGCACTGCGGACAGTGCTTGTATGTCAGCACCATACCGCCCCATTCGGTCGCATCGCCCAGCACGCCATGGTCGTAGCGCGCTGTCGGCAGGATCAGTTCCGCCTCGATCACCTGTGCGGCGGCCGGCCATGCCAGAACCGCGACCACGAGGGCAGCGAGGGCGGATGCGGCCCTCAGATCTGCTTCTCCGGCATCTGCACCTTCAGCCCGTCCAGTGCCGGGGTGACCTTGATCTGGCAGGTCAGGCGCGAGCGTTGCGGGTCGGGTTGCCAGGCGAAGTCGAGCATGTCCTCTTCCATCGCATCCCGCTTCGGCAGTTTGTCCACCCAGGCCGCATCGACATAGACATGGCAGGTGGAACAGGCGCAGGCGCCGCCACAATCGGCCTCGATGCCGGGAATGCCGTTGTCGCGGGCGCCTTCCATCACGGTCAGACCGTTGGGCACATCGACGACATGCTCCTTGCCGCCGTGTTCCACATAGGTGATGCGCGCCATTCCCCGGCCCTTCTTCCACGTTCGCCAATCCGGTGGGGGACATAGGTGAATTCCGCCGCCTTCGCCAGAGGGCCGAGGACGGCGGCTTGCCGGGCGGCGGCATATGTTCCATATTTGTTCTCATGACCGGCATCCTGCACGCGCCACACAGCCCCGCCCGGCCGCCGGGGTCCTGGCCCCGCCCGCCGGCGGCGATTCCGGCGGCACGGCTGGTCGAGCCGCCAGGTGGCGCGCGGGTCTGCGTGGCCGGGCTCGTCCTGCTGCGCCAGCGCCCCGGCACCGCCAAGGGAGTGATCTTCGTGACACTGGAGGACGAGACCGGCGTGGCCAATGTCGTCGTCTGGGCCAAGGTCTTCGAGCGTTTCCGCCGGGCAGTGATCTCCGGCCGGCTCCTGCGCGTCACCGGCCGGCTGCAGCGCGAGGCCGGCGTGGTGCATGTCCTGGCCGAGACGGTCGAGGATCTCTCGCCGCTTCTCGACCGGCTGCTGCAGCCCGGGTTCCGGGTCGAGGAGAACCGCGCAGGCGACACGCCTTGAGCCCGAAGCCCCGAACCGGACCGGGGCCATCGACCGGGCTGGCCCAGAGTCTGTCGCAACCAGGCTGATACGGGAACACCCGCCCCGGACTTGATCCGGGGCCGCGTTCCCCATCCGCGCCGCCCGTGGCGCAACAGGTCCCGGGTCAGGCCCGGGACGGGGTTTCTGACTGCAACCGAGTCCGACCGAGCGCGCCCTGGCCTCAATGTCCCTCATGCGCCGAAGGTGCCAACGAAACGGGCGCCCGAAGGGGCGCCCGCAATCGCCATGCCAGAGGAAGACCCTCAGTTCTCCGGCAGTTCCAGCGCCACGAAGCGCGGATCGCCGCCCCGGCGGATCAAGAGGAGGAGCGACTTGCGCCCGGCATCCCGCGCCTCGGCGATCCGGTCCTCCAGATCCTTGATCCGGGCCACCCGCTGCTGGCCGGCCTCGGTGATCACGTCGCCCTCGCGCAGGCCCTTGGCAAAGGCCTCGCTCATCTCGTCCACCCGGCCCACCACCAGGCCCTGGGTATCCGGCGGCAGGCCGAGCTTGCCCGCCACCTCCGCCGTCAGCGGCGCAAGCGTCAGGCCGAGGACTTCTCCGGCCTGCGGCTCGGGAGGCGGCGCGGCGGCAGCCGGCACGGCCTCGCCCTCGGCGGTCTCCCGCCGGCCGAGCGTCACCTGCAGATCCTCGATCTTGCCCTCGCGCAGCACGGTGACATCCACCGCCTCGCCGACCGGCGCCTCCGCCACCCGGCGGACGAGATCGCGGGTATCCTTCACCTCTGCCCCGTCAAAGGTGGTGATGACATCCCCCGCCAGCATCCCGGCGTCCTTGGCCGGGCCCTCGGGCACATCGGTGATCAGCGCACCCTTCGCATCCGCCAGGCCCATGGCCTCGGCCACATCGGGCGTGACGTCCTGGATGCGCACACCCAGCCAGCCGCGCCGGGTCTCGCCGAATTCCTTCAGCTGGCCGACGACCTTCTCCACCACATTCGAGGCCATGGAGAAACCGATGCCGATCGAGCCGCCATTGGGCGACAGGATGGCGGTATTCACCCCGATCACCTCGCCGTTCATGTTGAACAGCGGACCGCCGGAATTGCCCCGGTTGATCGCGGCATCGGTCTGGATGAAATCGTCATAGGTGCCGCTGAGCTCGCGCCCCCGCGCCGAGACGATGCCGGCAGAGACCGAGAAGCCCTGGCCGAGCGGGTTGCCCATCGCCATCACCCAGTCGCCGACCCGCATCAGGTCCGAATCCCCGAAGCTGACGAAATTCAGCGGTTCGGTCGCCTCGACCTTCAGGAGTGCGATATCGGTCTTGGGGTCGGTGCCGACCAGCTTGGCCTTCATCCGCTTGCCGGAGAAGAACTCGATCTCGATCTCGTCGGCCTTCTCGATCACATGGTTGTTGGTGACGATATAGCCATCCGCCGAGATCACGAAACCCGAACCCAGCGCCTCGGACCGGTGCGGCTGCGGCTCGCCCTCGCCCTGCCGGTCGAGGAAATCGCGGAACATGTCCTCGAAGGGGCTGCCCTCGGGGATGTCGAGCCCGCCGCCGAGCCCGCCGGCCACGGTCGTGGTGGTGGTGATGTTGACCACCGCCGGGCTGATCTGCTCGGCCAGTTCGGCAAAGCTCTCCGGCGGAGCGAAAGCCAGCGCCACGGGCGGCGGCGCAAGGCACGCCGTGCCAAGCGCCAGCGCGAAGACGAGACCCGCACGCGCTGCGGGACGGACGGCGGCCGGTGTCATGCGAAGGACCCCCACGTTCAACTCCCTCTGTGTGTCGCCACCGCTGCGTTGCCCCAAGGCATGCTCCTGCGGTGCGTCACACCTTCCATCTCGCAGCTTTGACGCCGGCGCAATGCACAGGCCCGTCGCGCCGTCTCAACAGGCCGTGAATCCAGCCAGCGCCCTGCAGTCCGCCCCTCACGGCGCCGGCGTCGGCGCTGCGGGGTCCGCCGGCGGATTGAAATCGCGCAGGTACTGGAAGAAGGCGCTGTCGGGGTTCATCACGATCGAGGAATTGCCGCCCTTCAAGGCCCGCTCGTAGGAGGTGAGCGAGCGGGTGAAGGCGAAGAACTCCGGGTCCCTGCCGAAAGCATCGGCATAGATGGCGTTGCGTGCCGCATCGGCCTCGCCGCGGATGATCTCGGCGCTCTTGCGTGCCTCGGACGTCAGCTCAACCACCGTCCGGTCTGCAGCGGCCTTCACCCGCTGCGCCGCCTCGTTGCCGCGCGCCACCTCGTCGGCGGCCTCGCGCTGGCGCTCGGTGCGCATGCGGGCGAAGGTCGCCTCCAGGTTCTGGTCGGGAAGGTCGGTCCGGGTCAGCCGCAGGTCGATCACCTCGATCCCGAGCGCGCTCGCCTGCCGGCGGGCAATGTCGCGGATCTGGGTCATCAGCGCGCCGCGATCCTCCGACAGCACCCGGTTGGAGGGCACCGAGCCCAGCACTTCCTGGATCGCCGGGTTGATGATCCCTTCCAGCCGCCGAAGGCCCTGCGCCTCGGCCCCCTGCCCCACCGCCTCGCGGAAGCGCACCACATCCGAGATCCGCCAGCGCGCGAAGGCATCGACCACCAGACGCCGGTCGTCGAGCATCGTCACTTCCACCGGCTGGGTGGGCAGGCCGAGAATGCGGTCCTCGTAGCGGACCACTTCCTGGATCAGCGGGATCTTGAAGCCGAGGCCCGGCTCCTCGACCACCTGGCGCACCTGGCCGAACTGCAGCACCAGCGCCTTCTTGCGCTCATCGACGATGAAGACCGAGGACAGGACGGCCACGAGGGCAAAGCCGGCAACGGTCAAGAGCAGGGTCGCACGGGACATCAGTTCGACCCTCCAGCCTGGGGCGCCGCCACGGCGCCAGCGGCGCCGGGCGGTATCGCCATCCGGCCTATCTCGTTGAGCGGCAGGAAAGGCACCACGCCCTGCCCATTCTCGCCACCGCCCACGCCATCGAGCACGACCTTGTTCATTCCGCCCAGCACCCGCTCCATCGTCTCCAGATACATCCGCCGCCGGGTCACTTCCGGCGCCTTGACGTATTCCTGATAGACGGCAAGGAAGCGGCTGGCCTCGCCCTCGGCATTGTTGACCACTTCGGCGCGATAGGCCTCCGCATCCTCCAGAAGCCGCGCCGCCTCGCCCCGCGCACCCGCCGTGGCGCGGTTGGCATAGGCATCGGCCTCGTTCTGCAGCCGCTCGCGCTCCTGCTGGGCGGCCTGCACCTCGCGGAAGGAATCGATCACCTTCTCCGGCGGCTGGGCGCGCTGGAGGTTCACGCGGATGACGTTGATGCCGGAATTGTAGCTGTCCAGCGTCGATTGCACCGCGCGCTGCAGGTCGGTGGCGATCAGGCCCCGGTCACGGTTGAGGATCGGCGAAAGCTCCGAGCGGGCGATGATGTCGCGCATGGCGCTTTCGGAAACCGCGCGGATCGTGTCCTCGGGATCGGCGAGGTTGAAGAGATAGCCGGAGGGATCGGAAATGTTCCACACCACCTGAAAGCCGATATCGACGATGTTCTGGTCGCGGGTCAGCATCAGCCCGCCATCGGCCTCCTGGCCGCCGGTCGTGCCGATGTCGGTTGTCCGCTCACCGGTCACCTGGACGATCTCGGCGCTGACGAAAGGCCAGGGCGCGAAGTTGAGCCCCGGCCCGCCGACGGCAGAGAACCCGCCGAGGAACAGTTCGACCGAGCGCTCCTCGGGCCGCACGGTATAGAACGAGGCATAGGCCCAGAGCGCTGCGGCACCCGCAAGGCCGAGCAGCACCCCGCCGCGCGAGAAGACCGGGCCAAGCGGCCCGCCGCCACCTCCGCCGCTCCCGCCGCCGCTGCGGCCCCGGCCGCCGATCAGGATGCGCAGCTGCTCCTGACCCTTCTTCACGATCTCCTCGATCTCGGGGATCTGCGGCCCGTCCTTGCCGCCGCGCGGGCCGCGCTGGCCCGGCTCGCGCGGGCGTTCGTCGCGCGGAGGCTCCTCGCCACCACCTTTGCCGCCCCAGGGACCACCGCTTCCAGACATCGCTCACCTCAGTTCGCCGTCGCTTCCATAGGTGGAGGTCGGCCGGCCGAAATCAACCCGCCACTAGCCTTAGCGAACCGGCCTGCGCAAGGTCACGAGTTCTTCGGACAGGGTCGGATGCACTGCCACGGTGCGGTCGAAATCGTCTTTCGTCGCGCCCATGCCCATGGCCACAGCGACAAGCTGCACCATCTCGCCCGCCCCCGGCCCGACGATGTGGCAGCCCAGGACCCGCCGGCTGTCGGCAGCGACCACGAGCTTCATCAGCGCCCGGTCCTCGCGCCCGGCAAAGGCGGTGTGCATCGGCCGGAAGCTGCCGGAATAGATCTCGACCGGCCCGGCCGCCCGCGCCGCCTCCTCGGTAAGGCCGACCGTGCCCAGTTCCGGCTGGGTGAACACCGCCGAGGCGATCAGCCCGTGCTCCACGGGAACCGGGCTGGCGCCGAAAACCGTCTCGGCAAAGACCTGGCCTTCGCGGATCGCCACCGGGGTCAGGTTCACCCGGTCGGTCACATCGCCCACGGCAAAGACCGAAGGCACGACCGTCTGGCTGTAGCGGTCAACCGGGATCTCGCCGCGCGCGCCGAGCGCGATCCCCGCCCGCTCCAGCCCGAGCCCGGCGGTGTTGGGCCCCCGTCCGGTGGCGTAGAGCACCGCATCGAAGACATGCTCGCTCCCGGCGGTCGAGGTGGCGCGGATGCCCCCCGCCACCCTGTCGAGCCGCGCCACTTCCTGGCCGGTCACCAGGTCGATCCCGCGCTGGCGCATCGCTGCCGCGACCATGCCGCGGGCCTCGTCGTCAAAGCCGCGCAGGATCTGCGGGCCACGCAGCCACTGGCTGACCGCCACGCCCAGACCGCTGAAGATGCAGGCGAATTCCGAGGCGATGTAACCGCCCCCGACGATGAGAAGCCGCGCCGGCAACGCCGGCAGGTGGAAGACGTCGTCGGAGGTGATCGCCAGATCCCGGCCGGGAAACTCCGGCACCTGGGGATGCCCGCCGGTCGCCACCAGGATGTGCCGCGCCACCACCCGGCTGCCATCGTCCAGCCGGACGGTATGAGGGTCCTCGATCGTGGCCCGGGCATTCCGGACGGCGACCCCGGCATTGTCCAGCGTCCGCCGATAGGCCGCCTCCAGCCGGTCGAGTTCGGCATGAAGCTTGCTGCGGAAGCGCAGCCAGTCGAATCCTCCCGGGACCACATCCCAGCCGTAGGCGGCAGCATCGGCGATCTGCGCTGCATGTCCCGAGGCGAAGACCATCAGCTTTTTCGGCACGCAACCCCGGATGACGCAGGTGCCGCCCATGCGGTCGGCCTCGGCGAGGATGACCTTCGCGCCATGCTCGCCTGCGGCCACGCGTGCCGCGCGCACCCCGCCCGAGCCACCGCCGATGACGAAAAGGTCGCAGTCAAACCCGCTCATGCCCGGTTGTGCCCGCCGCTGCCCCTGATCATCTCATTCGCCGAGATCGGCGAAGATATTGGCCACCTGCGGCAAGGCCAGGGTGCTTTCCTCTTCGCCCCCGCCGGCAATGTCGCGCACCACGACGCGGCCATCGCCATGGCCGATCACCACCGTGTCGCAGATGTCGATGAAAAGCCCGTTCTCCACCACGCCGGGGATCTGGTTCAGCAAGAGCGCCAGCTGCCGGGCATTGCCGATGCGCTTGAGGTGCAGGTCGAGGATATGGTTGCGCTCGTCGGTGACCAGCGGCTTTCCGCCGCTCATCCGCACGGTCACCTCGCGGTTCATCACATCGACGGAAACGAGCGCCTCCTCGATCAGCGCCTTGGTCGTCTGCCAGCCGAAGGGGATGACCTCCACCGGCAGCGGAAAGGCCCCGAGCGTGGTGACTTCCTTGGCGGCATCGGCGATCACGATCATCTGGTCGGACGCCGTGGCAACGATCTTCTCCTGAAGGAGCGCCGCACCGCCGCCCTTGATCAGGTTCAGGTTGCGATCGAACTCGTCGGTGCCGTCGATGGTCAGGTCCAGCCACTTGACCTCGTCGAGCGTTGTCAGCGGCACCTTCAGCTGCCGGGCGAGATCGGCGGTCCTGGCGGAAGTCGGGACGCCCTTGACCCGCAGGCCTTCGTCCCGGATGCGCTCGGCCAGGCAGCGCACCATCCAGGCGGCGGTGGACCCGGTGCCGAGCCCGACCCGCATGCCGTTCTCGACGAATTCCACCGCGCGGCGGGCGGCGAAGTATTTCGCCTTGTCGATCGGGGAAAGTTCGGCCGCCATCGCATCACTCCTCGCGCACGTCGTCCCTTATAGGCCCCCGGCCCTGGCATCGCGAGGGGCTTTTGCCCCGCAGGGAAGGCCCCGGGCCGTCAGGCGCCGATGCCGCCACCGGCGGCCTGCGGGGCGGCCCGCCAGCGCGCGGCGACCGACACCGCGATGGCCACGGCGAAGGCGAACGGCGGTTGCCGCAGTGGCCTCGGGATTCGCATCCACGATCCATCTGCTGCCCGGTCTGCCCGATCGGGGTTTACGGACCATGACCGACGCCGGCGCCTTGGGTGTCGGCCCGTCGCGCCACTGACGCCGCGAAGGCCTGCAGTGTCGCTATGGGACTTGCCCCGCAACCGTCCGAGGCATCTTCTGGCCGGGCAAAGGGAGCCGCACATGTTCCTCTCCGTCTTCGAGATCTTCAAGGTCGGCATCGGCCCCTCCTCTTCGCATACGATGGGGCCAATGGTGGCCGCCGGTCGCTTTCTCGACCTCCTGCGCGCCTCGCCCTTCCGGCCGGCGGGCCTGCGGGCCTCGCTGCACGGCTCCCTCGCCTTCACCGGCGTCGGCCATGCCACCGACCGGGCGACGGTGCTCGGCCTCGCCGGCTTCCTGCCGGAGAGCTATGACGCCGCGAAAGCCGAGACGGCTCTGGCGGCGGTCCGCGACAGCCGCCAGCTCTCCCCGCCCGGCCTGCCGGTGCTGGCCTTCGACCCGGCCCGAGATCTGGTCTTCGACTACGGCCCGGCGCTGCCCGGCCATGCCAATGGCATGATCCTTCGCGCCATCGACGCCCAGGGCGACGTGATCGTCGAGGAGACCTATTATTCGGTCGGCGGCGGCTTCGTGGTGACGGCTGCGGAGCAGGAAGCCGCCGGCGCCGCCAAGGCCAAGAGCCGCGCCAATGTTCCCTATCCCTTTGCCACCGGCGCCGAGATGCTGGACATGGCTCGGACCACGGGCAAGTCCATCGCCGCGCTGAAACGGGCCAACGAACTGGCCCTGCGTCCGGACGAAGCACTGGAGGCGGGCATCGCCCGGCTCTGGCAGGTGATGTCCGACTGCATCGACCGGGGCATGGCCGGCACCGGCATCTTGCCCGGCGGGCTGAAGGTCCGCCGCAGGGCGCGGGGGATCCACGAGGCGCTTCTGGCCGAGCGCGGGCTGAACATGACGCCGCCCCACACGATCAACGACTGGATCAGCCTCTACGCCATGGCGGTGAACGAGGAAAACGCCGCCGGCGGGCAAGTCGTCACCGCGCCGACCAATGGCGC
>CAZRQN010000036.1:0-23605 GCA_964602115.1 uncultured Rhodobacterales bacterium
GGCGGGAAGCCGCCCCCTTGCTTCCCCCAAGCGGCAAAGCCGCGCGGGAGGGGGCGGGTCCTTCAGCCCTTTGGCCCCTGACCCCGGGCATAGGCATCGTCGAAACGGGTGATGTCGTCCTCGCCGAGATAGCCGCCGGTCTGGACCTCGATCAGCACCATGTCGAGCTTGCCAGGATTCTCCATCCGGTGCTTGGCACCCACGGGGATGTAGATCGACTGGTTTTCGGTGACGAGCCGCACTTCGCCTTCGACGGTCACCCTTGCCGTGCCCTCGACCACGATCCAGTGCTCGGCGCGGTGCATGTGGCTCTGCAGACTTAGGGAGCCCCCCGGATGAACGACGATTCGCTTGACCTGGAAACGGTCGCCCAGCGCCAGGGTCTCGAACCAGCCCCAGGGACGGTGGTCGCGGGGAAAGGTCTCGGCCTGGCGCACCTTGCGTGCGCTCATCCGTGCGACGGCCTCGCGCACCTCCTGCGAGCGGGCGCGGTCGGCGACGAGCACCGCGTCGGGCATGGCGACGACGACGATGTCCCTGAGCCCGAGGCCGACGAGATGCAGCCCCTCGCCCTCCGCCCGCAGCAGGCTGTCCTCGCAGCCGATGGCGGTGACCGCGCCGGAAGCGGCCACGCCATGGGCATCCGGTCCGGTTTCGCGCCAGACCGCCTGCCAGTCGCCGAGGTCGGACCAGGCGCCGGGGAGGGCGACGACGGCGAGTCCCTCGGCCCGCTCCATGATCGCGTAGTCGATGGAAAGATCGGGGGCGCGGATCCAGTGGCCGGGGGCAAGGCGGGTGAAGCCGAGATCCTCCGCCGCCCCGCTCAGCGCCCCGCGCACCGGGGCCAGGAATTCCGGCGCCAGCGTCTCGAAGGCGGCGATCAGTGTCGCGGCAGAAAAGAGGAAGATCCCGGCATTCCACGCATGATTGCCAGAGGCGAGCAGGGCTGCGGCCCTGACCGGATCGGGCTTTTCGACAAAGCCGCGCAGACGGCGCACCGGTCCTTCGGACGCAGGATCGATGTCCAGCCAGCCATAGCCGGTTTCCGCACGGGTGGGGGTGACGCCGAAGGTGACGATCCTTCCGTCACGGGCGGCGGGCATCGCCGTTGCGACGGCGGCGCGGAAGGCGTCCGGATCGGGGATCAGATGGTCGGAGGGGGCGACGAGGATCAGCGCCTGAGGGTCGGCGGCGGCGATGTGCAGCGTGGCGGCAAGGATGGCCGGAGCGGTGTTGCGCGCCATGGGCTCGATCAGGATCGCGCCTGGGGCGATGCCGGCCTCTTCCATCTGCTCGGTGACGATGAAGCGAAAGTCCGAGCCGGTGACCACCACCGGCGGCGCAAAGTCCGGCCCCGAAAGGCGGGCGAGCGCTTCCTGGAACAGGCTGCCGTCACGGCCCAGGGGTGCGAACTGCTTGGGATAGCTTTTGCGCGACAGCGGCCAGAGCCGCGTGCCCGAACCGCCGCAGAGGATGAGGGGGACGATCATGCCACGGCCTCTGCCTCGGAAAGCGCCGCAGCAATCAGGCCCGGCACCCCGTCATGGGCGCCGATCTGCGGAAGCAGGGCGCCGGTGAAGCCGGCCTCGGCCAGCGCCTCGGGGACGTCGGCCGCCACATGCCCGGCCCGCAGCGCGAAGAAGGGCAGGCAAAGCGCCGGGCCGAGGTTGCGCGCGGCGTCCTTCAGGAAGGGCTGCTCCTCGACAAAACCCGAGACCACCGCGCTGAACGCCGTTCGCCTGCCGAGTTCTGCCGCCATGGCCCGGGTCGCCCTGGCCGAAGCACGCGAGGCCTCGCCGCCATGGGCGGCGAGCAGCAGGGTTGTCTGCCCCGGGACAAGTCCGGCAGCTGCAGCCCCTTCCAGTGCGGCGCGGGCGGTGAGATCGGGCAGGCCGGGCGAGAGCCCGAAACAGGGCAGGCGGCGCAGGTCCGCCTTTCCGGCCTCGGCCAGGCGGCGGGGAAGTGCGGTGCGCGTGAACCATCCTTCGGCCATGAAGAAGGGATAGATCAGGGCCTGCGGCAGGTCCGCGAGGGCGCGGGCGAGCGCGCCTTCGGCGGCGAGCGTGGCCGAACCCAACCGCCATCCCGGCGCCAGCGCCGCGACCTCGGCCGCCAATGCCGCCATCGTCCGTTCCTGGGGCAGGGGATCGGAAGGCGAGCCATGGGCAACGAGGATGGCGTCAGGCATGGCAGTCCGCAATGACAGGCGCGGCAGGCGCGTCCCGGGGCGCAGCTTACGGGGCTGCGGGCGCCTGTCCACCCGTCTTGCAGCCCTGCTCACCGTCCGGTCAGCCAGTTGCCGAAGCGGGCGAGCCGCGACGGCGGGCCGCCGCTGGCCTCCTCGCGCCGGTCGGCGGCGTTGAGCAGCGCATACATGCCGCGCACGCCGAGCCAGCGCAGCGGCTCAGGCTCCCAGCGGCGCAGGCGGCGGTTGACCCAGGGCAGGCGGGTCAGCCCGGTCTCGATGCCGAGGGCGAGATCGGCCAATGTGCGGCCGGCGAGGTTGGAGGTGGAGACGCCCACGCCGACATAGCCGCCGGCAAAACCCATGCCGGTGGCGGGATCGAAGCCCAGCGTCGCGCACCAGTCGCGCGGCACGGCGAGGACGCCGCACCAGGCATGGGCCACGCCATGGGCGGCGGCATCGGGAAAATGGCGGGCGAGAATCGCCGTCAGGCGGCGCACCGTCTCGGCATCGGGCACGCCGCCGTCATCGGTGCGGCTGCCGAAAAGGTAGGGCACGCCGCGCGCGCCCAGGGTGATCCGCCCTTCGCGGGTACGCTGGCAATAGCAATAGGAATTGGCGAAATCTTCAAAGAGCTCATGGCCTTGCCAGCCGATCTTTGCCCAGGTCTCCGGTGGAAGGACCGGGGTGGCGATCTGGGCGGAGTTCAGCGGCAGCCATTCGCGGTGCAGGCCGGCAAGATCGGCGGTGAAGCCTTCGGTGGCGCGCAGGACGATGCGGGCGCTGACGGTTCCCCGGCGGGTCTCCACCCGGCCGGGACGGAGGGCGAGCGCTTCGGTGTCCTCGACGATCCGCACCCCCGCACGTTCGCAGGCGGCAGCCAGACCACGCACCAGCTTGGCCGGCTGGATGCGGGCGACGCCCGTCACCCGCATCGCCCCGCGCTGGCCGGGGATGTGCAGACGGGCGGCGACCTCGGAAGCCGTCATCTCGCTCACCCGGTCCTCGCCCCAGGCGCGGCGGTGCGCGATTTCTGCCCGCATCCGCACCTCCTGCGCCGGGGTAACGGCGACCACGACCTCTTCGGTGCGCAGGATGTCGGCATCGATCCCCTCGGCCTCGGCGACGCGGATCACTTCGTCCACGGTGCCGCCGAGGGCGGCGACCATGGCGCGGACCTGCGCCTCCGAGCCGTTGGCCAGATAGCGGTGATGGTTCCAGGCAAAGCCGCCGGTCAGCCAGCCACCGTTGCGCCCCGAGGCACCGAAACCGGCGAAATGCTTCTCGACCACCAGCACATCGAGATCAGGGCGCGCCGCTTTCAGATACCAGGCTGCCCACAGTCCGGTGTAGCCGGCGCCGACGATGCAGACATCGGCCTGCGCATCGCCGGCAAGCGCCGGGCGGGGCGCGGGCGCCCCACCCAGGTCGGCATACCAGAAGGACGGACCGCCGAGCGCCGGCGGCGGATCAGGGGGGGCGGACATGGCGCGAGCCTAGGCGCGGGCCCGGGCGTGCCGCAAGCCCCCGACGATCATGGAAATCTGCCTCCGGCCAGTGTTGCGGTGCCCTCGCGACTGTGGCACACCCAAGCATGGGAAGAGCTAAACCGGCGGGTTCAGAAATGTCTGACTTTTCCACGCGGCGTATGATGATGGTCGATACGCAGGTGCGGCCTTCGGATGTCACCAAGTTCCCGATCATCGAGGCCATGCTTACCGTGCCCCGCGAGGCCTTCGTGCCCGATGCGGCGGTTGAGGCAGCCTATGTCGGCGACAACCTGCCGCTCGGGCCCGGAAGGGTGGTGCTCGAACCCCGGACGCTGGCCAAGATGCTGGATGCGCTGGATGTCCAGCCGAGCGAGACCGCGCTCGATCTGGGCTGCGGGCTTGGCTATTCGACGGCGGTTCTGGCACGGCTCGCCGATGCGGTGGTCGCGGTCGAGGAAGACGAGGCCATGGCCGGGCAGGCCCAGCAGCTTCTTTCCGCGCATGGAATCGACAATGCCGCCGTGGTTACGGGTCCGCTTGCCGCCGGGGCGGCCAAGCACGGGCCCTATGACGTGATCTGCATCCAGGGCGGGGTCGAGACGGTGCCGGACGCGATCCTCGCCCAGCTGGCCGAGGGCGGGCGGATCGCTGCGGCTTTCATCGACGGGCGGCTGGGCACGGTGCGTATCGGGCTCAAACATGGCGGCGCCGTCTCCTGGCGCTTCGCCTTCAACGCGGCGGCACCGGTTCTTCCCGGCTTTGCCAAGGAACGGGGTTTTGCGTTTTGATGCTTAGGCTCATCGCGGGCGCGTTTGCCGCCATGTTTGCGGTCGCGCCCGTGGCGCAGGCCGAGACGCTGGCCGATGCCCTGTCGGACGCCTACCGCAATTCGCATCTCCTCGACCAGAACCGCGCCCTGCTGCGCGCCGCCGACGAGGATGTGGCCGTGGCCGTGTCCACCCTGCGGCCGGTACTGAACTTCATTGCCGGGACCACCTATTCCAACCTGCGGCCCGACCAGCTCCAGGGTACGGTCGGGGTGGCCATCGAGATGACGCTCTACGACTTCGGCCGCAGCACCCTGGCGGTGGAGGCGGCGAAGGAAAGCGTGCTGGCCACGCGCGAGGCGCTGGTCAATCTCGAGCAGCAGGTGCTGCTGGCGGCGGTGCAGGCCTATGTCGGCGTGCGGCTGTCCGAGGAGGTTCTGGCGCTGCGCGAGGCGAATGTGCGCCTGATCACCCAGGAACTGCGCGCCACACGGGACCGTTTCGATGTCGGCGACGTGACGCGGACCGATGTGGCCCTGGCCGAGGCCCGGCTGGCCTCGGCGCGTTCCGAACTGGTTCAGGCGCAGGGCGATCTCGCCATCGCACGCGAGGACTACCGGCTTGCGGTCGGGCATGACCCGGGGCGCCTGGCGCCGCTGCCGGCGGCGCCGGGGATCCCCAAGACCCTGGACGAGGCGCGCGGCGTGGCCGAGCGCACCCATCCGGTGATCCGCCAGTCGCAGCGCGAGGTCACGGTGGCCGAGCTGAACGTGGGACGGGCCAAGGCGGGGATGAACCCGACGCTCGGCCTCAGCCTTTCCGTCGAGCGCAACGACGCCCAGGAGACCACCAAGAGCGGCGGGCTGCAGCTCAGCCAGACGCTCTATGCCGGTGGCCGCCTGTCGGCCCTTTACCGTCAGGCCCTCGCCGGCCGCGATGCCGCCCGGGCCGCCCTGCACCAGACGGTGGCGCAGGTTGCGAACGGCGTGGGTCAGGCCTGGACCACTCTGGCCGTTGCGGTGGCCTCGATCGAGGCTTCGGACCGCCAGATCCGCGCGGCGCAGACTGCCTTCGACGGCGTGCGCGAAGAGGCGTCGCTCGGCGCCCGCACAACGCTCGACGTTCTGGATGCCGAACAGGATCTGCTTTCCGCCCGGGTGTCGCGGCTTTCGGCCGAGGCGCAGCGCTATCTCGGTGTCTATTCGCTTCTCTCCGCCATGGGCCTTCTGACCGTCGATCACCTGAAGCTCGGGGTGCCGACCTATGATCCGGCGGGCTATTACAACGCGGTAAAGAACGCCCCGGCCACCTCGGCCCAGGGCCGGAAGCTTGACCGCATCCTGAAGGCGATCGGCAAGGACTAACCCGGTCTTTACCCGGGTCTGACACCCGTGGTTGTGCCCGTGCGGCGCGCGGGCTAGAGTTTGCCGGAGCGGAGAAGGAACCCGGGCGGATGTCGGACCCGATGAGCAGCGGCGAGATCGAGGATGTCCTGTCCTCCATCCGGCGGCTGGTGGCCGACGACGGACCGCCGCCCGCGCCGGTGATTCCGGTGGCAGGGGAGCCTGGAAAGCTGATCCTGACGCCGGCCCTGCGTGTGGTGACCGATCCGGAGGCGGATGCCGGCGCCGCCGGGGATGAGGCCCCTTCGGCTGAATTGCCGCCCGGGCTGCCGGCCGCTGCCGAAAGTCACGATCCGGAGATCCCGGCGGGCGAAGTGCCCTCGCCGGCGATCGTTGCCTCCATCGGGGCGGCAACCGATCTGGGCGGCACGATCTGGGAATCGGAGACCGGCGATGCCTGGTCGGCGGAACTGAACGCCGACGAAGTCACGGCAATCGTGCGCACGGCGGTTCTCGACCCGTCCTTGCCGCCGGCAGAGGTTCCAGAAGCCGGGCCGGAGCAGACGACCGGAGCCGCTTTCGCGCCGTCCCTGGGCGTGCTGGCGGAGGAGATGGCCGGAACGGGACCAGCCGTCGAGGATCCGGCCATGGTGGCGCAAGAACCTGCTCCGGCCGACGGTCCCTTCGGCATCGCCGAAGCGGAGCCTGTGCCCGAACCCGCCGAGGTGCCGGTCGCCGCGTCGCCCACCACGCCGGACGCCCTGCCGCCCTCGGGGGCCGCGCTTGATCTGAGCTTTGTCCGCCGCGCCGCGCGGACCGCCCCTTCTGCAGAGACGCCGCCGGTACCGGGGTCCGTGCCTGAGCTGAATTTCGCGGAGGATTTCAGCCCCTTCGACGAAGAGGCGATCCGCGACCTGATCCGTGACCTGATCCGCGAGGAATTGCAGGGCAACATGGGCGAACGGATCACCCGCAACGTCCGAAAACTGGTGCGCGCGGAAGTGCAGCGGGCCCTGGCTGCCCGCTCCTTCGAGTGAGCGGCGCGGTACCAGGCAATTCCCGAAAATGAAAACGCGCCCCTTGGGGCGCGTTGCGTTTCTTGCTGAAGCCGGGCTCAGGCGGCTTCGGCGCGCTCGATCTCAAGGAGCGCATTGCGCCGCTCGCTTTCCTCGCGCGACAGCGCGACGGAGGTGCGAACGCCCTTGGCGACGAAATCCATCAGGCCCTTCACCACCCGCTCGTTGGGGTCGATGCCGGCGCAGGACAGCACTTCGCGCCCGTCCTTGGATCGCGCCCAACGGGCGATCTGGTCGGGGCCATTGCCGAATTTCTTGTCGTCGGCGATCGCGTCGTCGAGCGCAGCCAGCACCACGGCGGCAAACAGCTTGCGCGCCCGCTGGCCCTGCTCGAAGTTGAACGCGGTTCCGTCTGCCCGCCCTGTCATCACTTGGTCCTGCTCTTGCACTTTCCGGAGTTGGGGGACTATCGCGAATATTGACTGATTCGGTATCCCGTCCGCGACATGACAGCCATGCAAATTTTGCATGTCGGGAACGTGACAGACCCTCTGATGGGCACGGCGGCCCGAACAGAGGCACTATATCTGGGGCCGGTCCGCCAATTTTCAACAGCCGGTTTGCGACCTTTTACCGGGCATTCCGAAAGGAACTGCACCAGAGTCAAAGCTGGCCTTGGCGATTTCCGCCATCATGACGGGAACTTGACTACACGGACCGCGCCGCTTGCCGCCAACTTGCCCCGTCTCCTGAAAAAAGCGTCGCAGCGGCGGCGCGCCATCGATCAGGGAATCTGCCCGGTGACGACACCCAGGACCAGCAGCAGAACGAAGATGCCTTCGACGGCATGCGGGACGACTGCATAGACCGCCGATCGGTATCGTGCGCAGGGAAAGGCCCAGATCGCCCCGGAGACGATGATCGACGGAATCGTGAGCGGCCGGATCAGGTGATAGAGACCGAAGAAAGCGCCGTTCGCCAGCCAGTCCCAGCGTCCGAAGACACCGCGCATCCGGGGCAGGAGAAGGCCCCGGAAGAACAGCTCCTCGCCGAGGAAGTAGTTGAAGGCAAAGCTCAGGGCCCAGAGTCCGAGAAGCCACCAGGCGCCGATGAAGGTCGGATCGGCAAGACTGTCCAATGCCGGCGCCGGCACTTCGGCAAGCGCGGGCCAGATCCAGAGGAGGGGCGCGGCCAGCCAATCGGCGACAGGGGTCAGTTCGACAAGTGCCGTAAGTGCGATGACCGGCGCCAGTCCGACAAGCAACCAGCGATCCGGTACCCCCGAAGGGCGAAGTGGCATCTGCCACCAGATTCGCTGCCGCCAAGTCAGGCGACCCGAGTCCCGGCGCGCTTCGCGCCAAAGCATGGCAATGGCCAGCGTGCCCTGCCAGGCCATGCCGGCGATCAGGCAGAGCCAGAGGACGATCCCGGGATGCAGCGCGCTTGCGGCCGATATTCGCGGCGCGATCCAGAATGCCAGAATGGGCATAGGGACTGCGGCGGCCGTCCAGAGCAGGAGCAGCCTGAACAGGCCGAACTGGGGAGGACTGTCAGGATCGGTCATGGCGCGGTCAGGTCTGCGCCTTCCGCGCATCGCGATCAAGACCTCGGGCGCCTAGGCGTCCTCTCGCGACAGACGCGCTTCTCCCGCCGTCAGCGGCTCGCCCAGGAAGTCGAAACGGAGATGGACCAGCGCCCGGCCGTTGCTGACCGTCCCCAACCGTCCGGCCTGACGGCCGTCCGAAAGCACCACCGGCGTTCCCGGCGCTGGCGCCGGCCCGTCGATCCGCATCCGAGCAAGTCCCTTGCGCAGCTCGGTCTTGTGCTTCATCCGGGCGGTGACTTCCTGGCCGACATAGCAGCCCTTGCGGAAATCGACGCCGTGCAGGCGCTCGAAGCCCATTTCGAGGATATAGCTGTCGTCGGGGATCAGCTCGATCCCGGTCTGCGGGATCAGATGCGCCACGCGCAGCGCCTCCCAGTCGGTTCCGTCCTCGCCGGCGCCGGCATAGAGCCGCCAGCCGAGCGCGGGGTGGCGGGGATCGGAGAGCGCTCCATCCGGCGCCGGGCCGGTGCCGCACGCCACGGTCTCGCCGGTCGCCTGCCAGCGGACATCGGCGCGCAGGCGGTACATGGAAAGCCGCCGCAGCGTTGAATCGGCCAGGCTTTCCGGCAGGTCGAGGATCAGGCGGTCGCCGAGATTGCCGATGAAGAAATCGGCGAGAAACTTGCCTTGCGGGGTGAGCAGCGCGGCATAGACCAGACCCTTCCCGCGCCCCAGGGGCAGGACATCATTGCTGACCAGCCCTTGCAGGAAGGGCAGGGCGTCTGCACCGGAGAGGGTGAGGATGCGGCGGGGATCGGACATGGCTCAGTCCCGGAACTGGAGCCGGCACAGCTCGCCGTAAAGCCCGCCGCGCGCCAGCAGCTCGTCGTGCCGTCCCTGATCGACGATCCGCCCGCGGTCCATGACCACGATCCGGTCGGCATGGCGGATCGTGGCCAGGCGATGGGCGATCACCAGCGTCGTGCGGCCCTGGGTCAGGCGCGTGAGCGCATCGGAGACCAGCGCCTCGGAGGCGGCGTCGAGCGCGCTGGTCGCCTCGTCGAGCAAGAGGACCGGCGCGTCGGCCAGCAGCGCCCGGGCGATGGCGACGCGCTGGCGCTGGCCGCCGGAGAAGGCGACGCCGCGCGGGCCGGCCCGGGTCTCGATTCCCTCGGGCATCTCGGCGGCGAAATCGCTGACCCGGGCGGCCTCCAGCGCGCTGGCGAGCCGGTCGGGAGAGGTGTCGCGCCCCAGCGTGACGTTGTCGCGGATCGTCTCGTCGAAAAGCGCGGCGTCCTGGCTGACCACCGAGAAGACCGCGCGCAGCGATGCAAGGTCGAGATCGGCTGCATCAGTACCATCAAGGAGGATCCGACCCGAAGCCGGGACCAGGAGGCCGGTCAGCAGGCCGAATACGGTGGATTTGCCGGCGCCGGATGGCCCGACCAGCGCCGTCATCGTCCCTGGCTCGGCGGTGAAGCTCAGCCCGTCCAGAACGGGACGGCCCGGATAGGCGAAATGCAGGTCGCGGATCTCGATCCGGGGAGCCTGCCGGGGCGCCTGGGCAGGAGCCGCGAGCCGACGCGTCTCCGGCGGCAGGTCGAAGGTGCGGAAGATGCGCTCAAGCGAGGCGGCGGCGATCTGCCAGGTGCCGAACGTGTCGCCCAGGCGGCGCAACGGATGGAACATCAGCGCCAGCGCCGCGAAGAAGGACATGAAGTCGCCGACGGTGCGGCGCCCGGCGGCGATCTCGGATCCCGCCAGCACCAGAACGGCGAAAAAGCCGATGCCGGTGACGATGTCCACCGTGGCCGGTATGACCGCGCGCCCCAGCGCCATCTTCATCTCCGCGCGGCGGATGCGGGTGACGATGGCGGCGAAACGGCCGGACTGGTAGTCTTCCAGCCGGTTGAGCTTGACCGCCTGGATGCCGTGGAAAACCTCGTCCAGCCGCGTCGCCCGCTCGCCCGCCTGCGCCCGCACCGAAGCCGACTTCCGGCGGATGTAGCGCTGGGCCACCGCCACCGGCAGGATCAGCAGGGGCACGCCGACCACAGCGGCCAGCGTCCAGCTCGGGTCGATGCTGAGGGCGACGGCGAAAAGCGAAATCAGCGAGATGATGTCGCGGGCGGCACCGGTGACGAAGGTGGTCCACAGGCCCTGGACCGCCTGGGTGTCGCCCTGCACACGCTCGATCAGCGTGCCCGGCGCATGGGCGATGAAATAGCCGATCTCCAGCCGCAGCATGTGACGCAGGAGATCGACCTGGAGGGCCGTGGTCGAAGCCTGGGTGATGCGGGTGAGCAGGTAGCGCGACAGGATGGAAACGCCGGCGCGCAGGACGAAAAGGCCAAGGATGGCCGCTCCGAAGAGATAGAGCATTCCCGTGCGGCCCGAGGCAAAGGCACTGTCGAACAGGGGTTTGAGCGCCCAGCTCAGAGCCCCGAGCGTCGATCCCTCGACGATCAGCACCAGGGCCGCGATGACCATCAACCCGGAATGCGGGGCCAGATAGCCGCGCCACAGCCGCCGTATCAGCGGGCCCGAGCGGTAGCGCGGATCATCGGCGTCGCGGGCGGTCTGGACGGTCATGGCACCCTGTGGCGGCGGCACCCTGCTTCGGCCTCCGGGGGGTGGATCTATTGCCTCGCGGCCGAAGCTGCAAGGAAGGCCGCCGCACCGGCCGGCGCCTCCCGGCGTTGACGTCGCCACAGCGCACCGCTAGCCCATGAACACAAGCCGCAAATCACCCCGATGCCAAACCAACGTCCCGGCGCCTCCGGACATCCCTATCTGGCCATCCCCGGACCTTCGGTGATCCCCGACCGGGTACAGCGGGCGATGCATCGCGCCGCGCCCGACATCTACAAGGGCGAGCTTCTCGATCTCGTCGCCCGGCTGTGGGACGACCTGCGGGCGGTTGCGCGGTCCTCGGCCCATGTGGCGATGTATATCGGCAACGGCCATGCCGCCTGGGAAGCTTCGGCGGCCAATCTCTTTTCGCGCGGCGACCGGGTGCTTGTGCCGGCGGCGGGGCTCTTCGGCCGGTCCTGGGCCAATCACCTCGCAGGCATGGGAGTGCAGGCCGAGGTGATCGAGGCGGACCGCGGCCGGCCGGTCGATCCCGGCCGTCTGGAGGCGGTGTTGCGTGCGGACACTGCGGGCCGCATCCGGGCGGTTCTTGCCACCCATGTCGATACCGCGACCTCGGTTCGTGCCGACCTTGAGGCCTTTCGTGCGGCCATTGATGCGGCCGGGCATCCGGCGCTCTTGGTCGCCGATGCCATCGCCTCGCTGGGTTGCGACGAGTTCCGCATGGACGACTGGGGCGTGGATGTGGTCCTTGCGGCGAGCCAGAAGGGGCTGATGACCCCGCCGGGGATGTTCTTTCTTTGGGTATCGCCCAAGGCGCGCGCCGCAGGGCAGGGGGCCGGGCTGCGCACGCCTTACTGGGACTGGAGCCCGCGTATCGACGGGCCGGAGTTCTGGCAGTATTTCGACGGCACTGCGCCCACCCACCACCTTTTTGGCCTGGCCGAGGTCATGGACATGCTGTTGCGCGAGGAGGGGCTGGAGCAGGTCTGGGCCCGGCACGAGCGGTTGGCCGGCGCCGTCTGGGCGGCCTTCGATGTCTGGGCCAAGGGCAATCCGCGCATCGCCCTGACGGTGCCCGAGGCTGCGCATCGCGGCCGCTCGGTCACGGCCGCAAGGCTCGGCGCCCCCGACGCGGCGCGGTTGCGCGCCTGGCTGGAGCAGAAGGCGGGGGTGACGCTGGGTGTCGGCCTCGGCATGGGGTCGCCGGAGGACCCGCAGGCCACGGGGTTCCTGCGCGTGGCCCATATGGGGCATGTCAACGCCCATATGACGCTTGGAGCGCTGGCGGCGATGGAGGCGGGGATGTCCGCGCTCGGCATCGCCCATGGGCCGGGCGCGCTCGACGCCGCCGCCCGGCGGATCGCCGGGTGAGCTGGTTTCTCACGATCCGGCTGGCGGAGGGGCTCTATTGCACCACCGAACCGGCGGTCCATGACTTCTGGCGCGCCAATGCCTTCACCGTCCGTGGCCGCGATGCCGATCTGCAGGTGGATTTCCTCTGCGGCTTCGCCCCCCTGCGTCCCGCCCTGCCGCGGACCGGAAAGCCGGTGGTCGCGGTCGCCACCCATGCGCATGTCGATCATGTCGGGGGGTTCCACGAATTCGCCGACCGGCGGGGACCGGCGGCCGAGGCCGCAGCCTTCGCCGCGATGACGCCACAGGCCGTGTTGCAGGACTGGCTGCGCGAGGAGCGCGATGGTCCCGCCCTTGCCCGTCCGCCCGCCCGCGGCTTTCGCTTGGCCGACTGGGCGCCGCGCCCGGCGCCGCTGACCGCCCTGCTGGCGGAGGGCGATGTGGTGGACCTCGGGGACCGGCGATTCCGGGCGCTGCATCTGCCCGGGCATTCGCCGGGCTCGCTGGGACTTTTTGACGAGGCGGCCGGGCTGCTGCTGACCGGAGATGCGATCTATGACGATGGGATCATCGACGATCTGCCCGGATCTTCGGTGCCGGATTATCTTTCGACCATGGAGCGGCTGAGCCAGCTGGACTTCGCCCTGGCACTGGGCGGACACGGGCCGCCGATGACCCGTGCCCGCCTGAGGGTGATCGCTGAAGCCTACATACGATCAAGATCTTAGGGCGCGTTCTTCGCAAGCCAGTCCTGCATCCAGGCGATTTCGCCCTCCTGGGCGGCGATGATCGCTTCGGCGAGCTTGCGCACCTCCGGGTCGTCGCCGTGCTCCAGCACGATGCGCGCCATGTCGATGGCGCCCTGATGATGGGGGATCATGCCGCGAACGAAGTCCGCATCGGCATCGCCGGAAAATTCGATCGCCATCCCGGCATGCATCGCCGCATTGGCGGCGGCGAAGGCCTGCGCGGCGGGCGTGCCGGCACCTGGGCCTTTCGGCGCGGCAGCCATTCCATCGTGGCCGCTGTGGTCCATCGTCGCAGGACAGTCGGCCTGACCTTCCGGGCAGGTTTCCTGCGCAAGGGCTGGCAGCGCGAGAGAGAGTATGGCGGCGAGAAGCAGGGGCAGGCGGTTCATCTGGGCCTCCGGTTGTTGCGATCCAACGGGTCGCGCCTTCCTACCGTGGGAAGGCAAGTCACGGATGGGTGAGTGTGCCGGCTGCACCGCATTGCGACAACGTGACAGGACTGCCCCGGTCCGGCCTTCCTGCTGCCGGCAAACCGCGCTAGCCTGCCACGGTCTAGTTGAACAGACGTTCCGTTGCCCCAGATGTCGCCCGAGCCTGCCAGAGCTACGCGCCGCCCCGTTGTCGGGATCATCGGCAATGCCCATGTCCTGAACGAGGAATATCCCGTCCATGTCGGCGGAACGATGAATTCCGAGGCGGTGGCCCGCGTCGCCGGGGCCCTGCCGCTGATCATCCCGTCCAATCCGGACCTTGTCTGTGTGCGGGAGCTTCTGAATCTCTGCGACGGGTTCCTGCTGACCGGCGGGCGGCCGAACGTGCATCCTTCCGAATATGGCGAGGACGAAACGCCGGCGCATGGCGCCTTCGACCGGGGGCGGGATGCGGTGACCTTGCCGCTCGTCCGCGCCTGTGTCGAACGCGGCCAGCCTTTCCTCGGCATCTGCCGGGGTTTCCAGGAGGTCAATGTCGCCATGGGCGGCACGCTGCATCCGGAGATCCGCGACCTGCCGGGGCGGATGAACCACAGGATGCCGCCCGACGGCACGATGGCGGAGAAGTTCGCCCTGCGCCATCCGGTGCGCTTCGCCCGGGGCGGGGTCTTCCACCGGCTGATGGGCGCCGAAGAGGTGATGACCAACACCTTGCACGGCCAGGGTATCGCCCGGCCGGGCGCGCGGATTGTCATCGACGGCGAGGCGCCGGACGGCACGCCCGAGGCGATCTATGTCCGCGACGCGCCGGGCTTTACCCTGTCGGTCCAGTGGCATCCCGAATGGAACGCCACCGACGACCCGGTGTCGCGCCCGTTGTTCGAGGCCTTCGGCCGCGCCTGTGCCGACTGGGCGCGCGGCGGCGCCGGGGCGCAGCGGCGCAGCGCCTGAGGCTTCACCCCGTCGCAAAGCCCCGGAACATCGCGTCAAGCGCCGCATGCGCCTTGGTCAACCGGTCTTCGCCCGGCGCGGCTTCGGCCATCCAGAAGGCAAGGTTGATCGTGGCGCCGTTGAAGAGATGGGCTGCGGCCACCGGGTCCACGGGTACCAGCCGCCCGGCGGCGATCATGGCGCGCAAATCCTCGACGATCAGGCCGAATCCGTCCTCCATCAGCACATCGACCGCGAGCACGCCCAGGACCGCCGGCCCGTCCTGCAACAGGATGCGGCGGGTTCCGGGTTCGACGATGGAGTCGAGATAGGCGTGGAAGGTGCGACGGAAGCTCGCCCAGCGGTCTGCGCCGGCGGCTTTGTCCGCCTCCCAGATCGCATCCAGTCGGGCCCCGAGCGTGGCCACCTCGCGGCGGAACACCGCTTCGAACAACCCCGCCTTGTTGGTGAAATGGTGATGCAGCGCCCCCCGCGTCAGCCCCGCCTCGGCGGCAAGCGCATCCAGCGAGACGTTGCCCGCCCCCTCGGCGGCGAAGACGCGCCGCGCCGTATCAAGAAGCCGCGCTGCGGTTTCCTGCGCCGACTCTGCCCGGGTCTTGCGAGGAATGGACATCGGCGCCGTCCGTGAGCTAGGCAGGATGCGCGCAGCATTGCCGGGGTGAGTGCAAGCGCGCAAGGGCCGCCGCAGCGCCGGCACCGGGCAGCGGGGAGTGGGCGATGAAGCGCAGCGAAGTCAACGAGATCATGCGCCAGGCTGTGCGGATGATCCGTCGCATGGGATTTGTCCTGCCGCCCTTCGCGCAGTGGTCTCCGGAAGATTTCGGCCGCCATCCCAACCGCGCCTGGTATGCCGAGCGGCGGCTGGGCTGGGAGATCACCGACTTCGGCCATGGGCGGTTCGCGGAAACCGGCCTGGTGTCCTTTGCCCTGCGCAACGGAGCGCTGGCCGAACTGAAGAACGGCGGCGGCATGGCCTATGCCGAAAAGCTCCTGATCTCCCGCAAGGGCCAGGTCAGCCCGCTGCAGGGTCACAGGGCAAAGGTGAAGGACCTGATCAATCGCGGTGGCGGCACGCTGGTGATCGAGCTTTGCGGCTCGGACGACCAGGGCCATCATGATCCGGACCGCGGCGGAACGGTCCTGTGCGACGGCATTGCCCGCGAGTTCGGCCCCTATGACCGGATCGCGCTCGGTGCCGGCGAAAGCATGACCCTGCGCCCGGGCGATTGGCACGCCTTCTGGGCCGAGGACGGCGATGTGCTGATCGGCGAGATTTCCACCGTCAGCGACGAAGGGACCGACCGCGTCTTTGTCGATCCGGTCGGGCGCCATGCCTTGATCGAGGACGACGACGCGCCCAACCATCTTCTGGTCAGCGACTACGAAAACTGGCTGCGGTAGCGGCGCGTGCGAGCACGCACCGCTACCGTCACCCGGACGGCACGCAGGCGCCTTACGCCGGGGCGCCGCCTGTCAGCTCGGGATCGAGCGGCGGCGGCAGGGGAAGCGGCGGCATTTCCGGCTCCACCACCACGGGCACCGGCTCGGGCTTCTTCTTCACCGGCGCCGGCGGCGGCACGATCAGGCCTGCGGCACGGGTGCCGTCGGCCTTCAGCACGATCACCTTGGCGCCCGGCTGGACCCGCTGCACCAGATCGAGCACGTCCTGGTTGATCATCCGGATGCAGCCCGAAGAGGCGTTCGAGCCGATGGACCACCATTCCGGCGTGCCATGGATGCGATAGCCATAGTCCTTGCCGTTCGAGCGCAGGTAGATCGCCCGGGCGCCGAGCGGGTTGGTCGGCCCGCCGGGCTGACCGCCCTCTTCCCATTTCGCCAGTTCGGGCTTGCGCACCACCATTTCCGGTGGCGGGAACCAGGTCGGCCAGGGCTTCACCTCGGTGACATTGGCCTCGCCGGCCCATTCAAAGCCCGACCGGCCCACCGCGATCCCGTAACGGATCGCCGTGCGCGGGCCGGTGATGAAGTAGAGGAATTTCTCGCCCGGATGGATGATGATCGTGCCCGGGGCTTCCTCGTTCTCGTAGGTCACCTTCTGGCGTCGCAGCGCCTCGGGCAGCTTCTCGAGCGGGACCGCCGGCACTTCGAAGCCGCTGTCCGAGCGCGAGAGATAGGCCGTCTCGGGCGCCTCCAGCTTGGGCGCCGAGGAAGTGGCAACGCCGGTGCCGGCCTCCGGCACACAGGCCGCCAGCGCCAGGGCCGAAGCGAGGGACAGAAGGGCGGGGCGAAGGCGGAAAAGGAACGGCAAAGGCAATCCTGCGTCTGGGGGCATCCGGAGGCCACCCGGCAATCGGGAAGCGGCAGGAAGTTACCGCAACCGCTTGGGAGGGTCAAAGGTGCGGCGGAGACGGCAGAGTATCTGTGGCGCGCCGGCCGATCACAGAACCGTGCGCAGGGACCAGAGTTCGGGGAAAAGCTCGACTTCCAGCATCCGGCGCAGATAGGCGACGCCGCTTGTGCCCCCGGTTCCGCGCTTGAGGCCGATCACCCGTTCGACGGTGGTGACATGGTTGAATCGCCAGCGGCGGAAATAGTCCTCGATGTCCACGAGCTTTTCGGCCAGCGCATAGCATTCCCAGTGCCTCTCGGGATCGCGGTAGGCGACGGCCCAGGCCTCGGCCACGCCCGCATCCGCCACCCAGGGACGGGAGGTGTCGCGGGCCAGCACCGCCTCCGGCACGGGCAGCCCCCGCCGTGCCGCCAGAGCCAGGGACGTGTCGTAGAGAGAAGGCCGCGCCAGCTCGGCCTCCAGCCGCGCGGTCAGGTCCGGCCGGTGCGCATGCGGCCTGAGCATCGCGGCGTTGCGGTTGCCGAGGGCGAATTCGATCAGCCGGTACTGGTGGCTCTGAAAGCCGGAGGACTGGCCAAGCGCGCTGCGGAAGGTCGAATAGTCCGCCGGCGTCATCGTCCGCAGCACATCCCAGGCGCCGTTGAGCTGTTCGAAGATCCGGCTGACGCGCGCCATGACCTTGAAGGCCTGGTGCAGGCGGTCGGAGGCAATGGCGGTGCGGGCGGCGTCGATCTCGTGCAGCGCCAGCCGCATCCACAGCTCGGACGTCTGGTGCTGGATGATGAACAGCAGCTCGTCATGAGCCTCCGAAAGCGGGCGCTGGGCGCCGAGGATGTCGTCCAGCCGCAGATAGTCGCCATAGGACATGCGGCCGTCGAAGGACATCTGGGCGCCGTCGCGAGAGGGATCTTCGGTCAACTTGGTCTCCCTGAGCTGGAATGCCGGGGCCGCCGGCCTCCGGGCTTCATCGAAGCCGTTGCAAGGTGTTGTCCGGCGAAGTTTCAGCGACGCGAGAGGATCGCGGCCGTGCCGATCCGCCGCCAGAGACAGGCCCAGGCCGCAGGACGGCAGAGGGGAGGCAGCGGCAGGTTCATGGCGCAAGGTCCAGGCGCATGGCGCGGTTCTGCGGAACCTCGCCCAGAGCCTCGGCAAGTTCCGGGGCCGGACGCCAGCCGCGCCGGGCGAGAAAGCGCTCCATCAGCCGGCTGGCGAGCACGGTCATGCCGGGCAGCCCGCGTGCCCGGGCCTCGTCCAGGATCGCGGCATAGAGCAGCGCCGCCGTGCCCTGCCGGCGGCGGTCGGGGCGGACGAAGGCCATGTCGAGATAGCCGTCGGGATGCATCATCATGTAGCCGGTGATGGCACCGTCAAGCTCCGCTACCAGAGTGATGTTCCGGGCGTGGCGCTCGGCCCAGGTGGAGGTGGCGGGAAGCTGGGGCGGCCCGGCCCACTTGGCGCGTTCCTCTTCGCTGTAGTGGTTGGCTGCGCCCTCCAGAACTGCCGCGCGATAAAGCGCATGCAGCGGGATCGCGTCGTCGTCGCGGTAAGGGCGCAGGGTCTCGGCCATCACCCTGCCGCCACCGCATCGACCTCGCAGAGAAGCGCCGGCGAGGCGAGGCCGGCGACGATCAGCAGGGTGGAGGCCGGCGGCGTGGCCTCGCCCACCCAGGCATCGCGGCGGGCGCGGTAGGTGGTGACGGCCTCGGGCGTGTTCTGCGTCAGATAGACGGTGATCTTCATCAGATTGTCCCGCCCCATCCCCGCCGAGGCCAGCGCCGCGTCGATATTGGCCAGCGCCTGATCGAGCTGTGCGGCCAGCCCCTCGGCCACCGTCCCGTCGGGCCGCACCCCGACCTGGCCGGAGATTTCCAGCCGCCGGGTCACGCCCTCGGCCAGCGCGCAATGCGAATAGCGGCTGGCCGGTTTCGCGATCGTCGGCGGGTTCCAGATGGTGAGTTTCATGTGACCCTCGCTCTCTGCCGGAATTCGGGCCGGTCCCAGGCCCGCGTCGCCATGGTTTCGCCCAGCACCGCCACCGCCGCATCGACCTCGGCCGTCCCGATGTAAAGCGGCGTGAAGCCGAAGCGCAGGATGTCCGGGGCGCGGAAATCGCCAATGACGCCGCGCGCGATCAGCGCCTGCATGATCGCATAGCCCTCGGGGTGGCGGAACGAGACCTGGCTGCCGCGCCGGGCATGATCGCGCGGCGTCACCAGCACCAGTTCGGGGCAGGCGGCCTCGACCCCGGCGATGAAGCGGTCGGTCAGGCTCAGCGAGGCGGCGCGCAGGGCTTCCATCTCCACCCCGTCCCAGATGTCGAGCGCGGCTTCCAGCGCCGCAAGCTGGATCACCGGCGGCGTGCCGACCCGCATCCGCTCGATCCCCCGGCCCGGACGGTAGTCGAGATCGAAGGCGAAGGGCCGCTCATGCCCGAGCCAGCCGGAAAGTGCCGGCCGTGCCGTCTCGGCATGGGCAGGGGCGACATAGATGAAGGCCGGCGCCCCCGGGCCGGCGTTGAGATATTTGTAGGTGCAGCCCACCGCGAAATCCGCCCCGTCGCGGGCGACATGGACCGGGAGCGCCCCGGCGGAATGCGCGAGGTCCCAGACGATCAGCGCCCCGGCGTCATGGGCCCTGCGGGTGAGCGCTGCCATTTCGTGCCTCCTTCCGGTGCGGTAGTCCACCTCGGTCACCAGCACCACGGCCACGCTGCCGTCGATGGCACCTTCCAGCGCCTCGGGCGCCACGGTCTCCAGCGCGAAGCCGGGGCCGAGAGAGCGGCAGAGCCCTTCGGCCATGTAAAGATCGGAAGGGAAGTTTCCGGTATCGCTGAGGATTTTCCTTCGGCCCGGCCGCATCTCCAGCGCCGAGGCCAATGCCTGATAGACCTTGATCGACAGGGTGTCGCCGACGACGACGCTGCCCGCCTCCGCCCCGATCAGCCGCCCGATCCGGTCGCCCAGGCGGGCGGGCAGGTCCATCCAGCCGGCGCGGTTCCAGGCGGTGATCAGCATCCCGCCCCATTCCTCGCCCACCGTCCGGGCGATGCGCGCGGCGGCGGCTAGCGGCAGGGGGCCGAGCGAATTGCCGTCGAGGTAGATCATCCCCTCGGGCAGGTGGAAGAGCGCGCGTGTGGCGGAGAAATCGGTCATCTCGGGGGCCTCCGGCGGGCGAGCCTGCGTCCGGGGCCTCGGCCGGTCAAGGGCTTGCGTCGCGGCACCGGCAGGCGCAGGCTTCGCCCATGTCCCTTGCCGCGCGATCCGATCCCCTTGCCCCCGATGCCATCCGCATCCGCCAGTCCCCGGTGGCACAGTTCCGTGCGTTGGTCAGCGAAAGGGCTGCGATCCTCCGGGTCGAGGAGGGCGAAAAGCGCCTGCGGCTGGGGCCGGCGGAATGGGCGGTCGTGCCGGGGATGCTGACCCTGATGCCTGCCGGCATGGCGATGGATGTCGAGAACCGTCCCGCGCCCGGCGGCCGCTACCGGGCCACGGCGCTTCTGCTGCCCGACGACCTTCCCGCCCCGCGCGGACCGTTCCGGGGCGGCGGCTGCACCTCCGCCGGGGCGATGCGGGCCTTCGAGCGGGCGCTCGACCTCGCCCGCAGCCCGGCGCCGGCGGCGATCCGGCGCCATGCGGCGCTGGAGGTCCTGCTGTGGCTCGACGAGGCCGGCCACCGTCTGCCGGCGCCGGTCGAGACGCTCGGCCAGCGTTTGCGCCGTCTGGTCGCTGGCGATCTTTCGGCGGACTGGACGGCCGCCCGCGCCGGCCGGGAACTGGGGCTGAGCGAGGCCTCGCTTCGACGCCATCTCGCGGCGGAAGGCGCAGGTTTCGCCGAACTTCTGGCCGAAGCCCGCCTTGCCCGAGCGCTGGGGCTGCTGCAGGCGACCGATCTGCCGGTCGGCACCATTGCGGCCGAGGTCGGCTATGCCTCGCCCTCGCGCTTCGCCCGGCGCTTCCGCCTGCGCTTCGGCCTTGCGCCGGGCGCGATCCGCGCCTCTGCGCGGAAAGGGGCCGGAATTGATCGGCCCGGCGCCACGCAAGGTGTCGCGAACGTCTAGACCTTTCCCAACAAGCGAAAGGAGCCCGTGATGCTGCGTTTTCTTCCCCTCGTCCTTCTTGCCAGTCCGGCGCTGGCCGAGATGACCCTGACCTCGCCCACGATTTCCGAAGGCGGGACCTTGCCGATGGAGCAGGTCTTCAACAGTTTCGGCTGTTCCGGCGGCAATATCTCGCCCGCGCTCGACTGGACCGGCGCGCCGGAGGGAACGAAGAGCTTCGCCGTCACCGTTTATGATCCCGATGCGCCAACCGGATCGGGCTGGTGGCACTGGGGCGTGTTCAATCTGCCCGCCGAAAGCGCCGGACTGGCCGCCGGCGCTTCGACCGGTCTGCCCGAAGGCGCAATCCAGTCCCGCACCGATTTCGGCGCCGAGGGATTCGGTGGCGCCTGCCCGCCGGAGGGTGCGCCGCCGCACCACTATGTCTTCACCGTCTTTGCGCTGCCCGATGTGCTGCCGCCCGAGGCCGGGGCCTCCGGCGCCATGCTCGGCTTCTACCTCAATGCCATGGCGCTCGACCGGGCGACGCTGACTGCGACCTACGGGCGCTGAGCCCTTGCCGGACGGGCGGGGCGGTGGGAGGATCGGGGCATGGACCCCCGCAGCCCCCGTGCCCTCGCCGATACCCCGCCCGTCTGGCTCGTCCTCTGCATCGCGCTCGCCTGGGTGCAGGCGCGGTCACTGCCGCTTCTGCCGGCGCCCTGGCCGCTGCGCTGGGCCGGCGCTGCGGCCATGCTGGCCGGCATCGCGCTCTTTGTCGCGGCGAGCCGCGAGTTCCGCCGCCACCGCACCTCGATCATCCCGCGCGAGCGGCCGGCGGCGCTCCTGACCACCGGGCCCTTCGCCTACTCTCGCAACCCGATCTATCTCGCCGACGCGCTGATCCTTGCCGGGCTGGTCCTGCGCTGGGATCTGGCCTCGCTGCCCCTGGTTGCGGCCTTCGTGATCCTGATCTCCCGCCGCTTCATCCGGGGCGAGGAGGCGGGCTGCGCCGCCGCTTTCGGCCCGGCGTGGCAGGCCTATGCCACCCGCGTCCGCCGCTGGCTGTGAGGCCGCCGCAGCCCGCCCGGGGCCAATCGCTTGCACAGGCAATTGCGACGTGTTTTAGGGCTTGGACGACTCGCGAGCAGGGGGTGGGGCGATGAAGATTGGCGCTTTGGCGGAGTGCTTTGCCGGCGAGAACCGGGTGGCGATGACGCCCGACAGCGCCACGCAGATCGCAAAGCTCGGGCATTCCTGCCTGATCCAGTCCGGCGCGGGCGACAAGGCCGGCTTTCCCGATGCCGCCTATGCCGCCGCCGGGGTGACGGTGCTGGCCGATGCCGCCGCCGTGCGCGCCGAGGCCGATGTGCTCGTCCGCGTGCGCGGGCCGGAGACGGCCGAAGCCGAGGCGCTGCGCAAGGGCCAGACGCTGATCTCCTTCTTCTGGCCGGCGCAGAACCCCGAGCTTCTGGAGGTGGTGAAGGCCCAGGGCGCGACCGTCGTCGCCATGGACATGGTGCCCCGCATCTCCCGCGCCCAGAAGATGGACGCGCTGTCCTCGATGGCCAACCTCGCCGGCTATCGCGCGGTGATCGAGGCGGCCAACAACTTCCCCCGCTTCTTCACCGGCCAGGTGACGGCGGCGGGCAAGGTGCCGCCGGCCAAGGTCCTGGTCATCGGCGCCGGCGTGGCGGGGCTTGCCGCCATCGGCGCCTCGGTGTCGCTGGGTGCCATCACCCATGCCTTCGACGTGCGCCCGGAAGTGGCCGAGCAGATCGAGTCGATGGGCGCGGAATTCGTCTTCCTCGAATTCGCCGAAGCCGCGCAGGATGGCGCCGCGACCGGCGGCTATGCCGCGCCATCGAGCCCCGAATTCCGCGAGGCGCAGCTCAAGAAGTTCCGCGAGCTGGCGCCGCAGATGGATATCGTCATCACCACCGCCCTGATCCCCGGCCGCCCGGCGCCCAAGCTGTGGCTGGCCGACATGGTGGCGATGATGAAGCGCGGCAGCGTCATCGTCGATCTGGCCGCCGAGCGCGGCGGCAACTGCGACCTGACGGTGCCCGACCAGAAGATCGTCACCGACAACGGCGTCACGGTGGTGGGCTACACCGATTTCCCCAGCCGGATGGCGACCCAGGCCTCCACGCTCTATGCCAACAACATCCGCCACATGCTCACCGACCTGACGCCCAAGAAGGATGGCGTCATCGACCACAACATGGGCGATGACGTGATCCGGGGCGCGACTGTGGCCCATGCCGGCGAGATCACCTTCCCGCCGCCGCCGCCCAAGGTGGCGGCGATCGCGGTGCAGAAGCCCAAGGAAAAGCCCAAGGAGCTGACCCCGGCCGAGCGGCGCGACCAGGAGGTCGCGGCCTTCCGGGCGCAGACCCGCAGCCAGGTGACGCTGCTCGGGGCCGGAGGGGCGCTTCTGCTGGCGGCGGGCTATTTCGCCCCGGCGAGCTTCATGAGCCACTTCATCGTCTTCGTCCTGGCGGTCTTCATCGGCTTCCAGGTGATCTGGAACGTGTCGCATTCGCTGCACACGCCGCTGATGGCGGTGACCAACGCCATCTCCTCGATCATCATCCTTGGCGCCCTGATGCAGATCGGGCCCGGGTCGATCCTGGTGGTCCTGCTTGCCGCGCTGGCGGTTTTCATGGCCGGGATCAACATCTTCGGTGGCTTCATGGTCACCCGGCGCATGCTTGCCATGTTCCAGAAGTCGTAAGGAGAGGCAGGCATGGAATACGGGTTCACCACGGCCGCCTATGTCGTTGCAGCGGTTCTGTTCATCCTCTCGCTGGGCGGCCTGTCCGGGCAGGA
>CAZRQN010000037.1:0-23208 GCA_964602115.1 uncultured Rhodobacterales bacterium
GCGGTGCGGGGATGCAACGGGGGGCCGGTGGCCCCCCTTTGCCCGGTCCCGCGCGGCGAAGCCGCGCGGGAAGACTGCTCATGCGGAAATCAGGATGGCGCGGAAATCGTTGACGTTGGTCAGGGTCGGTCCGGTGACGACTTGCCAGCCGATGGCGGCGAAGAAGCCGTGCGCGTCGTTGCGCGCCAGCGCGCCGGCGGGGTCCACAGCCCTTGCGCGCGCGGTGGAAAGCGTCTCCGGCGTGACCAGGGCGCCGGCAACCTCCGCAGCACCGTCCACGCCATCGGTGTCGCAGGCGATGGCGTGGATGCCGGGCGCGCCTTCGAGGGCCAGGGCCAGCGCCAGGCAGAACTCGGCATTCGGCCCGCCCACCCCGTCGCCGCGCCGCGTCACCGTGAGTTCGCCGCCCGAAAGAAGGAGCACCGGGCGATCGCCTTTCCGGCGTGTGGCGGCGATCTCGCGGGCCATGGCGGCCTGTGCCGACGCGACCTCCCGCGCTTCGCCCTCCAGCGCATCGCCGAGCATGCGGACCTCGCAGCCCGCCTCCTCCGCCATCGCAGCCGCAGCCGCGAGAGACTGGGCGGGAGCGGCAAAGATCCGGTTCTCGGTGCGGGAAAGGCGAGGGTCGCCGGGAGGGATCACGCCGCTGCCGGCGGCCAGCGCCGAAGCCACGCTTTCCGGCACCGCGATCTGCCAGCGCGCCAGGACGGCCTGCGCCTCGGCCGGCGTCGTCGCGTCGCCCACTGTGGGGCCGGAACCGATGAAGGCCGGATCGTCGCCGGGCACGTCCGAAAGCATCAGGCTGAGCATCCGGGCGGGCCAGGCCGCAGCCGCGAGTTGACCGCCTTTCACTCGGCTGAGATGCTTCCGGACCGTGTTCATCCGGTCGATCGGTGCACCGGAGGCGAGCAGCGCGGCATTGACCGCCTGTTTCTCCGTCAGGCTCACCCCCTGCACCGGCGCCACCAGCAACGCCGAGGCGCCACCGGAGATGAGGGCGAGGACGAAGTCTTCCTGCTTCAGACCGGAAAGCAGGTCCAACAGGCGCGCCGTCGCGGCGGCACCGGCGGCGTCGGGCACCGGATGGGCGGCCTCCACGATCTCGATCCCCCTGCAGGGCCGGCCATAGCCGTAACGGGTGATGACGAGGCCCTCGCAGGGGCCCCAGACTGCTTCGACCGCTTCGGCCATGCGCGCGCTGGCCTTGCCGGCGCCGATGACCACGACCCGGCCGGCAGGCTTCGCCGGCAGATGGGCCGCGAGCGAGCGCATCGGATCGGCCACTTCGACGGCCTTGTCGAAAAGGGCGCGCAGCAGGGCGGTCGGTTCGGTCATCGGCGGTCTCCGTCTGGCTGGCTCGTCTATGCGGCAAGCCGGCAGCGGCGAAAAGGGGTGGAAGGGCAGGTGGCGGCCTCCCTGGCCCGGCGGGGCGTCCGGCTTGGCCCGGGCCGCAGGATCGACAGGCGGATCGCAGGAGCAGGTGCTGCGGCCCCGCCCCGAAGGGAGGCGGCTTTCACCCGGCCGGGATCCGGTGGCGCAACCTACTGGAACAGCGCCCGAAAGTGTTTCCTCGGGCGATGACGCCTCCGCCGTCGCAAGGCCGCTGCCGCCCCGGCGGTTGCGGGGAGAGGGGGGCCCGTGTAAGACCCGCTCAAAGGACAGGAAGCCATATCGGGGGAGGGCGCATGCGTCGGGTCGTCGTCACGGGTCTGGGGATGGTCACGCCGCTGGGGTCGGGGGTGGAGACGACGTGGTCGCGGCTCCTGGCCGGCCAGTCCGGCGCCCGTCGGATCACCCGCTTCGATCCGGCCAATGTGGTGACGCAGTATGCCTGCGAAATCCCTCTGGGTGACGGATCAGACGGGACGTTTAACCCCGACGCATGGATGGAACCCAAGGACCGCCGCAAGGTCGATGATTTCATCCTCTACGGCTTGGCAGCGGCGACGCAGGCGGTGCGGGATGCCGGGATCGACAACCTGTCCGAGGCGGAGAAGCTGCGCGCGGGCGTCATGATCGGCTCCGGCATCGGGGGGCTTTCCTCGATCGCCGAGACGGCGCTGCTGATCAAGGAGAAGGGGCCGAAGCGGGTTTCGCCCTTCTTCATTCCCGGGGCGCTGATCAACCTGATCTCCGGCCAGGTCTCGATCCGCTTCGGCTTCAAGGGCCCGAACCACGCGGTTGTCACTGCCTGCTCCACGGGCGCCCATGCCATCGGCGATGCGGCCCGGCTGATCCAGTGGGGCGATGCCGACATCATGGTGGCGGGGGGAGCGGAGAGCCCGATCAGCGAGATCGGCATCGCCGGGTTCAACGCTTGCAAGGCTCTGTCGTCGAAACGCGCTGACGATCCGACCAAGGCCAGCCGCCCCTATGACGCCGACCGCGATGGCTTTGTCATGGGCGAGGGTGCCGGTGTGGTGGTGCTGGAGGAATACGAGCGCGCCAAGGCGCGCGGCGGCACTATCTATGCCGAGGTGCTGGGCTATGGCATGTCGGGCGATGCCTATCACATCACCGCGCCGTCTGAAGATGGCGACGGCGGCTTCCGCAGCATGTCGGCGGCGCTGAACCGGGCGGGTCTTACGGCCGACCGGATCGACTACATCAACGCCCATGGCACCTCGACCATGGCCGACACGATCGAGCTTGGTGCGGTGGAGAGGCTGCTGGGCAATTCCGCCGGGCGGGCCACCATGTCCTCGACCAAGTCCTCCATCGGCCACCTGCTCGGCGCGGCCGGGGCGGTGGAGGCGATCTTCTGCGTGCTGGCAATTCGCGATCAGGTGGCGCCGCCGACGATCAACCTCGACACGCCGGCGGTGGCTACCGCACTCGACCTCGCTCCGCACAAGCCGGTGAAGCGGGAGATCGGGATCGCACTGTCCAATTCCTTCGGCTTCGGCGGCACCAATGCCAGCCTGATCCTGGGACGTGCCGCCTGATGTGGCGCGCTGTTGCCTCCAACGCGTTGACGCTCTTTGTCATTGTGCTGGTGGCGGCGGCCGGGGTTCTGGCCTGGGGGCGCGACCAGTACACGCGTGAGGGGCCTCTGGCCGAGACCACATGCGTCCGCGTCGAGCGTGGGGCCTCGATGAGCGCGGTGAGCCGCACGCTGGAAACCGACGGGGTGATCGGCGACGCGCGGATCTTCCGTATCGCGGCGGATTACTCCGGGCGGGCGGGGGCGCTGAAGTTCGGCTCCTATCTTGTTCCTCCGGGCGCTTCGATGGCGCAGGTTCTGGATATCCTGACGGCCGGCGGTCAATCGACCTGCGGACGTGAGGTGAACTTCCGTATCGGCGTGCGGTTGGCCGATGTGGTACTTCGCGAGTTGGACCCGGCGACGCAGGATTTCGTCGAAGTGGCCAAGTTCGAGGCCGGGACCGAGCCGCCGCCGGAATATGTCGCGGCGGTTGCCGGGGACGACACGCGGTTCCGCGTGACGGTGGCCGAGGGGGTCACCAGCTGGTCGGTGATCGAGGGGCTGAAGAAAGCCGACTTTCTCAAGGGGAGCCTGACGTCGGTGCCAGCCGAAGGCTCGCTGGCGCCCGACAGTTATGAAGTGGCAGAGGGTGCTGACCGCAGCGCCCTCGTGGCCGAGATGGTGGGGCGTCAGGCTGCGGCGATGGCGGCGCTGTGGCAGGACCGGGCGCCCGGACTGCCCTATGCCACGCCGGACGAGGCCATGGTGATGGCTTCGATCATCGAGAAGGAGACCGGCCTACCTGAGGAGCGGGGAAAGGTGGCCTCGGTCTTCCTCAACCGGCTGACGAAGGGGATGAAGCTGCAGACCGACCCGACGGTGATCTACGGGATCACCAAGGGCGAGGCGCCGTTGGGCCGGGGCCTTCGGCAGTCGGAGCTGCGGCGCGAGACGCCCTACAATACCTATGTGATCGACGGCCTTCCGCCGACGCCGATCGCCAACCCGGGCCGCGCCTCGATCGAGGCGGCGCTGAATCCGGAGAAGACGGAATTCCTCTACTTCGTCGCCGATGGCAGCGGCGGCCATGCCTTTGCCGCGACCCTGGCCGAGCACAATGAAAATGTGGCCCGCTGGCGCGAGATCGAGGCGCAGCGCGGCGAGGATGGCACCACCGGCGTGCAGGGGGACTAGGGACGGCTGCACCGCAAATGGCTATCCATGTTTCGCGCCTTCCCATGGCCCTACGCGATTGTTCGCGCGCGCGGGTCGTAATCCTCCGACCTCGGCCCCACCTATGAGTCAGCCGCGCGGTATTCCTGTGCGGCGATATGGAGGCTCCGACATGGATGCCGATACCACGCAGCTGAGCATGAACCAGGCCCAGCAGACGGACGGGCAACAGCCCAAGCAGCCGGAGGCGGACACGGCCAAGCAGGCCGAAGGGTCCGCCGCGAAACAGGAGCAGATGGGCGACGCGCCTGTCGCGCCGCCGGCCACGCCGGTCACGCCGCCGAAAGTGTGAGCGACGGACGCGGTCTTGCGGCCGCGTCCCCCCGGCAAGGCGTGCCGGGGCAGACGATCCAATATCCGGCGCGCGAGCAGATGTGGAGGAGACCGACGATGCAGACCTTTGTCCCCAAGCCCCCCTTCGACCTGACCAGTTTTCTCAGCAAACCCGGTAAGCCGAGAGTGTCGCGCTACAGCGGTCACCGGCCTGCCGCCGCCATGCCGCCGCCCGAGACGGATGTCGTTACGCGACCGTTTGGCGAGGCGCCGCATGCCGACGGCAAGGCCAAATCTTAACGGCCGGTAAACCCGGAGTTCGGCAAGCCTCTGATACAGAACGGTTTTCCGCTTGACTCTGCGGGCGGTCACGGGTATCACTTCAGGCATGCTAGGAGAAATGGGCAAACGGCCCCCGGGGAAACCCGCGGGCCGTTTTCCATTTCGCTCGTGCGGACAGGCATGAGAAGCGGACGGGTCGATGAATACCCCAGGAACGGAAAGCGACACTCTGCCAGTCAATGTGCTGGCGGAAACGGAAAACCTTTACCGGGAAGCGGCCGAACAGCTTTCGCGCGCCCTCATCGACGTGCGGGCGGGCAAGTTCGGAGAGATCAAGACGGTTGTTGGTGCCGTCAAGGACCTCAAGGCCGCGTTCCAGCTTGTCCAGGAAGAGAGAGGGCGCGTTGGCAAGCTCGTCAAACACTCAACCGGCGTGGTCCCCGACCACGTTCTCGACTTCCATGCTGCGCGCGACGAGATCGGGCGCAGGTTGGCTTGCCTCCGCGACGCCGGAGGCCATTGACGCCTTTCTGGCCGGGCTGTCGGAAAACGCGCTGCTGTCGCTGCCCTGGCTCTTCGAGTTCTGGGCGTTGCCGCACCAGTTGCCGCCCGATGGCGCCTGGCGGACCTGGGTGATCATGGGCGGGCGCGGGGCCGGCAAGACCCGGGCCGGAGCGGAATGGGTGCGCTCGGAGGTCGAGGGCCCGACACCGGCCGCGCCGGGCCGGTCGTTGCGCGTGGCGCTGGTGGGCGAGACGGTGGATCAGGTCCGCGAGGTCATGGTGATGGGGGAGAGCGGAATTCTCGCCTGCTCTCCCCCCGACCGGCGGCCGAAGTGGGAGGCGGAGCGCAAGCGGCTGGTCTGGCCGAACGGGGCGGTGGCGCAGGTCTATTCGGGGCATGACCCGGATTCGCTGCGCGGACCACAGTTCGATGCCGCCTGGGTGGACGAGCTGGCGAAATGGAAGCGGGCCGAGGAGGCCTGGGACCAGCTTCAATTCGCGCTCCGCCTGGGCAAGCAGCCGCGTCAGGTGGTCACCACCACGCCGCGCAATGTGAAAGTGCTGAAGTCGATCCTGAAATTGCCTTCGACGGTGCTGACCCATGCGCCGACCGAGGCCAACCGCGCCTATCTGGCCGAGAGCTTCCTCGCCGAAATCTACGGCCGCTATGGCGGAACGCGCGACGGACGGCAGGAGCTTGACGGAGAACTCATCGAAGACGTCGCGGGCGCACTGTGGTCGAGCGCGATGATCTCGGCGGCGCAGGAGGCGCCGGAGGTCGAGCCGACACGGGTGGTGGTCGCACTGGACCCGCCGGGTTCGGCCAAGCCGGGATCGGACGCCTGCGGCATCGTCGTGGTCGGCGCCGACTTGCGCGGGCCGCCGCAGACCTGGCGGGCGGTGGTCCTGGAGGATGCCACGGTACAGGGGGTATCGCCCGAAACCTGGGCGCGCGCGGCGATTGCCGCCATGGACCGGCACAAAGCCGACCGGCTGGTCGCGGAGGTGAACATGGGCGGGGCGATGGTGACGAGCGTGCTTCGCGCCATCGATCCCCTGTGCCCGGTCCGGACCGTGACGGCGACGAGGGGCAAGCATCTGCGCGCCGAACCGGTCGCGGCGCTCTATGAGCAGGGCCGGGTGGCGCACCGGCCGGGCCTGGGAGCGCTTGAAGATCAGCTGGCGCAGATGACGGTCGGAGGCTGGGCGGGTCGCGGATCGCCGGACAGGCTGGACGCACTGGTCTGGGCGCTGACGGAATTGATCGTGGACCCGGCCGGGCGAACCCGCGATCCGCGGGTGCGGTCGATGTGAGGCATATCGGAGGCGCGGCGGCGAAGCCCCGCGTGAACGGACGGTCCTCCGGAAGGCGGTGGTTCAGTCCTGGGCAGGGAGCAGACGATGGTTTTCGATTTTCTGCGGCGGAAGGCGGCAAAGGCGCCGGAGGCCAAGGCCTCGGCCACGGGGCGGGTGGTAGCCTGGGGTTCTGCCGGACGCGTGGCCTGGTCGCCGCGCGACACGGTGTCGCTGACGCGCTCGGGCTATCAGGGCAATCCGGTCGGGTTCCGCGCTGTCAACCTGATCGCGGAGGCGGCGGCGGCGCTGCCGCTGGTGCTGCAGGACAGCGAACGGCGCTATGACAGCCATCCGCTGCTGGCGCTTCTCGCCCGGCCCAACCCGGCGCAGGGCCGGGCGGAGATGCTGGAGGCCGTCTATGGCCATCTTCTGCTGACCGGCAATGCCTATGTCGAGGCGGTGCCGGGAACGGGGCCGGTGCCGGTGGAACTGCATGTGCTGCGGGCCGACCGGATTTCGCTGGTCCCGGGGACCGACGGCTGGCCGGCAGCCTATGACTACACCGTCGGCAGCCGAAAGCACCGGTTCGACGTTTCCGGTCCGGTCAGTCCGATCTGCCATCTGAAGCAGTTCCATCCGCTGGACGACCACTACGGCCTCTCGCCCCTGCAGGCGGCAGCGGCGGCGATCGACGTCCATAACGCCGCCTCGGCCTGGTCCAAGGCATTGCTCGACAATGCCGCGCGGCCGTCTGGCGCCATCGTGGTCAAGGGGCCGGATGGCGGTGGCGCGCTGAGCCAGGATCAGTACGACCGGCTGGTGGCCGAGATGGAGGCGCATCACCAGGGCGCACGCAACGCCGGTCGGCCGATGCTGCTGGAAGGCGGGCTCGACTGGAAGCCGATGGGTTTCAGTCCTTCGGACATGGAGTTCCAGAAGACCAAGGAGGCCGCCGCGCGCGAGATCGCCGTCGCCTTCGGCGTGCCGCCCATGCTGCTCGGTGTGACGGGCGATGCCACTTACGCCAACTATGCCGAGGCGCATCGTGCCTTCTACCGGCTGACGGTGATCCCCCTGGCGCAGAAGGTGATGGCGGATCTGTCCCATTGGTTGCGGTCCTTCGCCGGGGATGCGGCGGAATTCCGGGTCGATCTTGACCAGATCCCGGCCCTGACGGCGGAGCGCGAGGCGGCCTGGGCCCGCATCGCGGCAGCCGAGTTCCTGACCGAGGGCGAGCGACGCGCGCTTCTCGGCCTGCCGGCGCGGGCGGATGGCTGATGGGGCAGGAAACCGGCGGCTCGCGCTATCTTTTCGAGAGCTTTGATCCGACTGCGGCACGGGTGGAGGCCAACGAGCGTGTCCAGGCGGAGCGCTGGGGAGCGCTGGAATACCGGCTGGGTCGGATCGAGGTCGGGCTCGACCGGCTGGAGAAACGCATCTGGGTCGGGGTCTATGGGATCGCGACCTTTCTTCTGGCGCAGGCGGCCGAGGCCGTCGTCTATGCATTGAGGTGAGGCCATGACAGCGGACAACGGGGCGCCGGAACGCAAGTTCCACCGGCCGGAAACCGGGCTGACGCTCGGGGAGGGCGCGGTGGTGGAAGGCTATGCCTCGCTTTTCGGGCGGCGTGACCAGGGGGGCGATGTGGTCGAGCCGGGAGCCTATGCGGCCTCGCTGAAGGCGCTGGCAGGGTCCGGCCGGCGGGTGCGGATGTTGTGGCAGCACGACCCGCGCGAGCCTATCGGGGTCTGGGACGAAGTGCGCGAGGACGGGCGCGGGCTCTGGGTCAAGGGCCGGATCCTGACCGAGGTGACGCGCGGCGCGGAGGCGGCGGCGCTGGTCAAGGCCGGCGCCATCGACGGGCTGTCGATCGGCTACCGCACGGTCCGGGCCGAGAAGGGCACCGGCGGCGAACGCAAACTGACGGAACTGGAGCTGTGGGAAGTGTCGCTGGTGACCTTTCCGATGCTTCCCGAGGCGCGGGTGGCGGCAAAGGGCGACAGCGCCGATGCCGCAGCCTGGGCGGAGCTGGCGGCGGCGCTGGAGGCTGCACGCCGGGACCTGGCGGCGCGCTAGCGCGGCCTCACCAATATCCCTTGAAGGGTGACCATGATGACCGAGGCAAAGGCCCGGGCCGGAGGCGGCTTGCCCGCCGAAAGCCCGCATCCGGGGGCGGACGTGACGGCCGCAATGACCGGATTCCTGAAGGAGTTCAACCTCTTCCAGGGTGAAGTGAAGACTGCGTTGAAACAACAGGATGAGCGCATGACCATGCTGACCAAGACCCACTACGCCCGCCCCGCGCTGGCCGCAGGCAGTGACCAGGAACCTCCGCACCAGAAGGCCTTCGATGCCTATCTCCGCACCGGGGCGGACGAGGGGCTGCGCGGTCTGACGCTGGAGGGAAAGGCCATGTCCACCGCCGTGGCGGCGGATGGCGGCTATCTCGTCGATCCGCAGACTGCGGACACGATCCGCTCGATGATGCTCGGCACCTCCTCGATCCGCGCCATTGCCGGTGTGGTCGCGGTGGAGGCGACTTCCTATGACGTGCTGATCGACCGTTCCGAAGTCGGCTCCGGTTGGGCCACGGAGACCGGCAGCACCTCGGAGACCTCGACGCCGACGATCGAGCGCATCTCGATCCGGCTGCACGAGCTTTCGGCGATGCCCAAGGCCTCGCAACGGCTGCTGGATGACTCGGCTTTCGACGTCGAGGGCTGGCTGGCCGGCAAGATCGCAACCCGCTTCATTCGCGCCGAGGCGGCCGCCTTCGTCAACGGCGACGGCGTGGACAAGCCCAAGGGCTTCCTGCTGCCGGCGAAGGTCGCCAACGCCTCCTGGACCTGGGGCAGCCTGGGTTATATCGCGACCGGCGCGGCCGCAGATTTCCCGACCACCAACCAGGCGGACTGCATCGTCAACCTCGTCTATGCGCTGGGCGCCGACTACCGCGCCAACGCAAGCTTCGTGATGAACTCCAAGACCGCCGGCGCGGTGCGCAAGATGAAGGACGCAGACGGCCGCTTCCTGTGGTCGGACGGGCTTCAGGCCGGCGAGCCGTCGCGGCTGATGGGCTATCCGGTGCTAGTGGCCGAGGACATGCCGGACATCGGCGCCAACGCCTATGCGATCGCCTTCGGCGATTTCCGCGCCGGCTATACGATCGCCGAGCGCCCGGACCTGCGCATCCTGCGCGACCCGTTCTCGGCCAAGCCGCATGTCCTGTTCTACGCCACCAAGCGGGTGGGCGGCGACGTGACCGACTATGCCGCGATCAAGCTTCTGAAATTCGCCACCAGCTGAGGCGGTTGAAGGATCGGCCCCGGGGGCCTGTGCTCCCGGGGTTCGGGCGGTGGGCGCGCGTCGGGGCAAGCCCCGGCCCCGTGCCGTCTAGCAGACCCCTCCGACCGAGCGGTGCGGGGGGCGCGCGCCCATGCAGCGGAGGAGAAGCGAGATGATGCTGGTGGAACAGGCGGCAGTGCCGACGGAGGCGCTGCCGGTAGGGGATCTCAAGACGCATCTGCGTCTTGGAACCGGCTTTGCCGACGACACGTTTCAGGACGTGCTGATCGAGGGCTATCTGCGCGCCGCCATCGCGGCGGTCGAGGGACGGACGGCGAAGATGCTGCTGACCCGCCGGTTCCAGTGGACGCTGGAAGACTGGCGCGACCGCGATGCCCAGGCCTTGCCTTGCGCACCGGTGGCGGCGCTGGTTTCGGTGACGCTGGTCGATGGTACGGGAGTTCCGGAGGCGGTCGATCCTGCGCGCTATCGGCTGGTCCAGGACAGCCACCGCCCGAAGATCGCAGCAAACGGGCTGCTCTTGCCTGTCGCGCCGCAGGGCGGGCGGATCGAAGTGGTGTTCGACGCCGGTTTCGGCGTCTGGGCCGCTGTACCCAAGGACCTGGGCCAGGCGGTATTCCTGCTGGCGGCGGAGTTCTACGAGACACGGCACGAAGGCGGCGCGGACACTGGCGCAGGGCTGCCGGCGGCGGTGAACGCGCTGATTTCGCGCTGGCGGACGGTGCGCATTCTCGGGGGGGCGTGACATGAGCCGCCCCAGGCTTTCGCGTTGGCTGGTGCTGGAGGAGGCGACCGATGTCGCCGACGGGTCGGGCGGCTACAACCGCTCCTGGGCTCTTCGGGGCCGGCTCTGGGCCGAGATTCTGCCTGGCGCCGGTCGCGAGACCACGGGCGTGGAGGTGGTGCAGGCGACATTGCCGCTGAGGATCACCGTCCGTGGCGCTGTGGTCGGCGCGCCCTCGCGGCCCGTACCCGGGCAAAGGTTCCGGGACGGCAGCAGGACCTTTGCCATCCTGGCGGTGACGGAGCGCGATCCCGACGGGCGCTATCTGGTCTGCGCCGCGCGCGAGGAGGAACCACGATGAGCTATGCCGGCGCGGCTGCCCTGCAGGCGGCGATCTATGCGCATCTGACGGCCGATCCGGCGCTTTCGGCCGTGCCGGTTGTGGACGCGCTCCCTTCGGGCGGCGGGCAGGGCACCTTTGTCCTGCTCGGACCGGAAGATGCCCTCGACCGTTCGGACCAGAGCGGCGGCGGGGCGGAGCATCGGCTGATCATCAGCGTCATTTCCGATGCGGACGGCTTTGCAGCAGCGAAATCCGTGGCCGTCAAAATTTCGGACCGGCTGGCCGGTGCTTCGCTGGTGCTGGAGCGGGGCGCACTGGTGGCGCTGCATTTCCGCAGGGCAGTGGCGCGGCGGCTGGAAGCCGGCTCCGCGCGGCGCATCGACATGGAGTTCCGCGCGAGAGTTGCGGTCTGACGCCCCGGATGCCGGGCGATCTTTGGGAGAAACGTGATGGCAGTGCAGAGCGGCAAGGACGTGCTGGTGAAGGTCGATATGACCGGAGGCGGCCTCTTCGAGACGGTGGCGGGGCTGCGGGCGCAGAGGATCAGCTTCAACGCCGAGACGGTGGATGTGACGAGCCTCGAGTCGCAAGGCGGATGGCGCGAGCTGCTCGCGGGTGCCGGGGTGAAGTCGGCGACGATTTCGGGCTCCGGGGTTTTCCGCGACGCGGCGACCGATGCCCGGGCCCGACAGATCTTCTTTGACGGTGAGGTGCCCGGTTTTCAGGTCGTCATCCCCTCCTTCGGTGTGGTTGAGGGACCGTTCCAGATCACGGCGCTCGAATATGCCGGAAGCCACAACGGCGAGGCGACCTATGAGATGACGCTGGCTTCGGCCGGGGTCCTGACCTTCACGGCGCTCTGATGGCCAATCCCTGGACGGGAGAGGTAGATCTGGTCCTCGACGGGCAGCGACGGGTGGCCAAGCTGACGCTCGGGACGCTGGCCGAGCTGGAAGAGACGCTGGGCGCGGGTTCGCTGGTCGATCTGGTCGAGCGGTTCGAGGCCGGAGGTTACAGCACACGCGACATCCTGGCGCTGGTGGTCGCCGGGCTGCGCGGTGGTGGCTGGGAGGGCAGCGCCGCCGATCTGCGCACGGCAGAAATCGGTGGAGGTCCGGCGGAGGCAGCGCGCGTGGCAGCGCAGTTGCTGGTCAGGGCCTTTGGTCCGTGAGCGGGATCGACTGGCCAGGGCTGATGCGGGCCGGGATGTCCGGGCTGCGCCTGACGCCCGAGACGTTCTGGAAACTGACACCGGGTGAGCTGCGGCTGATGCTCGGACTGGAGGGTGCCGGGCCGCCGCTGACCCGCGCGCGGCTTGAGGAAATGGTCGCGGCCTTTCCGGACCGCAGGCCCAAGGGAGAGGACGATGGCGGACATCGATGAACTGGAAGCGCAGATTGCCAGCCTGGAGCTGGCGGTCGGCCAGACGACCGGAATGGTCGCGAATTTCGAGGGCGAACTGGCGCGGATGCGCGACAGCCTCGTGTTCACGGGCCGTGAGGTGGGGGCGCTGTCCTCCGGGATCGGCGGAGGCCTGCGCCGGGCTTTCGATGGACTGGTCTTCGACGGGCTGAAGCTTTCGGACGCGCTCAAAGGTCTGGCGCAATCGATCGTCAACACCGTTTACAACATCGCGATGCGGCCGGTGCAGAATGCGCTCGGCGGTTTCCTGGCCAGCGGGATCAATGCGCTGGCCTCCGGCCTGATGCCCTTTGCCGCTGGCGGTGCTTTCACTCAGGGCAGGGTGATGCCCTTTGCGCAGGGCGGGATCGTCGCGCAGGCGACGCCATTCCCTCTGCGGGGAGGGATGGGGCTGATGGGCGAGGCGGGGCCGGAGGCGATCCTGCCGCTGGCCCGGGGCGCGGACGGGCGGCTAGGCGTGCAGGCCGGCGGCGGTGCCCGTCCGGTGACGGTGGTGATGAATATCTCAACCCCGGATGTCGAAGGCTTCCGCCGCAGCCAGAGCCAGATTGCCGCCCAGGCCTCGCGGGCTCTGGCGCGCGGCCAGCGCAACCGTTGAGGGAAAAAAGATGGGATTTCATGACGTTCGCTTCCCGGCGAACCTGAGTTTCGGGTCAGTAGGCGGCCCGGAGCGCCGGACGGACATCGTTTCGCTCGTGAACGGGTTTGAGGAGCGAAACTCGCCCTGGGCACATTCGCGGCGGCGCTATGACGCCGGGCTGGGGCTGCGGAGCCTGGAGGATGTCGAGGCGCTTCTTGCCTTCTTCGAGGCGCGCCGGGGGCAGCTTTACGGGTTCCGATGGAAGGACTGGGCGGACTATCGGAGCTGTCCGGCCTCGGCAACGGTTTCGGCCGACGACCAGACCATCGCTTTTGGCGACGGCACCAGCGCCACGTTTCCCCTGATCAAGACCTATCGCTCGGGCGAGCAGACCTATGTGCGCCCGATCACCAAGCCGGTGGCGGGAACCGTCCGCGTGGCGATCTCTGACATCCCGCTGATCGAGACCATCGACTTCACCCTGGATGCCTCAACCGGATTGCTGACGCTTTCAACGGCGCCGCCGGTCGGGGCGGTGCTGACAGCGGGCTACGAGTTCGACGTGCCGGTCCGCTTCGACACCGATCGCATCGCCACCTCGGTGGCCGGTTTCAAGGCCGGGGAAGTGCCGAGCGTGCCGGTGGTGGAGATCAGGCTGTGAGCGCCTTCATCGCACATCTCCAAGGTGGCACGACCTTTGTCTGCCGGTGCTGGCGGGTGGTCCGACGCGACGGCGCGGTTTTTGGATTTACCGATCACGACCTCGACTTGACCTTCGAGAATACGAAATTCCGTGCCGGGACAGGTCTGTCGGCGCGGGCTGTCCAGCAGACGACCGGCCTGGCAGTGGACAATTCGGAGGCCTCCGGTGCACTGAGCGATGCCGCCGTCACAGAGGCCGACATCCTGAACGGCAAGTTCGACGCCGCCCAAGTGGAGATCTGGCGTGTCGTCTGGTCGGACCCCGCCGTTCGCGAGATCGAGTTCCGGGGAACCTTCGGCGAGATCGTCCGTTCTGGCGGCGCCTTCCGGGCGGAATTGCGTGGCCTGACGGAGCTGCTCAACCAGCCGCAGGGCAAGTCCATCCAGCGGCTCTGCCCGGCAATCCTGGGTGATGCCGCCTGCCGTTTCGATCTCGATCAGGCAGGTTTCTCGGTCGAGCTCGGGCTCATTGGAGTGGCGGAGGACAGGCTGCTGTCCTTCGCTTCCGGGCTTTCCGCCTTTGATGACCGCTGGTTCGAGCGTGGCCGGCTGAAGGTTTTGTCTGGATCGGCGTCCGGAGCGGTGGGCGTGGTGAAGAACGACCGGACCCGGGACGGCGTCCGCGTGATCGAGCTGTGGCAGGGTATCGGGGGAATGAGCCAGGGCGACCTGGTCCGGCTTGAGGCCGGATGCGACAAGCGGGCAGAGACCTGCCGGACGAAATTCGCGAACTTTCTCAACTTTCGCGGGTTCCCGCATGTTCCGGGCGAGGATTGGCTGACTTCCTATCCGGTGCGGACGGGTCGCAACGACGGCGGAAGCCTGTTCGCATGACCCCGCTGCAAGTCCGGATCGTCGAGGAAGCGTCGGCCTGGCGCGGCACTCCCTATGTCCATCAGGCCTCCTGCCGGGGCGCCGGAACCGATTGCCTGGGGCTGGTGCGGGGTATCTGGCGGGCAGTTTATGGAGCGGAGCCGGAGGCGCCGCCGCCCTATTCTGCGGATTGGGGCGAGGCAGGTGCCCGCGAACTGCTCCACGAGGCCGCCCTGCGCTGGCTGGTTCCGGCGACGCAGGCGGAAGCCGGCGACGTTCTACTGTTCCGCATGCGCGTCGGCGGTGCGGCCAAGCATCTCGGCATTGCCGCCACTGGCGGAGATGCACCGCAGTTCATCCATGCCTACACCGGCCACGGCGTGGTGGAAAACACACTCAGCGGACCCTGGGCGCGGCGGCTTGTCGCCCGGTTCGCCTTTCCAGCACGGGAGTTCTGAATGGCGACGATCCTTCTCGGAGCCGTTGGAGCGGTGGTGGGTGCGGGCTTTGGCGGCACCGTCCTGGGGCTTTCGGGCGCCGTGATTGGCCGGGCGGTCGGAGCTACGCTGGGGCGTGTGATCGACCAGCGGTTGCTCGGTGCGGGCTCCGAGCCTGTGGAGATCGGCAGGGTTGAACGATTCCGGCTGATGGGTGCTTCGGACGGGGCGCCGTTGGCGCGGGTCTGGGGGAGGACGCGCGTCGCGGGGCAGGTGATCTGGGCCTCGCGTTTCAAGGAACGAGTGCGGAAGTCCGGAGGCAAGGGGACACCGCAACCGGAGACAAAAACCTTCTCCTACAGCGTCAGCATCGCGCTCGCCCTTTGCGAGGGCGAGATCGCCGGGATCGGCCGCATCTGGGCCGATGGCATGGAGACCGACCCGACGACGATGGACCTGCGCGTCTATCCCGGCGACGAAGCACAGTTGCCGGATCCCAAGATCGAAGCGGTCGAGGGCGCGGGCCGGGCACCGTCCTATCGTGGGCTGGCCTATGTGGTGATCGAGGATCTCGACCTGAGCCGGTTCGGAAATCGAGTGCCCCAACTCAATTTCGAGGTCCTTCGTCATTCCACGGGCGGGGAGGGACTGCGCGAAGCGATCCGCGCCGTCGCCCTGGTGCCCGGGACAGGCGAATATGCTTTGGCGACGAACCCGGTCAGGATGCGCGACGGCCTTGGAAAGGGCCGGATGGTCAACGTCAACACCGTTTCAGGGCAAACGGACTTTGCGACCTCGCTTGCGCAGCTGCGCACCGAACTTCCCAACGTCACCTCCGTCAGCCTCGTGGTGAGCTGGTTCGGCGATGACCTGCGCGCCGGAACTTGCCGGATTCGCCCCAAGGTGGAACAGACCGCCATCGACGGAAATCAGGACTGGCGCTCTGGCGGCATCAACCGGGCCGGCGCGCAGACGGTTCCGCTTCTGGAGGGAAGTCCGGTCTATGGAGGGACTCCCTCGGACGCTTCGGTGATGCAGGCGATTGCCGCTATCCGGGCTGGCGGCCAGGAGGTGATGTTCTACCCTTTCGTACTGATGGAACAGCTGGCCGCCAACGGCTTGCCCGACCCCTGGAGCGATGCGCCGGATCAGCCTGTACTCCCCTGGAGGGGGCGGATCACCGCATCGATTGCCCCCGGCAGGCCGGGAACGCCGGATCGTACCGCAGCAGCCGAGGCCGAGGTCGCGGCCTTTTTCGGTTCGGTCCAGCCGGGCCATGTCTCGACCAGCGGAACGACCGTGACCTATTCCGGTCCGCCCGAGGACTGGGGGTATCGCAGGTTCATTCTCCACTATGCCCGCCTTTGTGCGCTGGCAGGTGGCGTCGATGCCTTCTGTATCGGCTCGGAGCTATGCGGATTGACGCGCATTCGCGGTCAAGGCGACAACTTCCCGACGGTCGCGGCCTTGAAGGCCCTTGCTGCCGACGTGCGCGGAATTCTCGGCCCGGGGACAAAGATCACCTATGCGGCAGATTGGAGCGAGTATTTCGGCTACCATGTTGACGGCAATGTCTATTTCAACCTGGACCCGCTATGGGCCGACCCGGAGATCGACTTCATCGGAATCGACAATTACATGCCGTTGTCGGACTGGCGCGGCAGGGCCGGCGAAGCTGATGCAAGTGCGGGCTCGATCTACGACCTCGGCTATCTGCGCGGGAACGTGGCGGGCGGCGAGGGCTATGACTGGTACTATGACGGGGAAGAGGGGGCTTCGGCCCAGCGACGACTGCCGATCTCGGACGGAGACTTCGGCGAGCCCTGGGTCTTCCGGTACAAGGACCTGAAAGGCTGGTGGTCCAACCTCCACTTCGAGCGGATCGACGGCGCAAGAGCGGAGGCGCCTACGGACTGGGTTCCGGGATCCAAGCCGTTTCGTTTTACCGAATATGGCTGTGCAGCGATCGACAAGGGAACCAACCAGCCCAATCGATTCCTCGATCCGAAATCCTCTGAAAGTGCCTTGCCCCGCGCCTCGGATGGGCGGAGAGACGATTTCATTCCGATCCAATACTTTCGCGCTGTCTCCGCGCATTGGGCTGATCCGGAGGCCAATCCGGCCTCGCTTCTTTATCCGGGGCGCATGGTGGACATGGACCGCGCTCATGCCTGGGCCTGGGACGCGCGTCCGTTCCCCGCCTTTCCGGCGAGGGGTGACCTTTGGTCTGACGGACCCAACTACGCCCATGGGCACTGGCTCAACGGACGGGCGATGAACCAGGCTCTGGCCCATGTCGTCGCCGAGATTGCCATGGCGTCTGGCGTCCCGGGTGCGGACACGGATCGCGCCTATGGCGTTGTTCGGGGCTTTGCCGCCGAAGGTGGTGGCACGGCGCGATCGGTGCTGCAGCCGGTCATGCTCGCACATGCCGTCGATTCCGTGGAACGCGATGGGCGGTTTTACTTCATCAGCCGGGGAAGACAGCCGCAGGCCGAGCTTGACACCGGTGCGCTGGCGGAAAGCTCCGAACTCGAGGGGCCAGTGGAGTTCCAGCGGGCTGCCGAAGCCGAAATGGCCGGTCGGGTCCGTTTGAATTTCATAGAGGCGGAGGGCGATTTCCTTCAGCGGCAGGCTGAGGCGACGTTTCCCGATGATGCTGCGCGTGGGGTGGCGCTTTCGGAGGTCCCGCTCGTGCTCACGGCCGACGAGGGACGTGCCATCGCCGAAAGATGGTTGGCGGAAGCGAGATCGGCACGGGACAGTGCACGCTTTGCTCTACCGCCCTCGGCTGCGGACATAGGGCCCGGAGACTCGGTCCGTCTCGCGGGTGCCGTTTACCGGATCGACCGGACCGAGCGGGCGGAAGCGACGCTTGTCGATGCCGTCAGGGTCGAGCCGTCGGTTTACCTTCCCGCCGAGACCGCCGAGGCCCGGCAAGCTCCCCCAGTTCATATCGCCGCAGGACCGATCGCAGCGATGTTCCTCGATCTGCCGCTCTTGCGAGGGTCGGAGGTCCCGCATGCTCCTCATGTCGCGGTGGCCGCCGACCCATGGCCGGGGACCGTCGCCGTATGGAGGGCCAGCGAAGGAAGCGATGGCTTCACTCTGAATGCGCTGATCGAGGCGCCGGCCTTGATCGGCCAGACCGAGACAGCCCTTGCCGCCGCGCCTCCGGGGGTCTGGGATCGCGGCGCGCCCTTGCGGGTTCGCCTGGTTTCAGGTGCGCTGGAATCGGTGTCGTCGTCATCGGTGTTGAATGGCGCCAATGTCCTGGCGATCGGGGACGACGCGACGGGAAACTGGGAAGTCATCCAGTTCGCCGAAGCAACCCTGGTCGCGCCCCTGACCTGGGACATCTCCCTGCGCCTGCGCGGCCAAGGGGGAACCGACGCCACTGCGCCTCTGTATTGGCCGGCGGGCAGCAAGGTTGTCCTGCTCGATGGAACCTTGCCGCAGGCTGACTTGCCCCTTTCCGAACGTGGGTTGGCGCGAACCTGGCGCGTCGGCCGGGGGGATCGCGGGTTTGACGGACCGGATGCAGTCGAGTCCATGCTGTCCTTCGATGGGATCGGGCTCCGGCCCTACGCACCCTGCCACCTCAGAATCGCAGCCTCAGGGAGCGATGCAGTGGTTTCCTGGGTGCGGCGGACCCGCCTGGACGGAGACAATTGGGCTTCGGTCGAAGTGCCGTTGGCAGAGGAGCGCGAGGCCTATCAGGTCCGCGTGCTCAGCGGCACGACGGTTCTGAGGACCGTTGAGGTGGCAAGCCCCGCCTTTACCTACTCATCGGCCATGCGCAGTGCCGACGGCCTCGTCGGACCGGCAACTTTTTCCGTTGCGCAACTTTCCGTGCAGTTTGGCCCCGGCCCGTTCCGTTCCGTCACCGAAGCTGTTTGAAAAAGGTGAGGCCGGTGATCCTTGCCGATCTGCTCGCCGCAGCGGCCTTCGTCGCAGACCGACCTGCGGCAGAGCATGACACGATCTCCGATCGGCTCCTCGCACAGGCCGATGCTGCCGACAGATACCGGAAGCGCATGGGCCGCGCGCATTCAAATTGGGGCGATGGCAGTCTGTCGGGGGCATTGCCTGCGTTCTGCAGCCTCAGTGGGTTGCCTCGGAAGCATGTGGAAGGCGCCTTGCAATGCGTACTCCGCGCACTTGAGCGGAGGCGGTTGGAGGGATTGGTTCGTCGCCGGCGATCGACTATATCTTCGAAGTGAACGTTTCTCGAAGGAGAGAACCATGGCCGAAGTCGCGCGCGTCCTTACTCCTGTCGATCCGGTCTGGACGCGCGTCTGCGAGGAGGCCGTCGAGGCTGTGCGCGCCGAGCCGCTGCTTGGTTCGCTGATCCATTCCGGGCTTCTCCACCATCCGACGCTGGAACGTGCCCTGGCCTATCGCTTTTCGTTGAAGCTCGCCTCGGGCGAGATGAGCGAGCAGATCCTGCGCGAGATCGCCGATGCGGCCTATACGTCAGACCCGTCGCTCGGCCTTGCGGCGCGCGCGGACCTGATGGCGGTCTTCGACCGCGATCCGGCGTGCCATCGCTTCCTGCAGCCGATCCTGTTCTTCAAGGGTTATCAGGCGCTTCAGGCCTATCGCGTCGGCAATTGGCTGTGGCGCGAAGGCCGCAAGGACATGGCCTACTTCGTCCAGTTGCGCGTCTCCGAGGTCTTCGGCGTCGATATCCACCCTGCGGCGAAGATGGGCTGGGGCATCATGATCGACCATGCCCATTCCATCGTCATCGGCGAGACGGCAGTGGTGGGAGACAATGTCTCGATGCTGCACTCCGTCACTCTCGGGGGGACCGGCAAGGAAGACGGTGACCGGCATCCGAAGATCGGCAACGGCGTTCTGATCGGGGCCGGGGCCAAGGTTCTCGGCAACATCAAAGTCGGTCATTGCAGCCGCATCGCCGCCGGGTCCGTCGTGCTGCAGGACATACCGCCCAACAAGACCGTGGCAGGCGTTCCGGCCAGGATCGTCGGCGAAGCGGGCTGCGAGCAGCCCTCGATCTCCATGGATCAGAGCCTCGCCGGCTGCGTGGACTGCGGCTGAGGCGAGGTCGAAGAAAAGCCCCCGGAAGCGCAGGCTTCCGGGGGCTTTTTCGTTTGCTACGCCAGCATCGCCAGCGGGTTCTCGAGGTTTTCGATCAACGCCTTGAGGAACTCGGCGCCGAGTGCCCCGTCGATCACCCGGTGATCGACTGACAGCGTCATCGACATCACCGTCGCCACGCCGACCGAGCCGTCCTTCATCACCACCGGCTTCTTCACCCCGGCGCCGACCGCAAGGATGGAACCGTGCGGCGGGTTGATGACGGCGTCGAAGTTCTCGATCCCCATCATCCCGAGGTTGGAGATGGCGAAGCTGCCGCCCTGGTACTCATGCGGGGCCAGCTTCTTCGACTTCGCCCGGCCGGCGAGGTCCTTCATCTCCGCCGAGAGCGCGGTGATCGACTTCAGATGGGCGTCCCTGAGCACCGGAGTGAACAGGCCGCCCGGGATCGCCACAGCCACCGCGACATCCGACGACTTCATCTTCAGGATGCGGTCGCCGGCCCAGACGGCGTTGCAGTCCGGCGCCGCCTGCAGGGCGAGGGCGCAGGCCTTGATGATGAAGTCGTTCACCGAAAGCTTCACGCCCCGCGAGGCAAGCTGGCCGTTCAGCATCTCGCGGAAGGCCATCAGCGTGTCGAGCTGCACCTCGCGGCGCAGGTAGAAATGCGGGATCGTCTGCTTGGCCTCGGTCAGGCGCGCGGCGATGGTCTTGCGCATGCCGTCGAGCGGAACCTCGGTATAGGTCCGGTCGGTGAACATCTTCTTCACCGTTTCGGCCGAAGGCGAGGCAGGCGCTGCGGCGGCAGGTGCCGCAGCAGGCGCCGGCGCGGCAGTGGCGGCCGGAGCGGCGGCCGGAGCAGCAGCGGCAGGCTTTGCACCCTCCACATCGGCCTTCACGATACGCCCGTGCGGGCCAGAACCCTTGATCGTCGTCAGGTCCAGGCCTTTCTCGGTTGCGATCCGTCGCGCCAGAGGCGAGGCGAAGACGCGTGCCCCGCCGGCCGAAGGCGCGGCCGGAGCCGCTGCGGCGGTCGCCGCCGCAGGCGCCGCCGGAGCGGCTGCCGCAGCCGGCGCAGCGGCGGGCGCCGCTGCCGGGGCATCGGCCGGGACGGCCTCGCCTTCCTCCACCATTACCGCGATCGGGGTATTGACCTTCACCCCGGAGGTGCCGGCGGCCACCAAGATCTTGCCGACGATGCCTTCATCGACCGCCTCGAACTCCATCGTCGCCTTGTCGGTCTCGATCTCGGCGAGGATCTGGCCGGACTTGACCACATCCCCCTCCTTGACCAGCCATTTCGCCAGCGTCCCCTCCTCCATCGTCGGGGACAGGGCGGGCATCAGGATTTGCGTCGCCATTTCGTCACCTCACCGATAGCAGACGGATTTCACGGCCTCGATCACCTCGGCCGTCGTGATCAGCGCGAGTTTCTCGAGATTGGCGGCATAGGGCATCGGCACGTCCTTGCCGGTGCAATTGATCACGGGTGCATCGAGATAGTCGAAGGCCTTCTGCATGATCGTGGCCCCGATGTGGTTGCCGATCGCGCCGACCGGGAAACCTTCCTCCACCGTGACGCAGCGGTTGGTCTTCATCACCGAGGCCAGCACCGTGTCATAGTCGATGGGCCGCAGCGTCCTGAGGTCGATGACCTCGGCCGAGATCCCCTCCGCCGCCAGCTTGTCCGCCGCGTCCAGCGCATAGGTCATGCCGATGCCGAAGCTGACGATGGTCACATCCGTCCCCTCGCGCCAGATGCGGGCCTTGCCGAAGGGGATGGTGAAGTCGGGCAGGTCCGGAACCTCGAAGGATTTGCCGTAGAGAATCTCGTTCTCCAGGAAGATCACCGGGTTCGGGTCGCGGATCGCGGTCTTCATCAGCCCTTTGGCATCCGATGCCGAATAGGGCATCACAACCTTTAGGCCGGGGATCGCCGCATACCAGGCGGCATAGTCCTGGCTGTGCTGGGCGCCCACCCTTGCCGCCGCCCCGTTGGGACCACGGAAGACGATGGAACAGCCGAGCTGGCCGCCGGACATGTAGTTGGTCTTGGCGGCCGAGTTGATGATGTGGTCGATCGCCTGCATGGCGAAGTTGAAGGTCATGAACTCGACGATCGGGTTCAGCCCGCCCCAGGCGGCACCAACCGCGATGCCGGCAAAGCCGATCTCGGTGATCGGCGTATCGACCACGCGCTTGGCGCCGAATTCGTCGAGCATGCCCTGGGAGATCTTGTAGGCACCCTGGTACTCGCCGACCTCCTCGCCCAGCAGCATGACATTGGGGTTGGCGCGCATCTCTTCGGACATGGCCTCGCGCAAAGCCTCGCGCACGGTCATCGTCTTCATCGCCGTGCCGGGGGCCCAGTCCGGGCTTGCCTTGGAGACCACCGCCACCGGCGCGGCCACCGCAGCCGGCGCTGCCGCAGGCGCGGCAGCCGGCGCCGCAGCAGCGGCGACAGGGGCGGGGGCATCGGCGGATTCGCCTTCCTCCACCAGCACCGCGATCGGGGTGTTGACCTTCACCCCAGCCGTACCGGCGGCCACGAGGATCTTGCCGACGATCCCCTCGTCCACGGCCTCGAACTCCATCGTGGCCTTGTCAGTCTCGATCTCGGCCAGGATCTGGCCGGACTTCACCGTATCGCCCTCTTTCACCAGCCACTTGGCCAGCGTGCCTTCCTCCATCGTCGGAGACAGGGCGGGCATCAGTACCTGCGTTGCCATTCCTGAGACCCTCCCGCTCAGACGTAGATATCGGTCCAGAGGTCGCTCAGCGGCGGCTCCGGGCTTTCCTTGGAGAATTCGGCGGCTTCGTTCACCACCGCCTTGATCTCCTTGTCGATGGCCTTGAGGTCCTCCTCCGAGGCCAGACCGCCCTGCACCAGCAGGTCGCGGACGTGGTCGATGCAGTCCTTCTCGGACTTGATCTTCTCCACCTCTTCCCGCGTGCGGTACTTGGCCGGGTCCGACATGGAGTGCCCGCGATAGCGGTAGGTCATCATCTCGAGGATATAGGGGCCCTTGCCGGCGCGGCAGTGCGCGACCGCCTTGGCACCCGCCTCCTTCACCGCCAGCACGTCCATCCCGTCCACCTGCTCGCCCGGAATGCCATAGGCGAGGCCGCGGCCGAAGAGCGTGGTGGACTTGGTGGAGCGCTTGACCGAAGTGCCCATGGCGTACTGGTTGTTCTCGATGACGAAGATCACCGGCAGTTCCCAGATCTCGGCCATGTTGTAGGTCTCATAGACCTGACCCTGGTTGGCCGCCCCGTCGCCGAAATAGGCAAACGTCACCCGGTC
>CAZRQN010000038.1:0-23073 GCA_964602115.1 uncultured Rhodobacterales bacterium
GAATGGCTCAACCTCCCAAATACCCTCAAAAAGCAGGGAGTCGTGTAGCATGGCCAAACCGTTAACGAATCAGCCTATCGCGCTGAAATCGCTCACGAAAAAATGCGTCCCACCGTGTGACGCCCCGCGTGGATCCTAGAGACAGGCCTGGAAAAGCGCCCGGGTGTTTTCGCGCGTCATCGCCACCGGATTGCCGCCGCAGGACGGGTCCTCCAGCGCCATCTCGGTCAGCTCGTCCAGCCGGTCGGCGGTGACGCCCATCTCCGACAGGCTCGCGGGGATCTTCAGCTCGGCCCGAAGCCGCATCACCCGCGCGCGGAAGCCGCCGAAACCGCCGGAAATGCCAAGATAGGCGGCAGCCTTCCCGATCAGCTCCTCGATCACCGGCCGGTTGAAGTCGAGCACCATCGGCATGACCACGGCATTGGTGGTGCCATGATGGGTGTTATAGACCGCCCCCACCGGATGGCTCAGCGAATGGATGGCGCCGAGGCCTTTCTGGAACGCCACCGCCCCCATCGCCGCCGCGCTCATCATATGCGCCCGGGCCTGCAGGTTGCCGGGTTCCGCATAGGCTGTCGGCAGGTTCTCGAACACCAGCCGCATGCCTTCCAGTGCGATGCCCTGGCTCATCGGGTGGTAGAAGGGCGAGCAATAGGCCTCCAGGCAATGGGCCAGCGCATCCATCCCCGTCCCGGCGGTGATGAAGGCCGGCATGCCCACGGTCAGGCCCGGGTCGCAGATCGTCACCTTCGGCATCAGGCCGGGGTGGAAGATGATCTTCTTCTTGTGGGTCGCCGAATTGGTCAGCACCCCGGCACGGCCCACTTCCGAGCCGGTGCCGGCAGTGGTGGGCACCGCGATCACCGGGGCGATCTTGGCCGCATCGGCGCGGGTCCACCAGTCGTCCACGTCCTCCAGGTCCCAGACCGAGAGATCGGCCCGCTGATGCGCCATCAGCGCGATCATCTTGCCGAGGTCCAGCCCCGAGCCGCCGCCGAAGGCGATCACCCCGTCATGGTCGCCGGCCCTGTAGGCCGCGATCCCGGCGGTCATGTTGGCCTCGTTCGGGTTGGGATCCACCTCGGCGAAAACCGCCCGGCCGAGGCCGGCGGCGTCGAGGATGCCGAGCGCCTGTGCCGTGACCGGGAGGCCCGCAAGCCCCCGGTCGGTGACGAGAAGCGGGCGCTTCAGGCCGATGGATCTTGCATGCTCCGCCAATTCCGCGATGCGGCCGACGCCGAACTTGATCGCGGTCGGGTAGGACCAGTTGCGGTTGGGAACGCCGTGATCGGCCATGATCTCACACCTTCTTCAGATGGTAGGATTTCGGCCGGGTGACCGAGTGGAAGCCGAGATAGGAGAGCGAGGCGCCGCGCCCGGTGTCCTTCACGCCTGTCCAGGTCAGTGCCGGATCGAGATAGTCGGCGCGGTTCATGAACACGGTGCCGGTCTCGATCCGCGCACCGATGGCCTCGGCGGTGGCATAGTCCTGCGTCCAGATCGAGGCCGTCAGGCCATAGGGGCTGTCGTTCATCAGGCGGATGGCTTCCTCGTCGTCGCGCACCTTCATGATGCCCACGACCGGACCGAAGCTTTCCTCCTTCATCACCCGCATCGAGTGATCGACGTTCACCAGGATCTGCGGCGCGAGGTAGGCGCCGCCGTCATCGGCGAACCTCGATGGGTCGAGGAGCGGTTTCGCACCCTTGGCGATGGCCTCCGCCGTCTGGTCGCGCACCGTCTGGGCAAAGCGGCGATGCGCCATGGGCCCGAGCGTGGTGGCGGCATCGAACGGGTTGCCGAGGCGGAGCTGCCCCACCCAGGCCACCGATTTCTCCACGAAGGGCTCGTAGAGGCTCTCGTGGACATAGATGCGCTCGATGCCGCAGCAGCACTGGCCGGCGTTGTACATGGCGCCGTCCATCAGCACATCGACGGCGACCTCCAGATTGGCATCCGCGCGGACATAGCCCGGATCCTTGCCACCAAGCTCCAGCCCCAGCGGCGTGAAGGTTCCCGCCGCCGCCCGTTCGATGGCGGCCCCGCCGGCGACCGAGCCGGTGAAGTTGACGAAGCCGAAGCTGCGGGCGCGGATCAGGCCCTCGGTCGTCGCGTGGTCGAGCACGACATTCTGGAACACGTCCTCCGGCACGCCGGCGGCATGGAAGGCCTCCGCCAGCCGCTCGCCGACGAGCAGGGTCTGCGAGGCATGCTTGAGGATCACCGTATTGCCGGCGATCAGGGCTGGGACGAGCGTGTTGATCGTGGTCAGGTAGGGGTAGTTCCAGGGGGCGACGATGAACACCACCCCCACCGGCTCGCGCGCGAGGAAGCGGCGGAAGGCGCTGGAATCCTCCACCATCTGCGGCGCAAGCGTCTTGGCCGCGATCTCCGCCATATAGTCGGTGCGCGCGTTCACGCCGCCGAACTCGCCGCCGTAACGGGTGGGCCGGCCCATCTGCCAGGCGATTTCCTCCACCACCACGTCCTTCATGGTGTTGAGCTTCGCCACGCCCGCCCTGACGAGCGCGATGCGGTCTTCAAGCGGCCGAGCGGCCCAGCCTTTCTGGGCGGCTTTCGCCCGGGCCACGGCGGCCTCCGCCCCCTCCGGGGTCAGCGGCATGCGCTCGGCATAGACCGAGCCGTCAACGGGGGAGATCAGGTGAATGGGTTTCATCGGTCATCACTCGCGGTAGGGTGCGTGCGCGCACGCACCGTGGGCGGGAGGTGCGTGCGAGCACGCACCCTTTATGTCAGGCGCGTTCCAGCAGCCGCTGCAGCTCGAAGTCAGTGACCACACGGTCGGTTTCGCTGATCTCCCACTGCGCGGCGTGGTGATAGTGGTCCACCACGTCGTCGCCGAAGGCCTTGCGCAGCATGGCCGAGCCGTGGAGGAGGCTCGCCGCCTCGCGCAGGTTCTTCGGGATCTCGCGGATGCCCTGGGTGTGGTACATGTCGCCCTTCATCTCGGGCTCCAGCTCCAGCCCCTGCTCCACCCCGGCCAGACCCGCCGCCAGCAGGGCGGCGCAGGCGAGATAGGGATTCACATCGGCACCGGGGATGCGGCATTCGACGCGCACGCCCTTGGTCTCGGCCCCGCAGACGCGGAAGCCGGCGGTGCGGTTGTCGGTGGACCACACGGCCTTGGTCGGCGCGAAGAGCCCGACGCAGAAGCGCTTGTAGCTGTTGACATAGGGCGCCAGGAACGCCGTCACCTCGCGGGCATAGGTCAGTTGCCCGGCGATATAGGACCGCATCAGCGCCGACATCCCGTGTTCTGCGGACTTGTCGAGGAAGGCGGGCTTGCCGTCGAGCGTCCACAGGCTCTGGTGGATATGCGACGAAGACCCGGCCTTGGCGGTGGCGTACTTGGCCATGAAGGTGACCGAGCGGCCCTTGGACCAGGCGATCTCCTTCACCCCCTGCTTGACGATCGTATGGGTGTCGGCGGTGTCGAGCGCGTCGGAATACTTGACGTTGATCTCCTCCTGCCCCGCATCCGCCTCGCCCTTGGAGTTCTCCACCATGATCCCGGCGCCGTAGAGCCCGTTCCGGACGGCGCGCATGACCTCCTCTTCCTTGGAGGTCTGGAAGATGTGGTAATCCTCGTTATAGGCGCTGATTGGCCGCAGTCCGCCGAGGCCCTGGTCGCGCAGGCCCTCGTAGCTGTTCTCGAACAGGTAGAATTCCAGTTCTGTCGCCATCATCGGGGCAAAACCGAGCGCCTTCGCCCGTTCCACCTGCCGCTTCAGGATGGCGCGCGGGCTGACGCTGGCCTCGGCATGGCTGTCGTGGTCGATCAGGTCGGCCAGGACCAGCGCGGTGCCCGGCAGCCAGGGGATGCGGCGCATCGTCGAGAGGTCCGGCACCATGGTGTAGTCGCCATAGCCGCGCTCCCAGCTCGCCGACTTGTAGCCGGGGACGGTGTTCATCTCCATGTCCACCGCGAGCAGGTAGTTGCAGCAATGCGTCTCTTCCGGATGGTCGAGGAAATGCTGGGCGAGAAAGCGCTTGCCCATCAGCCTTCCCTGCATGTCCGGCGCGGCGACAAGCACGGTGTCGATCTCTCCCGCCTTAACGGCGGCCTTCAACTGGTCGAACGTCAGATTGCCGGACATTGCCGGTCCCTCCCTGTGGCGGCCGCTGGCGGGCCTTGCCTCCCTTATCCACCGGCGGCGGTCGAAGGGGAAGGGGGCGCCCTTGTAGCTGCGAGGGCGTTGAAGAGAAGTGCGGCGAGCAGGATCGCGCCGCCCATGAGCGTGCCCTCACGCGTCTTCTCGCCCAGCACCAACCAGACCCAGATCGGGGCCAGCACGACCTCTACCATCGAGACGAGGGCCAGTTCGGCGGCCGGCAGGCTGCGCGCTGCCCGGGAATAGAGCGCGAGCCCCAGCCCGAGGATGCCGGTGCCGAGGCCGACCGCGACACCCGCGTCGTGGAGGCCGATCCAGAACCGGCCACCCAGCGCCAGCGCGGCGGGGAGGGCGATGGCGAGGTTGAAGACGGCGCCCAGCAGCACCGGAACCGCCGGCTCGGCCTCCGGCCGGGCCCGCATGGCAAGGATCATCGTCGCGAAGCCTGCTGCCGAGATCAGCGCCGCGACATTGCCCGGTCCGGCGCCGAAGGCCAGCCCGTCGCGAACCATGATGAAGACACCCACCAGCGCCAGGGCGATGGCAAACCATGTGGAACGGCGCACCCTCTCGCCCAGCACCAGACCGCTGAACAGCGCGGCGAGGAAGGGCGAGGCTGAAAACAGGAAGACGGCATTGGCGACCGTAGTGGACTGGATGGCATAGACGGCACCGCAGAAGGATATCGCTATGCCGATCCCGCCGATGACCCCGGCCTTTCCGGCTCCCCGCACTGGCGCGACCAGACCGCCATGCGTCCAGAGGATCAGCCCCGCGACAACCGGAAGCAGGCCGATCGAGCGCCAGAAGAGAATCTCCCAGACACTCGCCGCCTCGATCATCCGCAGACCGAGCGCCATGCCCGACCACAGCGTGGCCGAAACGAGCGCGAGCGTCAGTCCGGTGGCATAACTCTGCGGGCGGCCGGTCATGATGCGGCGATGAGAGCCGCAACCCGGACCTTCCGCTGTTCCGAAAGCGACCTTTCCACCGCCCGGCGCACCTGCCGAAGGTGCCTGCCTGTCACATCCGCGATCCCCCCGGGCCTCCCGGTGGGGCGTGCGGGCCTTCAGCCGAGGGCCGCATCCTCGGCCGCATAGTCGAACGGGTCGCGGCCATAACGGGTGAAGACGGGGAAGGCGTCAGGCCAGTCCGCTGCGCGAGACCGGATCCAGTGCAGATAGGCGGAAAGGCCGGCGGTATAGTCCGGCCCACCGCTCCAGCCTGTTGCCCGCGCCTTTTCCAGCGACAGCCGGATCGGATGGTCGGGCGACAGCGGCGAGTGCCCGACGCCATCCTCGCGCGGTCCGGGATCGACGATTTCGAAGCTCCAGCCGACAGATGTGGCGACAGCCCGGGCGATTTCGGCGGTCGAATACGCCCTGGGGTCGGCGATGTTGAAAGCGCCGGCCAGCCCCTGCGTCACCGCGTGCCGGGCGAAGTCCGCGATGCCGGCGGTGGAACTGGTGTGGAACCACGTTGCCCCGCCGGCCTTGAGCGGCAGGACCCTGCGCCCGTCAAGCGCGCGTTTCAGAAACCAGAACTCGCGCGGGTGGCGGGCGCCGATCCCGTGGATCGCCGCCGGGCGCAGGAGGGTGACAGGGCGCCCCGCCGCTTCCAGCGCCGTCTCCATCGCCACCTTGCCGGCGGAATAGCCGGCGCCGGGCGGCATCAGGGCCTGGGTCTCGGGGATCGGATCGGGGTAGCGCGGAAAGCCCCGGCTGCGGTCGGTCTCGAAGCCGCGTCCCTGATCGTCGGCATAGACCGAGGCTGTCGAAACCACGACCAGATGGCCGGCGGGTTCGGCCAGCAGATCGGCGGCATCCTCGGCGCTGAAGACGAGGGGATCGAAGACCGCGTCGAATGGCCCGAGCGCCCTTATGGTCGCGGCGCGGGTTTCCAGCGGCGCCTGCAGGGGCAGGCCGATCTCGGCGGCCCGGCTGCGGCTGACGGCGATGACCTCCCAGCCGGCGGCGCTCCACGCTCCCGCAACGGCGCGCCCGATCTGTCCGCTGGCCCCGAAGACGAGTGCGCGCATCGGTCTTGCCCCGACCTTTCCCGGCGCTCACCGGCGGCCGTAGTAAAGCCCCACCACATGCTCGGCCTCGGCGAAGAACAGCCAGCGCGCGGCGAAAGCCCCGAGCAGGTGGCTCGCCACCGCCGGCAGCACCGCCGGCCAGCCTGGCAGCAGCAGGAGCAACGCCGCCGGAACAAGGCCCGCGAGCAGGATGGCGATCACGCGCAGCCGGCGGGCATGGCGGCGGCCGACCACATGGATCATCTCGCGCAACAGATAGTTGTCGCCGGTATGCGGCCATTCGAACACCGTCACCCCGCCCGCCAGCCCGGTCGCGGTGCCCATCGTCTGGCCGGCGCGGGCGAATTGTCCGTCGCCGAGCCGGAAGGCGGTCCAGAGAAAGGCCGACAGGGCGACTGCCAACAGGGGCGCAAAGGTCGCGCCGGTCAGGATCGCCCCGCCGGTGGCGGCGAAGCCCAGGAACAGGGCCGGCGTGGTCCAGTGGTGCCAGCGCGGTACGGCCTTGATCTGGGCGTAGATCATCGCGGTGCAGACGAGCGAAATAACCGCCAGCGCCGCGCCGGGCAGGGCAAGGCTCCAGCGCGGGCCGCCGCCCCCGGCGATATCGGACAGCGCCGCCGGCGCCAGCACCAGCAGGGTGGCCACCGAGGCCCAGCCCTCGCGCGACAGCCAGCTTGTCCGCCACTGGCTGAAGGCCAGAAGCGCCCGCTGCGGATTGCCGAGATGAAAGGTCGAGGCCAGCAGCCCGGCCACCGCCAGCCCGTAGCCGAGGCCCCACCACAGGACGGCGCAGGCCCCGGGCGCGGGCGGCGTGCCGAGGGCAAGGAAGACCAGGGTCCCGAAGCCGAGACCGGACAGAACCGTGAACAGGATGACTGAAGGTGCAGGATGCATTCTCAGGCCTCCCCGTGCCGGTCCGCTTGCGCCGGGCGCCGCGGGTCAGGCCTGGACCGCAGGCTCGCCCGGCCCCTTCGCGCGCCCCCCACCCCCATCCCCTCCCCACAAGGGGGAGGGGAGGCGCGAAACCCGGTCCCCGCCGCCCCGATCCCGGCCGCGCGCCGCCTTTGACCGCAAGCACGCCGCCTCCCTCCCCCCTCGTGGGGGAGGGATGGGGTGGGGGACGCCGCCAGGAGCGCCCGGCTGTCTCCGGGCCGGCGGGGCGTCCGCCGGTTGCATTGCCGAGAGAGGGAAACGGACGGCAGGCTCATCCCGGCAACTCCCCACGAGGGAAAGGGGAGGCGCGATACCCCATCCCCGCCGCCCAGATCCCGGCCGCGCGCCGCCTTTGACGGCAAGCACGGCGCCTCCCTCCCCCCTCGTGGGGGAGGGATGGGGTGGGGGGGTGCGCCAAGGATGACGGGTCGCCCCGGGGGTGAGGCTGCGACAGCCCTTCGCTTTGGGCGCCGTGGGCGCGGGCCGATAGGCTCATCCGGGCAACTTCCCCAGCAGCCGGTCGAGCCACCCGGCCACGCCCGTCGCCCTGACCTCCAGAAGCGGCGCCAAAGGCGCGGCGGCGACCGGGCCCTTGCGGCGGGGGGGCAGGTATTTGTTAGTCGGCCGCGTGCCGAGGTCCGGCATCAGGTCCATCCCCCCGCGCTCGGCCACCAGACGCGACACCGCGCTCCCCGGATCGGCGAGATCGCCGAAATGCCGCGCCCCGGTGGGGCAGGTGCGCACGCAGGCGGGGATGCGGTCCTCTTCCGGCAGATGGGCGTTGTCGATCCGGTCCACGCAGAGGGTGCATTTCTTCATCACCCCCGCCGCCGGGTCCATCTCCCGGGCTCCGTAGGGGCAGGCCCAGGCGCAGAGCCCGCAGCCGATGCAGGCGTCTTCGTTCACCAGCACGATGCCGTCCTCGGCCCGCTTGTAGCTGGCGCCGGTCGGGCAGACGGTGACGCAGGGCGCATCGGCACAGTGCAGGCAGGAGCGGGGGAAGTTGACGATCTGGGGCGCTGCCTCACCGTCTTCGACCTGATAGGAATGCACCCGGTTGAGGAACACGCCTTCGGCCCGACCATAGGGATCAGCATCGGCCAGCGGCACGCCATAGCCCTGATCGTTCCATCCCTTGCAGGCGGTGACGCAGGCATGGCAGCCGACGCAGGTGTCGAGGTCGATCACCAGACCCAGCGCCTTTTCGGTCGTTGCCGGCAAAGCGGTCACGTCGCCTTCCCCTTCTTCGGCTTCGGCTTCGGCAGCGGCACCTCGCGCCCGGCGGCGCGCAGGGCCGCGATCGCGGGGTCGGGATCGTCGAGCGCCGCATCGGCGAGGAGATGCGGCTTGGCCCCCGGATAGGGCGGGGCCATGCCGGTTCCGGGCAGGGCGGCCACGGCGCCGGGCACCGGCTTGATATAGAGCAGATCGTCGCAGATCAGCGCCACCACCCTGCCTTCGAGATAGAGCGCATACTCGCCGAACATCGCCCGCGCCGTCAGCGCCCCGGCCGGGGCGAGCGCGTCGAGCAGGGCCGCCACCGTTTCCCGCCGCGTGCTCATTCCCGCCTCCCCGGGCGCAGCAGGCGCATCAGCCGCGCCCGCGCCGTCACCCGCGCATCCACCCGCCCGCCGCCCGCCGCCGGCGGCATCGGCAGGGGCGGGAACTGCGGTTCGCTCACCGCCTGGCGCCCGACCCTTTCGATCCGCACCCGCAGATCGAACCAGGCCGCCTGTCCGGTGACGGGATCGGAATTCGACCAGCGGTAGCCGTCGCCCTTCTCCGGAAGCAGCTCGTGGATCAGGTGGTTGAGCAGGAAGCCCTGCCGCCCCTCCGGCGCCCGCGGGTCCAGCCCCCAGGCCCCGCGCCGCTTGCCGATGGCGTTCCAGGTCCAGACCGTATCGGCGTTCAGCGCCGCCATATGGGCGACGGGTACGAGAATGGAGCCGGTGGGCGAGGTCAGCCGCGCCCAGTCGCCCTCGGCAAACCCGTGCTCCTGCCAGACCCTGGTGGGGACATAGAGGAAGTTGCGCCCGTGGATCTGCCGCAGCCAGGCGTTCTGGCTGCCCCAGGCGTGGTACATCGCCATCGGCCTCTGGGTGATGGCATGCAGGGGATAGCCCGCCGCACCCTCGTCGCCGAAAGGCGGATACCACAGCGGCAGCGGGTCCATCGCCTGCCTCACCCGCGCCCGCAGATGCTCGGGCGGCTGGGTCCAGCCCTGGCCCTCGGCCGCCAGCTGGAACCGGCGCATCGGCTCGCTGTAGAGGCTGAAGACATAGGGCTGGGGGCTGTCGAAGAAGCTCATCGCCACCGCCCAGTCCTGATAGGCGGCGTTCCACGGCTTGAAGAAGGCCGCTTCCTCGGGGACATGCGCCTGGAAGAAGGCGCCGTTTTCCTTGTAGGCCTCGATCTGCCCCGGATTGGGCGCGCCGCGCCCCGTCTCCCCGCCGTCGCCCCGGAAGCCGATCAGCGGCCCGACCCCGGGGCGGCGCTGGTGGCGCTGGATATAGTCGGCATAACCGGCATAGAGCGCCGTCCCGTCCGGGTTTGTCATCCCCGGCAGGCCGAGCCGCGCCCCGAGGTCGAGCAGCACCGACTGGAAGCCCCGCACATCCCGGTCCGGCTCCACCACCGGCCAGCGGATCGCATCGCCTGCCGCCTCCGGCTCGCTGATGGGCCGGTCGAGCAGCGAGATGCAGTCGTGGCGTTCCAGATAGGTCGTGTCGGGCAGGATCAGGTCGGCATAGGCCACCATCTCCGAGGCATAGGCATCCGAGTAGATGATGCGCGGGATCAGATACTCGCCGTCCGGCCCCTTGTCGGTGAGCATCCGCATGGTCTCGGATGTGTTCATCGACGAGTTCCACGCCATGTTGGCCATGTAGAGGAACAGCGTGTCGATCCGGTAGGGATCGCCGGCATGGGCATTGGCGATGACCATATGCATCAGCCCATGGGCGGAGAACGGGTTTTCCCAGGTGAAGCCCTTGTCGATCCGCGCCGGCGTGCCGTCGGGCCTGAGCGCCAACTGGTCCGGCCCCCGGACATAGCCGAGATGCGGCCCGGCCAGCGGCTTGCCGGGCGCGGTGGTGTAGTGGGGCGTCGGATGGGCCTCGATTGGCTTGGGGTAGGGCGGCTTCATCCGCCAGCCGCCCGGCGTCTCCACCGTGCCGAGCAGGATCTGCAGAAGATGCAGGGCGCGGGCCGTCTGGAAGCCGTTGGAATGGGCCGAGATGCCGCGCATGGCGTGGAACGACACCGGCCGGCCGGTCATCCGTTCGTGCCGGTCGCCCCGGAAGTCGGTCCACGGCCGTTCCAGCACCACCGGCTCGCCGAAGGCCACCTCGGCCAGTTCCGCCGCCAGCGCCCGGATGCGGTCCGCCGCAATGCCGCAGCGCCCCGCCACGGCCTCGGGCGCATGGGCCTCGGAGAGGTATCGCGCGCAGAGGTGGTGAAAGACCGTCCGGTTTCCCTCCCAGACGGCGCCGAGGTCCGGCTCCACCCCAGGCCCGTCCCAGGGCGCCGGCTGGCCGGTCCGGCGGTCGATGACGAAGGGCTGGCTCTCGGCGTTGCGCACGATCAGCCCGTCCGGCCCGACGAGGAAGGGGGCGTTGGTCCAGCGGGCGAGATAGTCGAGATCGACCTTGCCGGCCTTCAGCAGCACATGGATCAGCGACAGGATCAGCAGCCCGTCCGTCCCCGGCGTGATCGCATACCAGTCGTCGGCCACGGCGTTATAGCCGGTGCGCACCGGGTTGACCCCGATCATCCGTGCGCCGCGCTCCTTCAGCCTGCCGATGCCGATCTTGATCGGGTTGCTGTCATGGTCCTCGGCCACGCCGAACAGGACGAAGAGCTTGGTGCGCTCCCAGTCCGGGGCGCCGAATTCCCAGAAGGCGCCGCCCAGGGTGTAGATGCCGGCCGCCGCCATATTGACCGAGCAGAAGCCGCCATGCGCGGCATAGTTGGGGGTGCCGAACATCTGCGCCCACCAGCCGGTGAAGCTCTGCGACTGGTCGCGGCCGGTGAAGAAGGCGAGTTTCTCCGGCGCCGTCGCCCGCAGGGGCTTCATCCAGGCGACGGCGGTTTCCAGGGCCTCTTCCCAGGTGATCTCGACAAAGGCGCCCGAGCCGCGCGGGCCGACGCGCTTCAAGGGCGCCTTCAGCCGCGAGGGTGCGGTCACCTGCATGATGCCCGAGGCGCCCTTGGCGCAGAGCACGCCCTTGTTGACCGGGTGGTCGCGGTTGCCCTCGATATAGGTGACGCGGCCCTCCCTGAGGTGAACGTCGATCCCGCAACGGCAGGCGCACATGTAGCAGGTCGTCCGGCGGATCTCGTCGCCGGGCGCGCGTGCCTCGATCTGCGGCGCCGTCATTCCCCCGCCCCCTCCCGCGCCATCGTCGCCATGGCTTCCGCCGCAATCTGGCGCTCTTCCTCGGCCGGCACTGTCGCGATAGCGACATCGGGGTTGAGGAAGCGCAGGCCCGCCGCGATGCGGTCGCGCATCTCGGCATCGTTCTCGCCGATGCCGCCGGTGAAGGCGATGGCGTCCACCCCGCCCATCGCCGCCGCCAGGCTGGCACCATGGCGCACCGCCCAATAGGCGAAGTGGTCGATGGCGAAAGCCGCCTCCGGCGTGCCCGCCGCCCGCAGCGCCCGCATGTCCGAGGCGCCGCCCAGGCCCCTGAGCCCGCTTTCCCGGTTGAGGATGCGCGCCGCGCCGGCGATGCCATGCGCCTCGGCCAGCCGCAGCACCGCGTTGCCGTCGATCTCGCCGGTCCGCGTCCCCATGGTCAGCCCGGCGAGCGGCGAATAGCCCATCGAGGTGGCGACCGAACGGCCCTTGAGGATCGCCGTCGCCGAGGCGCCGTTGCCGAGGTGGAAGGCCAGCAGCCTCTCGGGCAACGCCCCCTGCCATCCCGCCACCATCGCCGCATAGGACAGGCCGTGAAACCCGTAGCGCCTGAGCCCCAGCGCCTCGGCCTCCCTCGGCAGGGCATAGCGGGCGGCGACCTCGGGGATCGTGGCGTGAAAGGCCGTGTCGAAGCTCGCGTATTGCGGCAGGTCCGGCGCCAGGGCGGCGACGGCACGGATGCCGGCGAGGTTGGCGGGGTTGTGCAGGGGCGCGATGGCGGACAGCGCCTCGACCCCGGCCTCGACTTCCGGCGTGATCCGGCATGGCGCAGCGAATCGCGCCCCGCCATGGACCACCCGATGCGCCGCCGCCTTGAGCCCCGCCGTCCCGCCGAAGGCTTCAAGCACCGCCGCCACCGCCGCCGCATGGTCCGGCAGTTCCGCCTCCCCCTCCTCGCCCGCGATCCGCAGGCGCGCCGCCCCGCCGATCTCGGAGGCCAGGGCCGAGACCGTGACCGTCAGGTCCGGCGCGAAAAGCGCCGCCTTGAGCGAGGACGAACCGGCGTTGATGACAAGGATCACCGGCAGGGCTCCATAGGGCGGGGTTCACCCCGCCGTGGCTGGGCGGCGGGGTGAACCCCGCCCTGGGGATGTGACCGGAGCACCCGGCAAAAGCCAACCGGAATCGATAGGGCCAGATGCGGCTGCACCTGGCCCTTCGCCGTCAGACCGACAGGGAGATGTCAGGCCGCCGCCGGAACCGCGCTGGCCTCCACCGCCGGGGTGGCGGCGATGGCGATGCGGCGGGGCTTCAGCGCCTCGGGCACTTCCCGAACGAGGTCGATATGCAGCATCCCGTGCTCATGGGTGGCATTGGTCACGCGGACATGATCGGCCAGCGTGAAGCGGCGCTCGAAGGCGCGGGTGGCGATGCCGCGATGCAGGTAGGTCTTCGCGTCCTCGCCCGCCTTGCGGGCCGAGACGACCAGGGCGCCGTCCTTGACCTCCACGCTCATCTCCTCCGGCGTGAAGCCGGCGACGGCGATGGAGATGCGATAGGCATCCTCGGACAGTTTCTCGATGTTGTAGGGCGGATAGGCCGGCTGGGCGACATCGGTCGCGAGCACGCGGTCCATCAGGTCGGCGATACGGTCGAAGCCGACGGTGGCACGGTAGAGGGGGGTGAAGTCGAGGGCACGCATGGGATCATCCTTCCGAAAAGCGATGCTCAGGGGGCCTGCCCTTGCGGGCCAGGCGGTCTGCCCGGGTCCGCTCTCGGCCCCCGGGCATGGCTTCAGGTAGGAAGCGACGGGCGGTGGTTCAAGGGGGCGGAAGGTTGCGCTGCGGTGCGGCGGAGCGTGGCGGCCCGGGGGCGAGGGCGAATCGGGTAACCCGTTGGCAGGGAAGGTTAACCGCCATCCGTCAGCGGATGGCGGGCGTCTGTTCCGCGTCGGGTTCGCGTCGGGTTTGCGTCGGCTTTCCGTACCGACACGGGGTGCGGGGGTGGCAGGGTTAACGCAACGCGCGGGGGTGGGGGCGGTGTGTGCGAGCACGCACCCTACGGGGTCACCCCAGAACCTCGGCCACCTTGACGGCCCGCCCCTCTGCCACCGATTTCAGCGCCGCATCGGCCAGTGCCAGCGCCTTCAGCCCGTCATCGACGGTGGTCGGCGTCGGCGCCCCTTCCGCCACCGAGGCGACGAAGGCGGCGATTTCGGCGGCATAGGCGGCGGTGTAGCGGGTCATGAAGAAGTTCAGCAGCGGCGGCTCGTGGAAGCCCTTTGCATCGGCGGCGAGGATATTCGCCTCGGCCATGTTCTTGGCCGCCACCATGCCTTCGGATCCCAGCACCTCGATGCGCTGGTCATAGCCATAGGTGGCGCGGCGCGAGTTGGTGATGACCGCCTGCCGCCCGGAGGCGGTGCGCAGGAGGACGTTGACGCTGTCGAAATCCCCCGCCGCGCCGATGGCGGGATCGGTCAGGACGGCGGCGGTGGCCATGACCGTCTCCGGCTCCTCGCCCAGAAGCCAGCGCGCCATGTCGAAATCATGGATCGTCATGTCGCGGAAGATGCCGCCGGAGCGCTTGATATACTCCACCGGCGGGGCGCCGGGATCGCGGGAGGTGATCGTGACCATCTCCACCTTGCCGATGCGCCCGGCGTCGATGGCCGCCTTCACCGCACGGAAATCGGGGTCGAAGCGGCGGTTGAAGCCGACCATCACCGGGCGGCCGGCGGCCTGCACCACCTTCTGGCAGGCGACGACCCGGGCGATGGAGAGATCCACCGGCTTTTCGCAGAACACCGCCTTGCCGGCCCCGACCCCGCGCTCGATCAGATCGGCATGGGTGTCGGTGGGGGTGCAGATGACGATGGCATCGACGTCGCGCGAGGCGAGGATGGCGTCGATGCTGCGGATCTCCGCCCCGAACTGGGCGCGGATCGCCTCCGCCGCAGCGGCCACCGGATCGGAGATGGCGACAAGGCTGGCGCCGGGCACGGCGGCGATGGCGGCGGCATGCACCTTGCCGATGCGGCCGGCGCCGAGGACGGCGAATCTCACGGTCATGGGTCTGGTCCTTCTCTGGTCCGGGCCTATTCGGGATAGGCCCCGGCGATGTTCTGGTCGAAATCGACGATGCTGCCGGTCATCACGCCGGAGGCATCGGACAGCATGTAGGCGGCAAGGCCTGCGACATGGTCGGGCTTGACCAGCATGCCGAAGGGCTGGCGCGCCTCGGCGCGGGCCAGCCAGTCATCGCCCGCGCCGTGAAACCGGCGCTGGGTGATGTCCTCGCCCGGCGTGTCCATCCAGCCGCAGTTGATGCCGTTCACCCGGATACGGTGGTGGCGCAGGGCATTGGCGGCGTTGCGGGTGACATTGGCCAGCGCCGCCTTGGAGGCGGAATAGGGAGCGAGGAAGGACTGGCCGCAATGGACCACCATCGACAGGATCATCACCGCGCTGCCCGGCCGGCCGGCGTCGATGCAGGCATTGGCAAAGCGCTGCAGGGCGAAGAACGGCGCCTTGGCATTGGCGGTCATCACCCGGTCCCAAAGCTCGGGCGTGGTGTCGCGGATCGAGCCTCGGTCGGTCAGCGCCCCGGCCACGACCAGCGCATCCAGCCCGCCGAGGTCGTGCTCGGCGGCCTCCACCGTGGCGATGGTCGCCGGGATGTCGGCCAGATCCAGCGTCCGGAACCCCGCGCCCAGGGCGGCGGCGGCGGCCTGGCCCCTGGCAGCGTCGCGCCCGGTGACCATAACGGAGGCCCCGCCCCCGCGCAGGCGGGCGGCGATGGCGAGGCCGAGGCCCTGCGTCCCGCCCAGGATCAGCGCGCGCATCGCCGGCCCCGGGCGAAGCAAATTCCTTGCAGCAAGGAATTTGCAAATTTCTTTCTGGAAGAAATTTGCCTGCCCCTCATGCCGCACCCGCATATTCGGGGGCGGTCTTGGCGCCGGTGATATAGCTCACGACATCCTCGCCATGGGTGTCGGCCTTGGCGAGATTGGCGACGATCCGGCCCCGGCGGAAGACCACGATGCGGTCCACCAGATCGAAGACCTGGCGCATGTTGTGGCTGATGAGGATCAGCGGCTCGCCTGCCTCCTTGAGGGTGCGGATGATCTTCTCCACCTGCGCGGTCTCCTGCACCCCCAGCGCCGCCGTGGGCTCGTCCATGATGGTGAGCTTGGAGGCGAAGGTGGCGGTCCGGGCGATGGCGACGCATTGGCGCTGGCCGCCCGACATGTTGCGGATGGTCGAGGAGAGGTTGGGGATCTTCACCCCGGTCTTGACCAGCGCCGCCATGGTCGCCTCGCGCATCGAGCGGCGGTCGAGGATGGAGAAGGGCCCCAGCCGCAGGCGGAACTTCTCCCGCCCGAGGAAGAGGTTGGAGGGCACGTCCAGATCGTCCGCAAGGGCGAGGTTCTGGAACACCGTCTCGATCCCGGCTTCGCGCGCCTCCAGCGGCCCCGAGAAGCTGACCGCCTTGCCGTCGAAGATGATCTGGCCGGCGGTCGGCTGTTCGACGCCGGTGATCTGGCGCACGAAGGTGGATTTGCCGGCGCCGTTGTCGCCCATGATCGCCACATGCTCGCCCGCCCGCAGGGTGAAGCTGGCATCGGACAGCGCGTGGACCCCGCCATAGTGCTTGGTCAGGCCCCGGGTCTCGAGAATGACATCGGCCATCACTTGGTCCTCCGGCTTTGCCGCCACTGGTCGAGCACCACGGCGCCGACGATGATCACGCCCTTGACCATCTCCTGATAGTAGGCGTCGAGCTGGATCGAGGTGAAACCGGAGATGATGACGGAAAAGATCATGGCGCCCAGAACGGTGCCGATGATCGAGCCGCGTCCGCCCGACAGCGAGACGCCGCCGATCACCGCCATGGCGATGGCGTCCAGTTCCAGCATCACCCCCATCCCGGCCTGGGCGGTCAGGGTCTTGGAGGTGACGAGGATCGCCGCCACCCCGGCCAGCATGCCGGCGATCGTATAGACCAGCACCTTGTGGCGGGAGATGTTGATCCCCGACATCCGCGCCGCCGCCTCGTTGGAGCCGATGGCATAGCTGCGCGTGCCATAGATCGTGTAGCTCATGATCAGGTGGAAGATCACCGCCAGCAGGAAGAAGACCACCGCCGGGTTCTGGCCGGACCAGGAGAACAGACCGAAGGTCATTCCTCCCAGCATGTCGCCGTTCGACAGGCTGGCGTAGCTTTCGGTCGGGAAGGAGATCGGGTTGCCGTTCGACCACCACTTGGCCACGCCCCGCGCCGAAACCATCATCCCCAGCGTGGCGATGAAGGGCGGGATGCGCGTGTAGGCGATCAGCAAGCCGTTGACGAGGCCGGCGAGCAGCCCGCAGCCGAGCCCGATCAGGATCGGAACGATCACCGGCAGATCCATCCAGCCTTCGCCGAAGATCGCCTTGGGGTTGGGGTTGCCGTTGACCAGGGCCGTCTGGGCAAAACTCATGGCGATCATGGCCGTGGCGCCGACGATCGAGCCGGAAGACAGGTCGATCCCGCCGAGGATGATCACCTGGGTCACGCCGATGGCGATGATGCCGGTGATGGCCACCTGAAGCAGGATGATGTTGATCCGCTGCTCGTTGAACAGCGTGTCCAGGTTCGCGCGCGTGTTGAACAGGAAGGAGCCGCCGTTCAGGCGGTTCAGAAGCTCGAAGACCACCGTGATCGCGATCAGAGCCAGAAGGACGTTAACTTCGGGAGGCAACGTCCTTTTCTTCGCGTCGTAGGTCAGCCCGCCGACCCCATGTGTCGCGTTCGACATGCGTTTCCCCCGTCGTTACTGCGGAAAAGGGGAGGGCGGACACCGCCCTCCCCGGATTGGGCCTCCTCGGCCGGCGCTCAGTTCTTGGCCAGGTAATCGCCGATATTGGCCGGCGTCACGAGTTCGAAGGGCACCCAGACGGCCTTTTCCACCGCCTCGCCCTTGGCCAGCGCCACCGCCGCGTTGAGCGAGCCCGAGCCCTGGGCCGCCGCGTTCTGGAACACGGTGACGTCGAGATCGCCGGCCTGCATCGCGGCCAGCGCGTCCTGGGTGGCGTCCACGCCGCCGACCTGAACCGTTGCCATGTCGATGCCGGCCGCCTTCATCGCCTGGATGGCGCCGATGGCCATCTCGTCGTTGTTGGCGATGACGCCGTCGAAGGCGGTACCGGTCGAGAGCCAGTTGGTCATGAGGTTCTGCGCCTGATCGCGCGACCAGTTGGCGGTCTGCTCGTCGATCACGTTGACCTTCACCTTGCACTTGCCGGCGGCGATCACGTCATGGATGTCGGCGGTGCGCTGCACGGCGGCCTGGTTCGAAAGCTCGCCCTGCATGATATAGACATTGACCTCGGTCTTGCCCTCGGCCGCCCAGTTGTCGCAGAGCTGGATGGTTTCCAGCGTGCCGCTGTCCACCTCGTTGGAGGCCACGAAAGCCTGGTTGTCGGGCAGGGTGTCGAGGTTGATCGGCTGGCGGTTGACATAGACCAGCGGCACGCCGGCGGCGGCGGCGGCATCGGTCATCGCCTGGGTCGCGGAAGTGTCCACCGGGTTGACGATGATCGCATCGACGCCCGAGGCGATGAAGTTGTTGATCTGGTCGAGCTGCTTGGCGACGTCGTTCTGCGCGTCCTCGATCTGCACCTTGACGCCATTGGTGTCGGCATAGGACTGGATGCCGTTGCGCAGCACGGTCAGGAAGTTGTCGTCAAAGAGCGCCATCGACACGCCGATGCCGTCAGCCATCGCGGTGGTGCCGAGCAGCATGGTCATGCTGGCGGCGAGAAGGGTCTTCTTCATGGTCTTCCTCCCAATCGGGTGTCCGGCACACCCTGATGTGAAAGCCGGAGACCCCTCGCGGGGCCGGTGATGCATCCGCGTCAGGCGGCCTTGGCCGCAAGTTCGGTGCGGATGAAGGCGAAGGACCGGGCGATCGCCTCGCCCGGATCGGAAAGCGCGTGAACCTCGGGCGCGAAGGCCTCGAAGCTGACCGGCCCGCGATAGCCGGCGGCCTGCAGCGCCGCGATCTGCGCGACATTGCCCAGACGGTCCTGTCCGTCCACCAGCACCCGGTGCCTGTCGGCCATTTCGGAGACGGCGAGCGACTGATCGACCACCCCCGAGATATGGATGATGCCGGTATGCGCCGGATAGAGGGGCCCGCCGCCGGCGAGATGGTGGTGGAATGTGTCGTGGACGAGCTTGAAGCGGCCGGCCGCGCCCAGGCCCTCGATCGCCTCCACCGCCTCGGACTTGAAGCGCAGGGCGCAGATCTCGAAGCCCAGGGGTTCGACCAGGCCGATGAGCCCGTGATCTTCCAGCATCGGCTTGAGGTCGCGCAGCGCGACGCGCAGTTTCGCCTGCCGCTCGCCGTTGCCCATGCCCTGGCCGTCGTTGCGCGGGATAAGGCTGACCGCCTCGGCCCCCGCCGCCACCGCGATCTTCATCAGCGCCAGCGCCTCGGCCGCCTTGTCCGCCGACCAGTCGTTGAACCGCTTGACCTCGGCCAGCGCCAAGAGCCTCAGCCCCTTGTCAGCGAGCAGCTCGCGCGCCGCCTCGGGCGACATGCCATCAAACAGGGGGCCGGGAAGGTCGTTGCGCGCCTCGATCCCGACGCATCCCAGATCGGCCGCCAGCGCCGCAGCTTCGGAAAAACCCATGCGCGCCACGGTCATGTGGTTCAGGGCGATCTGCAATTCCGTCTCCCCGCAGGTCTGGCCCCCGTTCTCTGCGGGTGCCGCATTCGTTCCACGAACCATGCGGATGGAATACCTGATCCGTCAATCCGGGGGATGGCGTTCCCATCACCCGTGACGGATTCCCTCGGCATTGGTTGACGAAATCACATCAGTCAGACCGATTCCGGCAGATAGAGCAGCGGTTGCAGGAAATACTGGCCGGAAATGCCCGACGGGCCGGCGCGGACCGCCTCGACCATGAAGCCGAAGAGGTCGCGGCACAGTTCCTGCAACGGCGTGGCAATGCAAAGGGTGACATAGCCCTCCTGCAGTGCCAGCCGCGATTCGGGGGTCAGTTCGTTGACCACCAGCGCCACCTCGCCCGGGGCGCGCGACTCGCGCAGGGCGGCGATGGCGCCCTCCATGCCGCCGCCGGCGCAGTAGATGCCGCGCAGGTCCGGGTGCCGCGCCAGAAGGTCGAGCGTGGCCTCATAGGTGAGCTGGCGGGTTTCGAGATTGACCAGCGTATCGAGCACCGTGAATCGCGGTGCCATTTCGCGCACATAGGAGCGAAAACCGGTCTCGCGCAGTTCATGCCCGTGCCAGCGGTAGCCGCCGACGAAGACCGCGAGCTTTCCCGATTTGTGCGCCGCCGTTGCAATCATGTGGGCCGCGATGCGGCCGACCTTTATATTGTTCATTCCCAGATAGTTGTGCCGGACGCCCTGGGCGAAGTCGTTGAGGAGCGCGAAGGTCGGGATGCCCTGCGCCTTCAGCAGTTCCACCGCCTCGGTGATCTCGTGATGGGTGACGGCGGTGGCCGCGACCGCATCGGCCCTGCCACGGAAACCCAGCATGAGCCGGGCGAAATCCCCCGGAGACTGGCTGGCGGCAAAGGCGATGGACACTTCCGCCCGCACCCCCGGCACCAGCCGGACCGAACGTTGCAACTCGGCGGCAAAGGCCTGGTAGAAGGCCTGGCGCTCCTTGTGCAGCACCACGCCGAAGCGCAGCAGCGGCAGATCGGCCGCCACCCGCTGCCCGATCAGCGCCGCCGCGTGATAGCCGATGCGGCTCGCGGCCTCATAGACCTGGCGCGCCGTGACCTCGCGCACCGCCTCGCGCCCGTTCAGCACCCGGTCCACCGTGGCGACGGAAACCCCGGCGGCGCGGGCGACATCGGTGATGGTCGGGCGGCGGGCCATGAGGGTCCTGATGGTTTTTCGTCAGGCGTCGCTCATCAGGATGCGGGATGTTGAAAGCTTCGACAAGGGAGCGACTTTGTCATTTCGTCGCAGGACAGTATGAATGTTCCATCCGCGACGGGGCGGGCGAGCGTCCTGCCGCCGTCCCGCCGCCGTCCCGCCCGCGTCGGTTTCCTGTACCGACAGGGCGCGCGGTTCGGGGGGGCGGGACGGCAACGGTTAGGGGGAAGAGATGGGCAAGCGCAACTACAGTCTTCTCGGCCCCGATGCGGCCCGCGCGGTGGAGACCGGGCTGGCCACGGCGGAATGGTATCACACCGACATCCCCCGCAAGGAGATGAAGGCGCTGATGGAACGGACCGACCAGCCGGCGATCCGCGACACGCTGCTGCTCTACGGAATGATGATCCTTTTCGCCGGCCTCGGGATCCGGCTCTGGCCCTCGTGGTGGTCGGCGCCCTTCTGGCTGGCCTATGGCGTTCTTTACGGCTCGGCCTCGGATTCGCGCTGGCACGAATGCGGCCATGGCACCGCCTTCCGCACGCCGTGGATGAACCGGGTGGTGTTCGAGATCGCCTCGTTCATGATCATGCGCAATTCGGTGACCTGGCGGTGGAGCCACGCCCGCCACCATACCGATACCTATATCGTCGGCCGCGACCCCGAGATCGCGGTGATGCGGCCGCCGGTACTGGTCAAGGTGATCGGCAATTTCTTCGGCATCTTCGACGTGCTGAGCTTCATCCCGGTGCTGGTCACCAATGCGGTCAGCGGCCCGACGGCGGCCGAGCGGACCTTCGTGCCCGAGAGCGAGTGGCCCGGGGTCGTGCGGGTGGCGCGGATCTCGCTGGCCATCTACCTCGTCACCATCGTCGCGGCGGTCTCCTGGGGCTCGCTGCTGCCGCTGATGCTGGTCGGCCTGCCGCGTCTCTACGGTGCCTGGCATCATGTGATGACCGGGCTTCTCCAGCACGGCGGCCTGGCCGACAATGTCACCGACCACCGGCTGAACAGCCGCACGGTGCTGATGAACCCGGTCAGCCGCTTCATCTACTGGAACATGAACTACCATGTGGAGCATCACATGTTCCCGATGGTGCCCTACCATCGCCTGCCGGCGCTTCATGCCCGGATCAGGGACGACCTGCCGGCGCCGACGCCGTCGATCGCGGCGGGCTACCGCGAGATGTGGCCGGCCTTCCTGCGCCAGTTGCGCTATGAGGACTATTACATCCGCCGCGACCTGCCCCCGACCGCCAAGCCCTATCGCGAGGATTTTCCCGCCGCCGCGCCTGTCGCGGTCCCAGCCGAGTGAGGTTGCCATGCCCTGGATCGATGCCATCCCGACCGACGAGATCGAGACCGAGGACGTTGTCCGCTGGGACCATGGCGGCAAGACCTATGCCATCTACCGCAGCCCCGATGACGAATGGTTCGCCACCGACGGGCTGTGCAGCCACGAGCAGGTGCATCTCGCCGGCGGGCTGGTGATGGATCACCTGATCGAATGCCCGAAGCACAACGGCCAGTTCGACTATCGCACCGGAGAGGCGATGCGCGCGCCGGTCTGCGTCAACCTCAGGACGTACAAGGTCAAGGTCGAGGGCGACCGCGTCTTCGTGGAGCTGTGAGCATGTTCGGTCCGTCCAATACCCATACCGTGGCTTCGCTGCGGGCCGGGCGGGGCAAGCGCAGGCTCGCAATGATACGGGTGGAGACGCTGGACGAGGCGGCGGCGGCCGAGGCGGCGGGGGTGGAGCTGCTCTCGGTGCCGCCGGCGATGGTGATGGACCGGCGCTTTCGCGAGCTGGCGCCCCGGGCCTTTGCCTTCCCCGGCGAGAACTTCTTCGAGATCGGCGGGCCGGAGGACTTCCTGCGCTGGGCCCTGCCGCTGGTGAAGCACGGGGCGGATGCGGTCTATTGCTCGGGCGCGCTGGCCACGGTGAGGCTCTTGGCCGAACACGCGATCCCGGTCTGCGGTCATGTCGGGCTGATCCCCTCCAAGCGCACCTGGACCGGCGGTTTCCGCGCTGTGGGCAAGACGCTCGACCAGGCCAAGCGCATCTGGGAGGATTGCGTGGCGCTGGAGGAGGCCGGCGCCTTCGCGGTGGAGATCGAGGTGGTGCCCGAGGCGATCACCGCCGCCATCGCGGCGAAGACCTCGCTCGTCCTTCTGTCGATGGGCGGCGGCGCGGCGGGGGATGCGCAGTATCTCTTCAGCGACGATGTGCTGGGCCAGAACCGCGGCCATGTGCCGCGCCATGCCCGGGTCTATGCCGATTTCGCAGCGGAATACGACCGGCTGCAGGGGCTGCGGGTGGCGGCGATGCGGGCCTTTGCCGAGGATGTCCATTCCGGCGCCTATCCTTCGGCCGAATACCTGGTGCAGGCCCAGGCCGGGGTGGCGGAGGAGTTCGCCCTCTGGCTTGCCGCGCAGTGACACCGGCAGCGGGGCCGACCGGCACCCGCTGACCATTTGCCGGCCCTCCGATCAAGCGCCGGCCCTCTGCGCCTTCCTCCCTCCCGCCCCCTCCCGCCCTCTGTCGCGGCCCGAAGGGGGCCGCTCCGCCGGTTGGGGGGAGGAGCGGCGGGCTCGACCCCGCCCAAGGGCGGGGGCGCTCGCCCGCCGCGCTGCCGCAGGAGGGGAGCGGGGCGTTGCGCTTGCGGTGAGGGAGAGAGAGGGGGGCTCTGCCCCCCGCGCCCTGAA
>CAZRQN010000039.1:0-11764 GCA_964602115.1 uncultured Rhodobacterales bacterium
CCCGGGGCCCGGGGCAGCGCCCCGGGTCTCTCCACGAGACCGGACCGACCAGACATGAGCGCCACACGAGGCGCGCCCGCCAGGGCGCAAGACGGCCGGAGGTGCTGTCCTCTCCGCATTCGCGGCGCGGGGGTCCAAGGGGGCGGGAAGCCGCCCCCTTGCTTGCCCCAAGCGGCAAAGCCGCGCGGGAGGGGTCAGTGGGACGGCGCATCGTGGCCCAATGGGCGCAAGGTGTGGCGTTCCACGAGATCGCAGGGAAAGAGCAAGGCGCGCGGCGGCTCCCCGGGTGCGGTGAGGAGCGCCGCGATCTGGCCCACCGCCGCATCAACGATGGCGTCGAAGGGCTGGCGGATGGTGCTCAGCCCCACCGACGGCCAGCCCGCCATCTCCATGTCGTTCATCCCCAGCAGGCCCACGTCGCGGGGAACCCGCAGGCCGGCCTCCTCCAGTGCGCTCCTTGCCCCCAGCGACAGGATGTCGTCGCCGCAGAACCAGGCCTCGGCCTCCACTCCCGTCGCGAGCAGGCCCTGCATCGCCGCGCGGCCGCCGGCGAAGGAATAGCTCTCGGCAAAGCCGGTCAGGATCGGCAGGCCCGGATCTTCCGCCAGCCGGGCGCGGAATCCCGCCAGCCGGTCTTCGGTCGAGGTCGCCCCCTGCGGACCGCCGAGAAAGCCCAGACGGCGATAGCCGCGCGCCAGCAGCGTCTCGGCGGCCAGGCGGCCCGCCTGCCGGTTGTCCACGCCCACGACATGCACCTCCGGCGCGGGCGACCAGCGGCCGAAGGCATGCACCACCGGCAGACCGGCCGCGCGGAAGGCAAGGGGAAAACCGGGCGGCAGGGTGGAACTGGCCAGGATCACCCCATCCACCGAGTACTGGCGCAGCATCCGCACCGCCGCCTCCAGCGTCATCGCATCCGAGAGGTTGACAAGCAGCGGCCGCAGCGCCTGCGCCTGCAGCGCTCGGGTCATGCGGTCGAAGATCTGCAGGAATGCCGGGTTCTTGAAATTGGTGCCGACGAGGCCGATCAGCTTCGTCCGCCGGGTGGAGAGCGCCGAGGCAAGCATGCTCGGCTGATAGCCGAGCTCTGCGGCTGCCGCCTCCACCTTCTGCCGCGTCAGCGGCGAGGCCGGCGCACCGGGAGTGAAGACGCGCGAGACCGCCGAGGCCGAAACCCCCGCCCGGGCTGCTACATCGCGCAGGGTGATCGCCACGCCGCCTCCCTCTGGCCCCCGACGGCCAGGATCAGGACGCTAGAGCAAGTCCGCGCAAGGTCAAAGCCTTCCTGCCCTGGCCTGCGGGGACGGCAAGCGCCCGGCCTGCGTCACCCGGCCTCAGACCGAAACCACCGCGCGCAGATCGGCATGCGAAAGGCGGTCCTTTCGTCCCTGCATCTCCACCGCCCCGCGCCGCAGGACATAGAAGGAATCGGCGAGTTTCCAGGCGAACTCGAAATACTGCTCGACCAGCACGATCGCCATGTCGCCCCGCGCCTTCAGAAGGGCGATCACCTTGCCGATCTGCTCGATGATGCTCGGCTGGATGCCCTCGGTCGGCTCGTCGAGGAGCAGGACCTTCGGCCGGGTGATGAGCGCCCGGGCGATGGCGAGCTGCTGCTGCTGGCCGCCGGAAAGGTCGCCGCCGCGACGGTGGCCCATGTCCTTCAGGATCGGGAACAGCTCGTAGATCTCCGCCGGCACCCGCCGCTCGCCGCGCGGCAGAAGCGCGAACCCGGTCTCCAGGTTCTCGGTCACCGTCAACAGCGGAAAGATCATCCGCCCCTGCGGCACCACCGCAAGGCCGCGCCGCGCCATCTCCTGCGGCGGCACCCGGCCGACCTCGGCGCCTGCGATCACCACCTTGCCGCCCGAACGCGGATGCGCCCCCGAGATGGCCTTCAGAAGCGAGGTCTTGCCCACCCCGTTGGTGCCCATGACGCAGGTGACTTCCCCGGCGCGGGCCTCCATGTCGATGCCGTAAAGGATCTGCGACCCGCCGTAGTGCAGCGTCAGCGCTTCGGTTCTCAGCATCATCCCCGCCCCAGATAGACGTCGATCACCGCCGGATTGGCGGTGACATGGTCAAGCGTGCCCTCGGCCAGAACCGCGCCCTCGTGCAGGACCGTCACCTTGCAGTCGAGCCGGCGGACAAAGTCCATGTCGTGCTCGACCACCACCACCGCCCGGCTCTTCGCCATCTCGACCAGAAGCCGGGTCGTGTGCTCGCGCTCGGCCAGCGTCATCCCGGCGGCCGGTTCGTCCACCAGCAAAAGGCGCGGCTCCTGGGCCAGAAGCATGCCGATTTCCAGCCATTGTTTCTGCCCGTGCGACAATTCCCCGGCCTTGCGCCCCAGATGCGCGGCGAGGCCCACCTCCTCGGCCAGCGCCTGCACCCGGGCCCTGTCCCTTGCGGCGGCGCGCCAGAACAGCACCCGCCAGGCCCCGCGCGGCGCCTTCAGCGCCATGGTCAGGTTCTCGCTGACCGTCTGGTCCTCGAACACCGTCGGGCGCTGGAACTTCCGCCCGATCCCGGCCTGGGCGATCTGTGCCTCGGACAGCGACAGGAGCGAGACCGGCCCCTCGCCGAACACCGCCTTGCCGCTGTCGGGCCGGGTCTTGCCGGTGACGATGTCCATGAAGGTGGTCTTGCCGGCACCGTTCGGCCCGATGATCGCGCGCAGCTCCTGCGGCCCGATCGAAAAGGACAGATTGTTGATGGCGCGGAAACCGTCGAAACTGACGGAGACGCCCGAGACTTCCAGAAGCGCGGTCATTCCACCGCCTCCTTCTCCTGAAGCGCGCCGTCATCGGGGCCGAGCGGCGCGCCCTTGCGGTCGGGCCGCTTCAGGTGCTGCCAGAGATCGACCAGCCCGCCTATGCCCTTGGGCGCAAGCAGCGTGACCAGAACGAAGGACAGGCCGAGCAGGACCGTCCACCAGTCCACCCATTGCACCGTGTAGAAGCCGAGCCTGATGTCCGGCGCCCTGCCCCCGGTGAACCATGAGGACAGGAGCGAGACGAAGGCGGCGCCGATCACCGCGCCGTAAAGCCGCCCGCGTCCGCCGATCGCCACCCAGACCGCCAGATAGATCGAGGCGATCGGCGCCAGCTCCGCCGGGTTGATGATCCCCGCCTGCGGGTAATAGAGCGCCCCGGCCACGGCGGCGATCACCGCCGTCAGGGTGAAGACGAACAGCTTGTAGCGCTCCACCGCATAGCCGAGGAAACGCACCCGCTGCTCGTCGTCGCGGATGGCGCGGATCACCGAGCCGAACTTGCCCGAGACGATCCGGGCGAGGAGCAGATAGGTCCCCGCCAGCGCCAGCGCCGAGGTCCAGAAGAACCACAGCGACAGCCGGTCCTGCGACACTTCGGCCAGGCCGGGGATGTTCTGCAGGCCGGAAAGTCCGTTGTTGCCCCTCAGCCCGCTGTCGTTCTGGAACAGCCACAGCGCCAGCGCCAGTGTCATCGCCTGGGTCAGGATCGACAGATAGACCTCCGTCACCCGGGCGCGGAAGGCGAGCCAGCCGAAAACCAGCGCAAGCAGTCCCGGCACGGCGACGACCAGCGTCAGTTGCGCCGGCAGCGAATGGGCGAAGGCCCAGACCGGCGGCAGGTCCGAGGCCCCGACCACGCCGAAGATCTGCGTGGCGATGCCCTGGGAAATGTCCTCGGGTGTCGGCGGGATCGGGCTTGCGGCCAGCGCGGCGGTGACGATCTCCGCCGTGCGGGCATACATCAGCCACATGCCGATCATGTAGCCGCCAAGGGCGAAGAAGGCCATGTGCCCCAGCGACAGGATGCCGGCATAGCCCCAGACCAGGTCCATCGCCAGAGCGGCCATGCACAGGCACAGCGTCTTGCCCAGCGTCTTGACGAAGGACGTGGACAGGAACGCCACGCCATAGGCCTCGCTCAGCACCGTCACGCCGAGGGTGAAAAGCGCCAGCACGGCGAGGAAGACCAGCACCGGCGGATGGCGCAGGACAAGGGCGCGCCGGACGGGAGCGGTCAGCGAAAGTTCGGCCATGGTCTCAGTCCCTCGTCGCCGTCGGATGGCGCGTTGCGGCGGATGGCGCCTCCCTCCCCCCAGCGTGGGGGAGGGATGGGGTGGGGGCGCGCGCGGCCAGGACCGGAAGCCCCCCGCCCCACGAAGGGCAGGAGAGGCGCGCGTGTCGGGTGATGGGCGCGATCCTCATGGCTCAATCCCCCGCCGCCCGGCCCTTGAGCGCGATGATCCCGCGCGGCCGGAACTGGATGAACAGGATGATGAACAGGATCATGTAGGTCTGCGCCGCCAGCGTGTTGGAGGGGTTCAGCCATTCGATCCCCTTCTGCAGCCCGCCGATCAGCGCCGCCCCGGCCAGCGCGCCCCAGATATTGCCCACCCCGCCGACGACCACGGTCATGAAGCTCTGCACGATATAGTCCGAGCCGAGTTCCGAAGTGACCTTGGCAAAGAGCCCGATCGCCACCCCGGCGATCCCGGCGATGCCGGAGCCGAGGCCGAAGGTCAGCATGGCGATCCGCCCGGGATTGATCCCCATGGCGGCGGCCATCCCCGGGTTCTGCGTCACTGCCCGGACCTCCAGCCCCAGACGGGTGCGCTTCATCAGCCACAGGAAGAACAGCAGGAACCCGAAGGCGAGCACGAAGATGGCGATGCGGATATAGCTGATGGCCACCACATCGTTCACCACCAGCGCCCCGTCCAGCCAGCCAGGCGAGGTCAGGGGCCGCGCCTGGGTGCCGAAGACGTTCTTGGCCAGTTGCTGCAGGGCAATGGAGATGCCGAAGGATGCCAGCAGCGTCTCCAGCGGCCGCCTGTACAGGTGCCGGATCACCAGCCGCTCCATCGCCACCCCGGCGAGGAAGGTCACGGCAAAGGCGGCCGGCAGGGCGAGGATCACCGAAAGCGTGTGGTCGGGCACGAAGGACTGCACGACATAGCCGGTATAGGCGCCCATCATGATGAACTCGCCATGGGCCATGTTGATCACCCGCATCACCCCGAAGGTGATGGCCAGCCCGATGGCGGCGAGGAAATAGATCGAGGCCAACGACAGGGCGTCGAGCGTCAGATCCGCCGCCTGCATGGCGCCGAGCCGGGTGGAGATGGCGTCGAGTGCGCCCTGTGCGGCAGCCGTCACGGCGGGATCGGGCTCGGCATAGATCTCGTAGAAGCGATGCGCCGCCACCGCCGCCTCAACCTCTGCCGCCGTTGCTGCCGCCGTCACCGTCCCGGCGGCCTCAAGCGCGGTATAGGCGCGGTCGCGGCCATCGCGGGTGGCAAGATCGGCCAAGGGTACCCCGCCCACCGCGCCGCCTTCGATATGGGCCGCAAGCGCGGCACGCTGGTCTTCCAGCGAAATCCGCGCCGGCGCGAGCCCCTGGGCCACAAGGATGTCATAGGCTTCGGCCTCGGTCACATCCCTGCCGGGAACCAGGCGCCGGGCCGGATTCGTGCCCGCCGGCGGCTCTCCGGCAAAGGCCGCGCGCGTCACCGCAACCAGCGGATTGAGCGCGCCCCGCAGGTCGAGCCCCAGATCGCCGTGAAAGCTTTCGATCGCGGCGACCCTTGCGGCGCCGTCGGGATCGAACTGCATGGTCAGCAGCCGCTCGATCCGCGCCTTGCGGGCACGCAGGTCCGGGTCCGTCTCGCCCTCGATCGCGGCGCGCAGGGGCGCGAGATGCGTGGCCTCCGGTGCCCGGGCGATGGCGTCCAGCGCCTCGGCACGGCGGGCACGATCGGGGTCGGAAAGCTGGAACTGCACCAGCGCCCCGGCGATCAGCCCGCGCACCCCGGCATTGGGCTTGAGCTCGGTGATCTCGCCCTTCGCCGCCCCTCCGGCGTCATGGCCCTCAAGGTCGCGCAGGCGCCAGCCCGCACCATCCTTCGCGATCAGGAAGAAGGCGCCATCGGCCTTGCGCAGGCCGAGGCCCTTTTCCGCCCAGGCCGCCAGCACCCCGGCCGCCGCCGGATCGCCCGAGGCCGCCAGCGCCGCGATCACCGGGCCGATGGTCTGGCGCGATGGCTTGGCCACCGCCTCGCGATGGGCGACGAGGATGTCGGCAACCGGCTCGGCAAAGGCCGCCGGCGTGCCGGCGAACAGGATCGCCAGCAGGAAGGGCAGGATAATTCGGCGCATGATCCCCCGCGCGGTGATGGGAGGGGCCGGGACGCGGCCCCTCCGCTTCAGGTCAGTAGTTCGACTTGAGCTGCACGCAGGTCTTGGTTTCCTTGTTGTACATCCCGCATTTGAGGTCCTTCCAGTCGGCCTCGAGCACCGCCGATTCCGGCAGGAAATCGGTCCAGGCGTCGCCGGCCACCGGCTCGGTCTGGCTGATGATGTCGAACTGCCCGTCCGCCCGGATCTCGCCGATCAGCACCGGCTTGGTCAGGTGGTGGTTGGGCAGCATCTCGGCCATGCCGCCGGTGAGGTTCGGGAACTTCTGGCCGATCATCGCGTCGGAGACCGCATCGACATCGGTCGTCCCCGCCGCCGTGACCGCGTTCACCCACATGTTGAAGCCGATGTAGTGGGCTTCCATCGGGTCATTGGTGACGCGCTTGTCATCGCCGATGAAGGCCTTCCATTCCGCGATGAAGGCCGCGTTCTCCGGCGTCTCGGCCGACATGAAGTAGTTCCAGGCGGCGAGATGGCCCGCGAGGTTGGTGGTGTCGAGGCCGGAAAGCTCCTCCTCGCCCACCGAGAAGGCGACAACCGGAATGTCCTCGGCCGAAACCCCGGCAGCGGCCAGTTCCTTGTAGAAGCCGATATTGGCATCGCCGTTGATGGTGGAGATCACCCCCACCTTCTTGCCGTCGGCGCCAAGCGCCACCACGTCGGCCACGATCTTCGACCAGTCGGAATGGCCGAAGGGGGTGTAGTTGACGAAGATGTCCTCCTTGGCGATGCCCTTCTGCTGCAGATAGGCCTCAAGGATGTTGTTGGTGGTGCGCGGATAGACATAGTCGGTGCCGAGCAGCGCGAACTTCTCGATCCCGAGTTCCTGGAGGTAGTAGTCCACCGCCGGGATCGCCTGCTGGTTCGGCGCGGCGCCGGTGTAGAACACGTTCTTCGACGATTCCTCGCCCTCGTACTGCACCGGATAGAACAGCAGGCCGTTCAGCTCCTCGATCACCGGCAGCACCGACTTGCGGCTCACGCTGGTCCAGCAGCCGAACATGCAGGCGACCTTCTCGACCGTCAGCAGCTCGCGCGCCTTCTCGGCAAAGAGCGGCCAGTCCGAGGCCGGATCGACGACGACGGCTTCGAGCTGCTTGCCCAGCACGCCGCCCTTGGCGTTCTGCGCCGCGATCAGCATCAGCATCGTGTCCTTCAGCGTCGTCTCCGAGATCGCCATCGTGCCCGACAGCGAATGCAGGATGCCGATCTTGATCGTTTCTTCCTGCGCCATGGCGAGCTTCGGCATGGCAAAGGCGGCGGCCCCGCTCGCAAGCAGCGCACGTCTGGAAAGCTTCATGTCCCGTCCCCTATCCAGGACCGTCCCGAGACGCCTTTCCTCATCCGGAAAGCGCGCCTATCCTGGGACGGCAACTTCGGTTGCAACCCGTGCGATGGCGGCGAGTGTCCAGCCCGTTCCGCCATCGCACACCCTCAGCCGGGCGGACCCGGCGGGCTCACAACAGCGGTGGTGCCGCAGCGCGGCAAGGGAAGGCGCAGGCGAACCGCCAGCTCTGCCCCCTGCCCCGGCGGAATGCCCGGATGCTGGGCAGCCGCGACCCGGTCTGCCCGTTTTCAGGGCGAACCTCGTCCGGCGCGCCGGTGCAGGTTCCGGCGGCGCGGGCCGGAGTGCGGCGGATCCGAACGGGGAATCGCGGCGCACCCCCTTGACCTTGACATGATGGGAAGCCCTATCTCCCTCCTGTCAGTCGCGAAAGGACCGCTCCGATGAATGCCCGCGCAGACATACCGGCGCCAGACTCCCGCCTCTTCCTCGATATCGAGGGCATGCATTGCGCCGCCTGCGCCGGGCGGGTGGAGCGGGCGCTTGCCGCCGTGCCGGGCGTGACACGCGCTGCCGTCAACCTCGCCACCGAACGCGCCGACATCACCGGCCCGACGCTCGATGCCCAGGCGCTGGCCGAGGCGGTGCGCGGCGCCGGCTACCGCGTGACGGCCCGCCCGGTCACGCTGGCCATCGCGGGCATGACCTGCGCCTCCTGCGTCGCAAGGGTGGAAAAGGCGCTGAAGGCGGTGCCCGGGGTCGAGACCGCGCATGTCAATCTCGCCACCGAAGAGGCCGCCGTCACCGGCACGGCCGAGACCGGCGCGCTTCTCGCCGCCGTGGCGGGCGCGGGCTATGCCGCCCATCTCGCCGCTTCCGCCGCCGCGCCCGGGGCCGATGCCAGCGCCCGCCGCGCCGGCGAGGAAGCGGGCCTGCGCCGCGACCTGACGCTGGCCGCGCTCCTCACCCTGCCGGTCTTCGTGCTGGAGATGGGCGGCCACCTGATCCCCGCCTTCCACCACTGGGTGATGGCGGCGATCGGCATGGAGGCGAGCCGCTATCTGCAATTCGTCCTCACCGCCGCCGTGCTTCTCGGCCCCGGGCGGCGCTTCTACCGTGCCGGCATCCCCGCGCTCCTGCGCGCGGCGCCGGACATGAACAGCCTCGTCGCCACCGGCACCCTGGCCGCCTTCGGCTATTCCACGGTCGCGACCTTCCTTCCCGGCCTCCTGCCGGCCGGTACGGCCCAGGTCTATTTCGAGGCCGCCGCCGTGATCGTCACCCTGATCCTCCTCGGCCGGCTGCTCGAATCCCGCGCCAAGGGCCGCGCCTCCGAGGCGATCCGCCGCCTCGTCGGCCTCACGCCCCAAACCGCCCATGTCCGCCGCGACGGCGCCACGCTGGACATCCCGCTGGCCGAGGTCCGCAAGGGCGATATCGTCGAGGTCCGCCCCGGCGAGCGCATCCCGGTCGATGGCCTGCTCACCGAGGGCGAAAGCTGGGTGGACGAGAGCATGATCTCCGGCGAGCCCCTCCCGGTGGCGAAAAAGCCCGGCGAAAAGGTGATCGGCGGCACGGTGAACCAGACCGGCGCCTTCGCCTTCAGGGCCACGGCGGTGGGCGAAGCGACGGTGCTTGCCCGCATCACCCGGCTGGTCGAGGCCGCGCAGGGCGGCAAGCTGCCGATCCAGGCGATGGTGGACCGGGTGACGCTGGTCTTCGTCCCGGTGGTCATGGGCATCGCGGCCCTGACCTTCCTCGCCTGGCTGGCCTTCGGCCCCTCCCCGGCGCTGTCCCATGCGCTGGTTGCCGGTGTCGCGGTGCTGATCATCGCCTGCCCCTGCGCCATGGGGCTCGCAACCCCGGTCTCGATCATGACCGGCACCGGGCGGGGGGCAGAGCTGGGCATCCTCTTCCGCCAGGGCGCGGCGCTTCAGGCGCTGCAGGGCGTCCGCACCGTTGCCATGGACAAGACCGGCACGATCACCGAGGGCCGGCCGCGCCTGACCGAGCTGATCCCGGCCGCAGGCTTCGACCGGGCCCGCGTCCTCGCCGCCGTGGCCTCGGTGGAGATGAAATCCGAGCACCCGGTCGCCCGCGCGCTCGTCGCCGCAGCCCAGGCCGAGGGGATCGGCATCGCCAGGCCCACGGGTTTCCGCAGCCTGCCCGGCCTCGGCGCCACGGCCGAGACCGGCGGCGAGACGGTCCATGTCGGTGCGGACCGCTATATGGCCAGCCTCGGGCTCGACCTGGCGCCATTCGCGGACGAGGCGGCACGGCTCGCCGCCGCCGGCCGCACCCCGCTCTATGCCGCGATCGGCGGCAGGCTCGCCGCCGTCCTCGCCGTGGCCGATACGGTCAAGCCCTCCTCCGCCGCCGCCATCCGGGCGCTGAAGGCGGACGGCATCCGCGTGGTGATGCTCACCGGCGACAATGCCGCCACCGCCGCCGCCATCGCCCGCGAGGTGGGGATCGACGAGGTGCAGGCCGAGGTCCTGCCCGAGGCCAAGCTTGCCGCCATCCGCGCGCTCAAGGCGCAGGGCCCGGTCGCCTTCGTCGGCGACGGGATCAACGACGCCCCGGCGCTGGCCGAGGCCGATGTCGGCATCGCCGTCGGCGGCGGCACCGATATCGCGGTGGAGGCGGCCGAGGTGGTGCTGATGGCCGGACGGCTCACCGCCGTGCCCGAGGCCATCGCCCTCTCCCGCGCCACCATGGCCAATATCCGCCAGAACCTGTTCTGGGCCTTCGCCTACAACGCCGCGCTGATCCCGGTTGCCGCCGGCGTCCTGTGGCCCGCCTTCGGCCTGCAACTGTCCCCCGCACTCGGCGCCGGGGCCATGGCGCTGTCCTCGGTCTTCGTCATCGGCAATGCGCTGCGCCTCCGGCGCTTCGCCCCGCAGGAGGCCGGCGCATGAACATCGGCGAAGCCTCCCGCGCCTCCGGCGTCTCGGCCAAGATGATCCGCTACTACGAGGCGACGGGCCTCATCCCCGCCGCCCAGCGGACGGGATCGGGCTACCGCGCCTATGGCCCCACCGAAGTGCGGATGCTGCGCTTCATCCGCCGCGCCCGCGACCTGGGCTTTCCGGTGGAGACGATCGGCGAGCTGCTGGCCTTGTGGCGCGACCGCTCCCGGCACAGCGGCGACGTCAAGCGCCTGGCCGAGGGCCATATCGCGGCACTGTCCAGGCGCATCGCCGAGATGCAGGCGATGCGCGACACGCTGGCAGATCTCGCGACCGCCTGCTGCGGCGACGACCGGCCCGACTGCCCGATCCTCGCCGATCTGGAAGGCGCGGGACCCGGTCACCCGGCGCCGGGCCTGATCCGGGCCTGATCCGGGCCTGACCCGGGGTCGGGGCCATCGTGGCGGTTGCGCCGGCGGCCGGGCCGGTCCATTCCTGCGCCGTAGCGGGAGGGAAGCCATGTCCAAGGCCGTCATCGTCACCGGCGCCGGCTCCGGCATCGGCCGCGCCACCGCCCGCGCCTTCCTCGCCAACGGCGACCGCGTGGCGCTGCTCGGCCGCAGGGCCGAGGCGCTGGCGGAAACGGCGGCCGGCCATCCCGATGCCCTGCCCCTGCCCTGCGACGTGACCCGGGAGGATGAGGTCGAGGCCGCCTTCGACGCCGCCCTCCGCGCCTTCGGTCGCATCGACGTCTTGTTCAACAACGCCGGCACCGGCGCCCGCGCCGCGCCCATCGACGAGATCGCGGTGGCCGACTGGCTGGCGGTGGTCAACGTCAACCTGACCGGCGCCTTCCTCTGCGCCCGCGCCGCCTTTGCCCGCATGCGCCGCCAGGTGCCCCAGGGCGGGCGGATCATCAACAACGGCTCGATCTCCGCCCATGCCCCGCGCCCGGGCAGCGCCCCCTATACGGCGACGAAACACGCCATCACCGGCCTGACCAGGACGCTCAGCCTCGACGGCCGCCCCTTCGACATCGCCTGCGGCCAGATCGACATCGGCAACGCGCTGACCGACATGGCCGCCCCGATGACGCGCGGCGTCCCCCAGGCCGACGGCGCGCTGCGGGTGGAGCCGACGATGGATGTGGAGGAGGTTGCCCGCGCCGTGCTGCACATGGCGAGCCTGCCGCTTGCCACCAACGTGCAGTTCATGACCATCATGGCGACCAAGATGCCGTTCGTCGGCCGCGGCTGATGCGACAACAGGACGGCGGCGGTGTCTGTTGACGCCGCCGCCCGCCATTCGCTAAGTGACACGTCGTTACCTCGTGGTGATTTGGCCGACCGGCTTGCGGCCACGTTAAACAAGCAGCTAAAGGGT
>CAZRQN010000039.1:11774-23008 GCA_964602115.1 uncultured Rhodobacterales bacterium
GGCGCCATCCGCAACGCCCCGCCCCCCCCTTCCCCGCGTGCGTAGGGATGGGGTGGGGGGCCCAGGCGCACGCATGGTGCGGTCATCTGGACTCGGTGGCACCTGGGGACGCCCGTCCCGGGCTGGACCCGGGACCTCGCCGGCAAGAGGCGGTGGCGGTGGTGGGCGAGGCCCCGGGTCGAGCCCGGGGCGGGTCTTAATGTGTCCGACCGGTCGCGCCTGCCCTAGAGGTCCAGCCGCCCCTGAGCCGTCCGGTCCTCCTCCTTCGGCGCCTTGCAGAAGGCGCCGTCGCCCCGCGGAAGGCGCCCGAGCTGGAGGAACCAGAAGGGATGCCACCGTGACCAACAAATGGATCCGCGTGGGGTAGTGCCGCCTAGAAAAGCGACGGCTGACGCGTGTCGTCCACCCGAAGAACTCCAAGGAGCTGCCAAGTTTGCGGGCGCTTGGCCATATTGCCTATACAGAACAGCATGCCCTTGCGGGGATACTCTTCGTTGAAGGTCTTGGTCATCCAATCCAAGACTGCCTGCTCCGAGCCTTCGCGCCTGAGGCCATTGAAATACATCGCATGAGCCTCCCAATCGCCATTGGCATAGTCGTGCGGTCCGGCCGCATCCTTGAACTTGAAGCGGAAGTCGTAGTGGCTGGGCTCAAGCGCCTTCAACCGCTCATCAAAGAAGGAGTCTTGGCTCGCCGCTTCAGCGAAGGTGCGACGCTCTTCTTCGATCTCGTCAGGTTTCTTCTTCACGAAATAGAAATGCGTATCGCGCGGGCGAATCAGGGCAAGCGACCGGCCGCTGGCTTCCGCCGCCTTCACAGATGGCATGACGAGCCCGTTCAGAAAGGGTGACCGGTCCCTGATGGGCATGCTGCCGGAAACTCGGATGCTGTCCTCCATCACATGGCAGCTTTCCACACGCCGATCACGGGTTGGGGGGCGATACTTGAAATCCACCCAGTCCCAACGCTTGAACGCAGCAGAATCTTCGAGATGTCGAAATCGGATCGGGAAAAGCCTCTTGAACTCGCCATGGGCAGTCACCCCAGCGCAGCAGACTGTCTCCCCGTGCGTGGCGCTACGCTGCGGTAAGGCCTTCACCAAGATGGAAACGCGGCAATCTAGAAGTGTGACGGACATAGCGATCCGGATCGTCTCCGTAGAGGTCAAATATTCTGAAACCCGTTTCTTCAAATACTTCTTTCGCGACAATGGTCCTATGACAGGTCGTTGGATCACGTTCGAAGCAAAGAAGGCAGCTTGGCGCTGATTGAACGAAATCAACTAGACATCGCAATGCTTCCTGTGCAGCCGATGTCTGTATGTGCGCCCTGTATATGGAATCAAAGAGGCCGTATTTCCCAGCTCGAGCCGCTTCACGGCCAGGTTTTGGATCACCGAGAGATACAAAGTGGAGGTATTCGATGCCCTCATCGGCTAGCCGGGCGGCAAGCTTAGTTTTGGAGAACCCCAGTTTGCGAGATATAGGAACAGCCCGAACATCGGCCAGTCTTTCTATCCCGACGACCTTGAGCGTTCGGACGAACCGATCAATGTCGGTCCCTTCATAGCCGATAGTGAATACAACGCTCATCTTTGCTCTCTTGGACATGCATAGCTCGCGTCTGCCGAATGAGAAGTCCTGCCCTCTCTGATTAAGCGGCTGTGTTGCAACCCCGCTGCAAGCCGTCCAGGAATCGCTCTGTTGGCCTCGTCGTTCCAGTGCCAGGTGTCGCCAAAGGCCTCGATCTGGGCCGCCGACTGCTCGCCCGAGGGGGCCTTGAACAGCACATTGTAGCTGGCGTTGGAGTTGAACGGCGGGTCGAGATAGACGAGGTCCACGCTGTCGCTGGCGATGCTGTCGCGCAGCACCGTCAGGTTGTCGCCATAGTAGAGGTGATTCATGCCCCGCCTCCTGCCCTGCCACGCTTCGCGCGTCGTGGTTGAGGAAAGCTTAACCGCTGCGGCACCGGCTTGGCGAGGGGGCAGGAAAATCCACCGCCCGCCCCATTAACTCCGCCACACTCCCTACCAAACCTTTAACGACTCACTCCAAGCCATTGATCACATTCACATAAATAAATGTCCCTCCGTGTGACGCTCCCGGGTTCAGCCCGTCTCGCGGCTCAGGATCCGCTCTCCGTCCCGGATCCGCCCGGTCCAGCGGAAGCCCAGCCGCTCGTAGAAGCCGCGCGCGCTGCCCTCGCGGTCGATGACGCCCAGAACCAGGCGCGGGCAACCCCAGTCCCGCGCCACTTCCAGCGCCAGGCCCACGGCCGCCCGGCCATGGCCGCAACCCTGCCGCCCGGCGGCGATCATCAGCCGCCAGAGATAGGCGGCCTCGCGGTCGTCGCCGGGTTCGTGGAACGGATATTCGCCGGGATGGACGATAGCCATCAGCCCCACCGGCTCGGCCCCGTCCCACAGGCCCCAGACATGGGCGCCCGGCTCGAAGGGCGCCTGGGCGAAGGTCTTCACATTGGGCGCGACCAGCCCCTGCTGGTCGGGCCGCACGGAAAGCTCGATCAGCGCCTGCAAGTGGTCGCGGGTGACCTGCCGCTTCTGCAGCGTCACCGCGTCAGCCGCTTGATCAGCGAGGAGGTGTCGAACCGCCCGCCGCCCATGGCCTGCACCTCGCCGTAGAACTGATCGACCAGCGCCGTGACCGGCAGGCTCGCCCCCATCTCGCGGGCGGCGGCGAGGCAGATGGCCAGGTCCTTGCGCATCCAGTCCACTGCGAAGCCGAAGTCGAAGCGGTCCTCCAGCATGGTCTTGTGACGGTTGGCCATCTGCCAGGAGCCGGCGGCGCCCTGCGAGATGACCTCCACCACGGCCGCGCCGTCCATCCCGGCCTTCTTGCCGAAGGCCAGCGCCTCGGCCAGGCCCTGGACAAGGCCGGCGATGGCGATCTGGTTCATCATCTTGGCGATCTGGCCGGCGCCCGGGCCGCCGAGCCGGCGGCAGATGCGGGCATAGGCGGCCATCACCGGTTCGGCTGCGGCATAGTCCGCTTCCGTGCCCCCGCACATGATCGAAAGCTGCCCGTTCTCCGCCCCCGCCTGCCCGCCGGAGACCGGCGCATCGACGAAGCCGAGCCCGCGCGACGCGGCGATCGCCTGCAACTCGCGGGTGACGGTGGCGGAGACGGTGGTATGGTCGATGAACACCGCCCCGGGATCCATGCCGACGAAGGCGCCGTCGGGGCCGAGGCAGACCGCGCGCAGGTCGTCGTCATTGCCGACGCAGGCCAGGACGAAATGCTGTCCCAGCGCCGCCTCGCGCGGGCTCGCCGCCGCGCGGCCGCCGTTCTTCTCCACCCAGCCGGCAGCGCGGGAGGGCGTGCGGTTGAAGACAGTCACCTCATGCCCGCGCGCCTTGAGATGCCGCGCCATCGGCCCGCCCATCACCCCCAGGCCCAGAAACGCCACTTTCGCCATGACAGCCCCCCGCGAATTGCCCCCGACCGGGGCTTGGACTAGGTATCGGCTGCGTCTGTCCCGTCAAGGCCGCTGCTCTTGCCCATGTTTACCGCCTTCCGCTGGCTGATCCGCATCTTTCTTGGCCTTTCGGCGCTGACACTTCTGGCGTTGGTGGTCCTTTACTACCTGCTGTCGCGCTCGATCCCCGACTACAGCGAGACGGTCGAGGTCGCGGGCATCACCGCGCCGGTGGAGATCGTGCGCAGCAACTCCGATGTGCCGCATATCTTCGGCAAGACCGATGCCGACGTCTATTTCGCTCTCGGCTATGTCCATGCCCAGGACCGGCTGTGGCAGATGACCATGCTGCGGCGGACGGCGCAGGGGCGGCTGTCCGAGATCTTCGGGGAACGGACGCTGAAGATCGACGAGCTGCTGCGCCGGCTCGACCTCTATACGCTGGCCCTTTCCTCGGTCGATGCGCAGGACGAGGGAACCAGGACGGCGCTCGAAGCCTATGCCAAGGGCGTCAACGCCTGGATCGAGCAGGTCAACGATCGCGCGCTCGGCCGCGGGGCGCCGGAATTCTTCCTCTTCTCCAGCGAGATCGCCGCCTGGCAGCCGGCGGATTCGATCGCCATCATCAAGCTCATGGGCCTGCAGCTGTCCTCGCAACTGGAGGCGGAGGTGCTGAGGGCGCAGGTGTCGATGGCGGTCTCGCCCGACCAGCTGCGCGACATCCTGCCGGACGACCCGGGCCAGGGCGTCACCGCCCTGCCGCCCTATGGCGAGCTGGTCCCGGGCGTGCGCCCGGGCCAGCCGCGCCTGCGGCTTGCCGACGATCCGCTCTCGCCGGTCCATGCCCTGCCCTTCGCCGGTGCCTCCAACGCCTGGGCGGCGATGCCGCAGCGCTCGGCGGCGCGGGGGACGCTTCTGGCCAACGATCCCCATCTCGGCTTCACCGCCCCGGCGATCTGGTATCTCGCCCGGCTGGAACTGTCCTCGGGCGGCGTGATCGGCGGGACGATTCCCGGCATGCCGGTGGTGCTGGTCGGGCGTTCGGAATCGCTCGGCTGGGGGCTGACCACCGCCTATGTCGATGATCAGGACGTCGTGCTGGAGAAGCTGAACCCTGAAAACCCGGGCGAGTATGCCTCGGCCGGCGGCTGGAAACCCTTCACCGAGCGGCGTTCGATCATCACCGTCAAGGATGCCGCGCCGGTGACGGTGACGCTGCAATGGTCCGAGGCCGGGCCCGTCCTGCCCGGGGATGTCTATGAGCTGGGCAGCGTCACGCCCTCCGGCCATGTCGCGGCACTGTCCTGGACCCTGCTCGACGGCGCCGACACGTCGATGACTGCGGCGATCCGGTTGATGCGCGCCTCTTCGGTGAGCGAGGCGATTGCGGCGGGGGAACTGTTCCAGGCCCCGGCCCAGAACCTGATGCTGGCCGACCGCAACGGCATCGCGATGCAGGTCATCGGCCGCATCCCGCAGCGTGACGCCCGCCACGACACCCAGGGGCGGATGCCCGCTTTGGGCGAACATGCGCAGAACCGCTGGCTGGGCTACTTCCCCTATGCAGAGAACCTGCGGGTGGTGAACCCGGAAAGCGGGCTTCTGGGCAATACCAACAACAAGACCGTGGACGCGCCCTTTCCCCACCATGTCAGCTTTCTCTGGGGCGACACCCATCGAATCCTGCGCTGGCTGACGCTGATGGGCACGCGGGAGGTCCATACCAGGGAAAGCTTCATCGAAGCCCAGCTCGACACGGTCAGTCCCACGGCGCGGTCGCTCCTGCCGCTGATCGGGGCGGAGCTGTGGTTTACCGGCCCTCCGGCCCCGGACGGCACGCCCGAACGGCAGCGCCAACAGGCACTGGACATGCTCGCTGCCTGGAACGGCGAGATGAACGAGCATCTGCCCGAACCGCTGATCGCCGAGGCCTGGATGCGCAAGCTGCAGGCGCGGCTGATCCGCGATGAACTGGGGCCCCTGGCCGACAAGTTCACCCATATCGACCCGGTCTTCATCGAGCGGGTCTTCCGCGACACCGAGGGCGCCGGCAAATGGTGCGATGTGGTCCAGTCGGCCGAGGTGGAGACCTGTGCCGAAATCTCCCGGCTGGCGCTGGACGAGGCGCTCCTGTGGCTGGACGAGACCTATGGGCCGGGGATGGAAAGCTGGCGCTGGGGCGATGCCCATCAGGCCACCCATGACCACCCGGTGCTCGGCAACACGCCGATCCTGCGGCTTCTGGTCAATATCCGTCAGTCCACCTCCGGCGGCGACACGACGCTGATGCGGGGGCGGACGCTGGGCGAGGATCCGGAGCCGTTCCTGAACGTCCATGGCGCGGGATATCGGGGGGTCTATGACTTCGCCGACCCGGATTCGAGCGTCTTCATCATTTCCACCGGCCAGTCCGGCCATCCTTTGAGCCGGCACTACGACGACCTCGGCGTGCTGTGGCGGCGCGGGGAATATATCCCGATGAGTCTCGACCCCGAACTGCCCCGGGCGGCGGCGGTGGGGGTGACGACGCTTCTGCCGGCCCCATAGGGCGCGCGGCAGGCGTCACAAGGTGGGACGCTTCATTTTACCGTTATATAACAACGTATTGCCATGATTCGTCAAGGATTAGGTAGCGAATGGGCCATTCCTGACCTGGCGTGCGCCGCCGCCTTTTTCGCCGGCTCTTTCCTGCCTGGGCGCCGGCAGGCCCATGTCTTCGGCGATGCCTTCCAGCCTGCCCTGGCCGAGAGGAGGGCGTGAGGCGGTGGCGTCCGCGTCCCGCCCCTGACGGGTGTTCGATGATGGCCCTTCGATGCAGGTGGGGCCGCGCGGCGGGGCGGGGATGCAGCTCCGAGCGATCCCCCGGTCAGAGCTCGCGGAACTGCTTTTCCTGCCTCGGGGTCCAGTGAACGGTGAGGCGGAAGCCCTCCTCACCCTCCACTTCCGCCCGCACCACGCCCTGGTCGTGCAGCCAGGCGCGCTTGCGCCCTTCGGCAAAGGCCAGATCCAGCACCCGTTCCGTCCGCTCCTCGTCCAGCGCCTCTGTCATGGCGTCCAGAAGGCTTGCCACGCCGGCGCCGGTGAGGGCGGAGGCCGCAAGCACGCGGGGCTTGCGCGCGGCCTCGGCGACCAGCGCCTCCTGCGTCTCCGACGGAAGCAGGTCGATCTTGTTCCAGACCTCGATCAGCGGGGTTTCGGCCGCGACGCCGAGGCTTTCGAGGATGGTCTCGACATCGGCCGCCTGCTCGGCGGTCTCGGGATGGCTGATGTCGCGGACATGGAGGACGAGATCGGCCTCCAGCACCTCCTCCAGCGTGGCGCGGAAAGCGGCGACAAGCTCGGTCGGCAGGTCGGAGATGAAGCCCACGGTATCGGAGAGGATGATCTTGCGCCCCGAAGGCAGCGTCACGCCGCGCATCGTCGGGTCGAGCGTGGCGAAAAGCATGTCCCTGGCCAGAACCTCGGCCCCGGTCATGCGATTGAAAAGGGTGGATTTTCCGGCGTTTGTATAACCCACCAGCGCCACGATCGGGAAAGGCACCTTGCGGCGCGCGGCGCGATGCAGCTCGCGGGTCTTCACCACCCGGTCGAGCTGGCGGCGCAGCTTGAGCACCTGTTCGTCGATCGCCCGGCGGTCGGCCTCGATCTGGGTCTCGCCGGGGCCGCCGACGAAGCCGAAGCCGCCGCGCTGGCGTTCGAGGTGCGTCCAGGCACGGACGAGCCTCGTGCGCTGGTAGCTGAGCGCCGCAAGCTCGACCTGCAGCACCCCCTCACGGGTGCGGGCGCGGTCGGCGAAGATCTCGAGGATCAGCCCGGTGCGGTCGAGAAGCTTGCAGCCCCATTCCTTTTCCAGGTTGCGCTGCTGCACCGGCCCGACCGGCCCGTCCACCAGCACCAGATCGACCGCACCGGCGAAGCGCGCCTTCAACTCCGCGACCTTTCCCGAGCCGAAGAGCGTGCCGGGAGAGATCTTGGGCAGGCGGACCACCTCGGCGCCGGTCACCGTCAGCCCCGGAAGGGCAGCGGCCAGCGCCACGGCCTCGGCCAGCCCGTGTTCGGGCAGGCGGCGGCGGCGGGCGCCGCGCAGGTCGGGATGCAGGACGAAGGCGCGCGTCAGCCGCGCCGCCGTCTCATGCGAGCGCGCCGCCTTCGCCTCGGCGAAGAAATCCTCGTCTTCGTCCTCGTCGGCGGAAATCAGTCTTCACCCTCGTAGAGGTTGATCGCGCCGCCGGGCATGATGGTGGAGATCGCGTGCTTGTAAACAAGCTGCGACTGCCCGTCACGGCGCAGGAGCACGCAGAAGTTGTCGAACCAGGTGATGACCCCCTGCAGCTTGACGCCGTTGATGAGGAAGATCGTCACCGCAACCTTGGATTTGCGGACGTGATTGAGGAATGCGTCCTGAAGACTCTGTTTGTCGCCAGCCATCGGCGCCGCCTTTTTTTCTTGTCGTTACCATCCCCGTGGAGCACCTGACACAGGGACCGGCCTGAAGATGTCGGTGCCGTGCGAGTATGGACCGGGAAAAGCCGGACAATCCAGCGGAAAAGCGCTGCGGTGACGGGCCGATGTCAGCGGCGCCAGGCCGAGGGCGCGAAAAGCGCGAAAAGCGCCAGCACCTCGATCCGCCCGGCGATCATCGCCCCGGCGAGGATGGCCTTCACCACCGTTTCAAGTTCGCTGTAGCGGATCGGCGCTTCCGCCGCCACCGAGGCGAGCGGGCCGGTGGTCGTCACCGCCGCCACCGCCAGGATCATGGCATTCTCGAAATCCGCCCCGGACAGCGACAGGGCGGCGATCACCGCCGCCAGGGTGACGGCGAAAAGCATGAAGAACACCCAGGCGGCATAGGCGCCCTCGCCCGCCAGCCGCCGCGCCACCGCTCCGCCGCCCGAGACGGAATTCGGGTGGACGATCCGGTGCAGCTCGTGCTCCCCATGGCGGAACAGCGCATAGAGGCGGAGAAGTTTCAGCCCTCCCGCCGCAGTGGCGATGCCGCCGCCGCACATCGCCAGGCCGACCAGGATCAGCCCCGGTGCCGGGATCCCGGACCACAGTCGCGCCGTATCCCAGGAGGCGCTCTCGAAGCCGGTGGTGGTCAGGAAGCTCAGCGCGGTGAACATTCCGCCCCAGAAGGCGCCGGCCAGCGTCGCCCCGCCGGTGTCATTGTCCAGAGCGATGGCCGCGATCCAGTGGCGCAGGAGAAGGACGACCGGAACCAGCAGCAGCAGGACCGCCGCGACCTTCACCTCGTGGTCGCGCCACAGGGCCAGGCCCCTGTCGGCATGGGCGGTGCCGGGAAGGCTGCGCCGGGTCAGGGCGGGCAGCAGGAAGAGGAAGATGAACACCTCCGCCAGCAGGCCCGACTCGGCGGCGCGCAGCGGCACGCCGGGCAGGATGCCGCTGGTCGAAAGGGTGGAGAGCGCGATGGTCATCGCCATCAGCCCTTCCTCGCCGGCAACGAGCAGCAGGAGCCAGAGCCCCACCGTCAGCAGCGTATAGGCCGGAAGGATGATCGCCGCATGCCGCGTCAGCCGCTCGCCCGGCTCCGCCCCGCGCGCGGTGCGGGAGATCCCGCCCCGGCCGGGAACCCGACCGGTGGCCACTTCCATCCCGCCGAGATCGAGCGGCGCCAGGATGGCCGCCCCGGCAACCAGGATGAAGGCGCCGCCGAACCAGCCGACCAGCGCCCGCCACAGATGCAGCGACGGCGCCAGTGCGCCCGGCCCTTCGTAAAGCGTCGCCCCGGTGGTGGTGAAGCAGGACACCATCTCGAACCAGGCGTCGAAGAGCGGCGTTTCCGGCCGCGCCTGATGGAAAGGCAGCGCGAAGACCGCCGGCAGCAGGAAGAAGGCCCCCACCAGCGCCGCAAGCGCGCCGCGCGGCGTGGCGCGCGCCCGGCCATGGGCGGTGGCCACCGCCACCAGCGCCGCAAGGATGAGCACCATCAGCCCCGAATAGAAGAAGCCGCGCGCCACGGCATGGTGGTGAAGCACGCTGGCATGGGCGGCGGGCAGGAACATCGCGATCCCGGCACCAGCCATGAGGACGACGAGGAAGGGCGGCTGAGCGGCGCGTCTCATCGCTCAGAAGAAATCGACCGAGACCTGCAGGAGCCGCTCGACCTCCGGCACGTCGCTGGCCATGGCGAAAAGCGCGATCACATCGCCCTCCTCAACCCGCAGGTCGCCCACCGGCTTCATCACCTTGTCTCCCTTCATCACCGCGCCGACGAGCACGCCTTCGGGAAATTCGATGTCGCGGATCAGCCGGCCGGCAAGCGGCGAGGTGGAGAGCACCTGCGCCTCGATCACTTCGGCCTCGGCGTCGCCGATGGAATAGATCGCCCGCACCTTGCCGTGGCGGATGTGGCGCAGGATCGAGGAGACGGTGGTGGCGCGCGGATTGATATAGGCATCGATGTCCAGCGCCCCCATCAGCGGCACCAGGGTCGGATCGTTGACCAGGGCAATGGCCATCTCGCAGCCCGCCTGCTTGGCGCGCACGGCGGCCAGCAGGTTGGTCTTGTCGTCCTCGGTGATGGTCAGCACCGCATCGGCCCGGTCGATCCCGGCCTCGGTCAGGATGTCGATGTCCATGCCGTCGCCATGCAGCACGATGGTGCGCTCCAGCGCATCGGCCGCCGCCTCGGCGCGCTGGCGGTTCTTCTCGATCACCTTGGCCCGCACCTTCTCGGTCCGCGCCTCCAGCGCCCGGGCAACGCCGAGCCCGACATTGCCGCCGCCGATGATCACGATGCGGCTCTGCTTCTTGGTCGCCTTGCCGAAGATCTCCAGCGCCCGGGTCACGTCCTGGGTATGGGTGAAGACATAGATGCGGTCGCCGGCAAAGAGCTGGTCGCCCGGGTCGGGAGCGAAAAGCCGCTCGTCGCGCCGGATGCAGACGACGATGGCCCTGAGCGAGGCGAAGAGCTCGGACAACTGGCGCAGGGGCGTGTTCAGGACCGGGCATTCGGCATCGAGCAGGATGCCGAGAAGCTGCGCCCTGCCGCCCATGAAGCTTTCGGTGTCGAAGGTCGCCGGCGCGGCCAGGCGCAGAAGCACCGCCTCGGCCACCTCGATCTCGGGCGAGATCACCACATCGATGGGCAGGCGGCCTTCGGAGAAGATATCGGCATAGGCCGGGTCGAGGTAGTTGCTGGCGCGGATCCGGGCGATCTTGCGGGTGACGTTGAACAGCGCATGCGCCACCTCGCAGACGATCATGTTGACTTCGTCGGAATGGGTGGCGGCGATGATCATGTCGGCGTCGCGGGCCCCGGCGCGGGCGAGCGTGTCGGGATGGCTGGCATGGCCGGCCACGCCCTGGACGTCGAGCGCCTCGGTGGCGCGACGGACAAGATCAGGATTGATATCGACGACCGTGACATCGTTGCGCTCGCCGGCGAGATGGCGTGCGATCTGCCAGCCGACCTGGCCCGCGCCGCAGATGATGACTTTCATCGCCTGGCCCCGCCCCCTGCCGTGCCTTACTGGCAGATGCGATGCTGAGGGTCAATTCGGCCGGCCCGGTGATCGGCATGCGCCCCAGAGCCAGCCCCCTCCCGCGCGGCTTTGCCGCTTGGGGGAAGCAAGGGGGCGGCTTTCCGCCCCCTTGGACCCCCTCACTGCTCCTGCGGAGAGGACAGCGCCCGTCCCGTCTTGCGCCCTGGCGGGCGCGCCTTGTGTGGCGCTCGTGTCTGGTCGGTCCGGTCTCGTGGAGAGACCCGGGGCGCTGCCCCGGACCCCGGGGTATTTGTCCAAGGATGATGCAGGGGAAGGTCAGAAAGAGGCAGGCGC
>CAZRQN010000040.1:0-22859 GCA_964602115.1 uncultured Rhodobacterales bacterium
GCTTCTCGCCCGAGGAGGCCGACCGCCTGCGCCGCTCGCTCGCCACCTTCAAGAAACATGGCTCGGTCAGCGAGTTCCGCGACCGCTTCCTCTCCGGCATGGCGGCGAACGGACACGACGCCGACTTCGCCCGGCGCTGCTTTGCCCAGATCGAGGGCTTCGGCAGCTACGGCTTTCCCGAAAGCCATGCCGCGAGTTTCGCCTTGCTGGTCTATGCCTCGGCCTGGATCAAGCGCCACCACCCCGGCATCTTCGCCTGCGCGCTGCTGAACGCGCAGCCGATGGGCTTCTACGCTCCGGCCCAGATCGTGCGCGACGCGCGCGAGCACGGGGTGACGGTGCTGCCGCCCTGCATCAACATGAGCCACTGGGACAGCGTGATGGAACCCGACGGGCAGGGCGGGCTCGCGCTGCGGCTGGGCTTCCGCCAGATCAAGGGCATGCCGGAGGACGAGGCGCTGTGGATCTCAGCCGCGCGCGGCAACGGCTACCCTGCGGTGGAGGATGTCTGGCGCCGCGCCGGGGTTTCTCCCGCGACGCTGACCCGGCTGGCCGAGGCCGATGCTTTCGCCGCGCTGGGCCTTTCGCGCCGCGATGCGCTCTGGGCGGCCCGCGCGCTGGCGCCGGGGGAGGAACTGCCGCTTTTCTCCGGCGACCTGGACGGCGAGGCGATCGTGGAACCCGCCGTGGTCTTCGCCGCGATGTCGGAGGGCGAGGCGGTGGTGGAGGATTACGTCGCCCTGCGGCTGACGCTGCGTGCCCATCCGCTGGCCTTCCTGCGCCCGCTCCTGACCCCGCCGCCGGCGCCCCGGCGCGGCACGGCCCTTCCCTTCGCACCGGCGCCCGGGTAATCGCCTAGGCGGAGGTGCGCCATGACAGACAGGGTGGCGGGGGTCCGCAGGGCGCGGCTGAAGGCGGTCTTCGCCCGCGAGACGGCGCGCTATGCGAAAAGCCGGCCACGGTCGAATGCGGCACTGGAGGCCGGCGCCGGCCATTTCCTCGACCGGGTGCCGATGCACTGGATGAAGGACTGGCCCATGCCCTTCCCGCTGGTCGTGGACCATGCGGAAGGGGCGCGGCTGACCGATCTGGACGGCTACGGCATCGACGATTTCTGCCTTGGCGACACCGGCTCGATGTTCGGCCATTCGCCGAAGCCGGTAGCCAGGGCCCTGCGGCGGCAGGCGCGGCGCGGGCTGACCTACATGCTGCCGACCGAGGCGGCGCTGGAGGCCGGGCGGCTCTTGACCGAGACCTTCGGGGATTTCCGCTGGCAGATCGCCACCACCGCCAGCGACGCCAACCGCTTCGCGCTGCGCGTCGCCCGGGCAGTGACCGGCCGGCCCAGGGTTCTGGTGTTCAACGGCTGCTATCACGGCGCGGTGGACGAGACGAATGTGGAGCTGTCCGACGGCCGCACGGTCGCCGGCGCAGGCCTGGTCGGACAGGTCCATGACCTGACGCTGACCGCCGTGGCCTGCGAGTTCAATGATCTCGCGGGCGTGGAGGCGGCGCTGGCCGGGGGCGATGTCGCGGCGATCTTGACCGAGCCGGTGATGACCAATTCCTGCATGGTCCTGCCCGCGCCCGGCTTCCTTGAAGGGCTGCGGGACCTGGCCACGCGGCACGGCGCGCTCCTGATGATCGACGAGACCCATACCCAGTCCTCCGGCCATGGCGGCTATGCGAAGGGCCAGGGGATCGCGGCCGACATCTTCGTGATCGGTAAATGCGTGGCCGGCGGGCTGCCCACCGCCGTCTGGGGCCTGTCGCCGGAAGTGGCGGCGCGCTTCGCCGCCTATGACGCCGCCAGGCCGGCCGGGCGTTCGGGGATCGGCACCACGCTGTCGGCCAATCCGCTTCAGTTCGCCTGCCTTGCCGCCACGCTGGGCGAGGTCGCCACGCCGGAGGCCTTCGCCCGGATGGAGAAGGGCGCGGCGCGGCTGGCCGAAGGGCTGTCCGGGCAGATCGCCCGGGTCGGCGCGCCCTGGCATGTCGTCCGCGTCGGCGCGCGGGTGGAATTCATCTGCTGGCCGAAGCCGCTGAAGAACGGGGCCGAGGCGGCGCTGGCCCATGCGCCGGAAGTGGAGCGGACGGTACATCTGTCGCTTCTCAACCGCGGCAGCCTGATCGCACCCTTCCACAACATGATGCTCGTCTCTCCCGCGACGAAGAAAGGCCAGATCGACCGGCTGGTCAGCGCCTTCGGCGAGGTGATGGACGACCTTTTCGACCAGGTGCCCGCATGACCTCTCCCTCCGGCTCGGACTATCGGGAGGCCGAGGCCTTCCTCGCCGCCAACCCCGATGTCGAGGCCATCGACATCGTACTCTTCGACACCAACGGCATCGGGCGGGGCAAGATCATCCGCCGGCACGAGCTTGAGGCATTCTACAAGTCCGGCCGCCACCTGCCGATCTCGATCCTCGGGCTCGACATCTGCGGCGAGGATGTCCACGAGACGGGCCTGATCTGGGACCAGGGCGATGGCGACCTGCGCGCCTGGCCGGTGCCCGGCACGCTGAAGCGGCTGCACAACACGTCTCCGGCGAGGGCCGAGGTGTTCATGTCGATCTACACGCTCGACGGTGTGCCCTTCGGCTCTGATCCGCGCCATGCGCTCGCCCGGCAGATCGCGGCCCTGGGCGCCGAGGGGCTGCAGCCGGCGGGGGCGTTCGAGCTGGAATTCTTCCTTTTGGCCAACGAGCGCGGGCCGGACGGCAAGGCCCGCCCGGCCGCCGATGTGCTCGACGGGCGGCCCACCCACCGGACCGAGGTCTATTCCGTCGATCAGCTGCACGGGATGCTGCCGCTCTTCTCCGACATCTACCGGGGCGCCGGACTGGCGGGGATCAAGGCCGAGACGATGATCTCGGAATATGCCCCCGGCCAGTACGAGCTGACGCTGCATTACCGCGAGGACGTGGCCGAGGCGGCCGACGATCTGATGCGGCTGAAGCGGATCGTGCGGGCGCAGGCGCGGGCGCATGGGGTGACGGCATGTTTCATGGCCAAGCCCATCGCCGACTATGCCGGCTCGGGGATGCATTTCCACGTCTCGATGCTGGACCGCATCGGCCGCAACGCCTTTGTCGAGGCGGTGGAGGGCCAGTGGTCGCCGATGATCCTGCATGCCATGGGCGGGCTTCTGGCGACGATGGGGGAAAGCATGCTGGTCTTCGCCCCGCACGCCAATTCCTGGCGCCGTTTCGCCAGCCAGAGCTATGCGCCGGTCTCGCCCACCTGGGGGGTCAACAACCGCTCGGTGGCCCTGCGCATCCCGGCGGGCGACATCAGGGCGCGGCGGATCGAGCATCGCCCGGCCGGGGTGGACGCCAATCCCTATCTGGTGGCCACGACTGTGCTTGCCGGTATCCGCAAGGGTCTGGCGGAGCGGACCGACCCCGGGCCGGAGACCACCGGCAACGGCTATGCCGCCGGGGCGGATGCGGCGATCCCGCGCGACTGGCGCGAGGCGATCCGGGCGGCGCAGGGCTCGGCCTTCCTGAAGGAGGCGCTGGGCGAGGAGCTGCACCGCACCTTCACCGCGATCAAGGCGGCGGAATATGCCCGCGTCGCCCGCACCGTGCCGGATGTGGACTTCGACCTCTACCTGCACACGGTATGAAGACCGGGGCGCTGGTGGTCGGCGCCGGGCCGGCGGGGCTGATGGCCGCCGAGGCTATGGCGCAGGCCGGCCTGAAGGTGGTGGTCGCCGAGGCCAGGCCGAGCCCCGGGCGCAAGTTCCTGATGGCCGGCAAGTCGGGGCTGAACCTGACCAAAAACGAGGACCCGGCCCGCTTTCGCGCCGCCTATGACCCGCCCGGCCGGCTCGATCCGATGCTGGCGGCTTTCGGACCGGCGGAGGCGATGGAATGGGCGCGGGGCCTCGGGCAGGAGGTCTTCACCGGCTCGTCGGGCCGGGTCTTTCCGCTGGCGATGAAGGCCTCGCCGCTGCTGCGCTCATGGCTGGGGCGGCTGGCGGGGCTGGGCGTGGAGATACGGACCCGCTGGCGCTGGCAGGGGGTGAGTGGCGGCGCGCATCGCTTTTCCACCCCGGAAGGGGAGCAGGCGGTGGCAGCGGGCGCCGCCGTGCTCGCCCTCGGCGGGGGAAGCTGGGCGCGGCTGGGGTCGGACGGCGGCTGGGTGGCGCCCTTGCGGGCGGCGGGGGTGGCGGTGGCCGATTTCGCGCCGGCGAACATGGGCTTCGCGGCGAACTGGTCCGCGCACATGGCGCGCCATTTCGGCGCCCCGGTGAAGGGCGTGGCGCTCTGCCTGCCGGACGGGACCCGCGAACGGGGCGAGTTCGTCATCTCGGCAAAGGGGCTGGAAGGCGGCGGGCTCTATGCCGTCAGCCGGGCGCTGCGGCTTGGCGCTTCGCTGGCGCTCGACCTGCTGCCAGATATCTCCGTTGAGGAGACCGCAGCCCGGCTGGCGCGGATGCGGGCTGGCGAAAGCCTGGCCAACAGTTTGCGCAAGCTCGGGCTGCCGCCGGTTGCCGTGGCGCTGGCGCAGGAGTTCGGCCGGCCGCTGCCCGCCGATCCGGCGGCGCTGGCGGCAGGGTTGAAGGCCCTGCCGGTGCCGCTTGCCGGTCCCCGCCCGATCGACGAGGCGATCTCCACCGCCGGCGGCGTGATGTGGGAGGCGCTGACGGAAGGGCTGGAGCTCAAGGCCCTGCCCGGCACCTTCGTTTGCGGCGAGATGCTCGACTGGGAGGCGCCGACCGGCGGCTACCTGCTGACCGCCTGCCTGGCCACCGGCCTCTGGGCCGGGCGCCACGCCGCCCGGGGATAGGCGGAGCGGCGTCGGAAGGGGTGCCTCTCCGCCCCGGAGATCGGAGCCCTGGCGACGCGCACGGCGCCCCCCACCCTCTCCCTCCCCACGAGGGGGAGGGAAGCGCTCGCTCCGGGCGATGGCGCCTGTGGCAACAGGGCTGCGAGAGCAGGGCCTGCCTGGAAGGAAGTGCGGTGGGACAGGTGCCGGGGCGGAGTGCGGTCCCGTTCCGGGCCGGGCCCGGCCCAGAAGGGAGTTCGGGTGAACGACGGCCATGGAGCCGCCGCGACCCGGCCCGCGCGGCTCCCCTCCCCCCTGGTGGGGAGGGGATGGGGGTGGGGGGATGGCGGCAGGCGCGTGGGCCCTGCACCTTCCCCCTCCCGGCGCGGGGGAGGGAAGCACGCGGCGGGGCGATGGCGCTCGTGGGAGCCGCGCATCGGAGCTGGTCGCGGGCGGCGGGATCCGGTCGGGGCACAGAACGCCCGTCCCTGGCTTGCCCCGGGACCTCCCGCGCCGGGCGCGGTGCGGGTGGGGAGCGCGGCGCCCCCCACCCTCTCCCTCCCCACGAGGGGGAGGGAAGCGCTCACTCCGGGCGATGGCGCCTGTGGCAACAGGGCTGCGAGAGCAGGGCCTGCCTGGAAGGAAGTGCGGTGGGACAGGTGCCGGGGCGGAGTGCGGTCCCGTTCCGGGCCGGGCCCGGCCCATCCCAGAAGGGAGTTCGGGTGAAAGACGGCCATGAAGCCGCCGCAACCCGGCCTGCGCCCCCTCTTCCCCTTGTGGGGAGGGGATGGGGGCTGGCGGCGGGCGCGGGGGCCCTGCACCCTCCCCCTCCCGGCGCGGGGGAGGGAAGTACGCGGCGGGGCGGTGCGCTCCAGGAACCGCGCATCGGAGCTGGTCTCGTGCGGCGGGATCCGGTCGGGGCACAGACTGCCCGTCCCGGGCTTGCCCCGGGACCTCCCGCGCCAGGCGTGGTGCGGGTGGGGAGCGCGGCGCCGGGTCAGGTCCGGGGCGGGTGTTCGCCCGGCCGCTTCTCGAAAGTGATCGAGGTCGGACGGGCATAGCCCGGATGGGCGGTGCGGGCGGTCTCGGTGAAACCGAGGCGGAGGTAGAAGGCGTGCAGCTCCGTCAGTTCCACCCGCGCCTGCAGGCGCAGCACCGGCTTGGCCAGCGCCCGCGCCCTGTCCTCGGCCAGCGCCACCAGCGCCCTCCCCGTCCCCCGCCCCTGCAAGGGTGGATCGACCGCGACCTTGCCGAGATAGAGCGCGTCCGGCTCCGGCGTCAGCACCATGCAGGCCATGGGCGGGGCACCCAGGACCCACAGCTCTCCATCCCTCGCCATCCGCGCCAGCCCCTGCGGCGTCAGCCGATGCAGCGAGGAGGGCGGGTCGATGCGCGGCTCCATATAGGCGAAGGCGCGGTGGATCAGCGCCAGAACGGCGGGCCAGTCATAGGGGTCGGCGGCACGATGCGGGGTCATTTGCGCGGCAGGCCGTCCGCGAGCGCGACCCAGGGCAGGCGCTCGTGGCTGTGGAAATGCGCGGTCGGCGCATAGGCCGTGGGGTCGTCGAGCGTCGCGGCGAAGAAATGCCGCTCACCGGGGTAGCGATCAGCGCGATAGGACATCGGTGTACCGCAGACGGCGCAGAACTCCCGCCACACCCCCGGCGAGGAGGCATAGGTGGCGGGCGCGGCCCCGGTCCAGCGCCAGTGGCCGTCCGCCACCCCGAAATAGGAGGCGAAGCCCGAGGCGGTGGCGCGCCGGCAGCTTTCGCAATGGCAATGCCCCTGCCAGCGCGGCGGCGCATCGCAAACATAGGTCACGGCACCGCAGAGGCAGCGGCCGCCATAGGGGGGTGTCAGGGCCATGGCGGGAGGGGACAGCGGCGGTGCGGCCCTGTCAATCCATCAATAGCTTGTGGGTAGATCGGCCCGAACACCCGTATCTGGGTTGACGCCGTGGCTGCCGGCGCCGACCATGCCCTTTGGCAACGGAATCACAGATGCGCTTCACCAAGCTGCGGCTCAACGGCTTCAAGAGCTTCGTGGACCCCACGGAGATGCCGATCCACGAGGGCCTGACCGGCGTCGTGGGGCCGAACGGCTGTGGCAAGTCGAACCTCCTCGAAGCGCTGCGCTGGGTGATGGGCGAGAACCGCCCCACGGCGATGCGCGGCCAGGGGATGGAGGACGTGATCTTCAACGGCGCTGCCGGGCGCGGGGCGCGGGCCTATGCCGAGGTGGCGCTGGCCATCGACAACCGCGAGCGGCTGGCGCCCGCCGGCTTCAACGACCGCGACGAGATCGAGATCGTGCGGCGCATCACCCGCGACCTCGGCTCGGTCTTCCGCATGGCGGGCAAGGAGGTGCGGGCGCGGGACGTGCAGCTTCTCTTCGCCGATGCCTCGACCGGCGCCCATTCCCCGGCGCTGGTGCGCCAGGGCCAGATCGCCGAACTGATCGCCGCCCGGCCCAAGGCGCGCCGCCGCATCCTGGAAGAGGCGGCGGGGATCAGCGGCCTTTATGCCCGCCGGCACGAGGCCGAGCTGCGCCTGCAGGCGACGGAGGCCAATCTCGGCCGGGTCGATGACGTGCTCGATGCGCTGGCGCAGCAACTGGTGGCGCTGGGCCGGCAGGCCAAGGCAGCGGCGCGGTTCCGCGAACTGTCGGCCGAGGTGCGGCGCATCGAGGGCATGCTCCTGTGGCAGCGCTTCCGCGAGGCGGACATGGCGGTGCTGGCGGCGGATGGCGAGATGCGGGTGCGGTTGCTCGCCGTGGCGCAGGGCGAAGCCGGCGCGCGTCGGGCGGTGGAGGCACGGGAAGCGGCCGAAGCGGCGCTGCCCCCCCTGCGCGAGGAGGAGGCGATCGCCGCTGCGGTGGCGGCACGCATCTCGGTCGAGGGCGAGCGCCTGGCCGAGGCAGAGAATCGTGCCCTCGGCCGGGTTGCCGCGCTGGCGATGCGGATCGCCGAGCTGGACCGCGACGCGGCGCGCGAGGCGCAGCTGGCCGAGGATGCGGCGGCCACCATCTCGCGGCTGGAGGGCGAGGCGGCCGAGCTTGCCGCCGCCGCCGAGGGCGAGATGGAGGTGATCGCCGCGCTGGCGGCCACCGCCTCGGCGGCGGCCGGAGCGCTGGCGGGGGCCGAGGCGGCGGCGGCGGCACGGACCGAGGATGCGGCACGGCTGGCGGCGGCGCATCAATCGGCCGAGCGGGCGGTGGCCGATGCCGGCGCGGCGCGCGACCGGGCGGCCGCAGCGGCAGTACGGGCCGAGGCGGCTGCGGCCGATGCTGCCCGCAGCGAGACGGCCGCGACCGAGGCGCTGGTGAGCGCCGAGGCGGAGGCCGGCGCCGCCGGGCAACTGATGGGCGAGGCCGAGGCGGTGCTGGCTGCGGCCGAGGGCGCCCGGGCCGCCGCCGCCACCGCCGAGGCCGAGGCCCGCGCCGCCCGCGCCGCCGCCGAGGGCGAGGCGGCGGCGGTGCGCGCCGAGGCCGGGGCGCTGTCGCGGCTTCTGGCGCGCGAGGCGGGCGAGGGCGGGCGGCTGCTCGACCGGGTGAAGGTGGCGCCCGGCTACGAGGCCGCTCTCGGTGCGGCGCTGGCCGATGACCTGCGGGCGCCGGAGGCGGCGGCAGGCGGCGGCTCCGGCTGGGCGGTCCTGCCGCCCTGCCCGCCCGCCGGCTGGCCCGAGGGCGTGGAGCCGCTGGCGCCGCAGGTGACGGCGCCGCCGGCCCTTGCGCGACGCCTGGCCTTCCTTGGCCTTGTCGCCCGCGAGCGCGGTCCGGCGGTTCAGGCGGAACTGGAGCCGGGGCAGCGGGTCGTCAGCCGCGAGGGCGATCTCTGGCGCTGGGACGGGTTCCGCGCCGGGGCCGAGGCCCCGACCGCCGCCGCCGTGCGGCTGATGCAGGTCAACCGTCTGGCGGCGCTGGAGGCCGATCTGGCTTTGGCCGAGGCCAAGGCCCAGGCGACACGGGCGGCGCATGAGGCGGTGACCGTCCGGCTGGCCGAACTGACCCGTGGCGAAGCCAGCGCCCGCGAGGCGCGGCGGGCGGCCGAAGCCCGGGCGCAGGCGGCGGCGCGGGCGCAGGCGCGGGCAGAGGCGGATCGCACGCTGGCGGCCGGCCGGCGCGACGAGGCGCTTTCGGCGGCCGCCCGGTTCGGCGAGGAGGCGGCAGGGGCCGAGGCGCGTCTGGCCGAGGCCTCGGCGGCGCGGGCGGCCCTCGCGCCCCTCGACGCGGCGCGGGCGGCATTGCAGGCGGCACGCGCCGAGGTGGACACCGCCCGGGCCGAGGCCCAGTTGCGCCGTTCGGCAGAGGACGCCGCCCGGCGCGAGGCCGAGGCGCGGGCGCGCCGGCGCGGCGAAGTGGCGCGTGACGCCGCGTCCTGGCGCAGCCGGGCCGCGACGGCGGGCGAGCGTGCGGCGGAAATGGCCGAGCGCCGCGCGGAGGCGGCGGCGGAGGCAGAGGTTGCCAGGGCCGTCCCTGCGGAGATCGCGGCGAAGCGCGCGGTCCTGGCGGATGAGGTGAAAGCCGCCGAGAGCCGCAAGGCGCGCGCCTCCGATGCGCTGGCGGCGGGAGAGGCGGCCCTGCGCCAGGCCCAGGCGGCGGAGCGCGAGGCGGAGAAGGCCGCAGGCGAAGGCCGCGAGGCCCGGGCCCGGGCCGAGGCGGTACTCGATGCGGCCCGCTCGGCCCGGATGGCGGCCGGCGTCCGCATCCGCGAGGAGACGGAGATGTCGCCCGACCAGCTCCTGTCCTCCCTGCGGGTGGAGCCGGAGGCGATCCCCTCGGCCGAGGCGCTGGAGACCGACCTCGCCCGCGGCCGGCGACAGCGCGAGGCGCTGGGCCCGGTGAACCTGCGGGCCGACGAGGACCTGGCCGAAGCCGGGGCCGAACACGACCGGCTGGCCACCGAGAAGACCGATCTGGAAGAGGCGATCAAGGCGCTGCGCGGCGGCATTGCCGGGCTGAACCGCGAGGGCCGCGAACGGTTGCTGACCGCCTTCGAGCAGGTCAACACCAACTTCCGCGCGCTCTTCACCACGCTCTTCGGTGGCGGCGAGGCGCGGCTGACGCTGGTGGAGAGCGACGATCCGCTGGAAGCGGGGCTGGAGATCCTCTGCCAGCCGCCGGGCAAGCGGCTGTCCACCCTGTCGCTCCTCTCGGGCGGCGAGCAGACGCTGACGGCAATGGCGCTGATCTTTGCCGTGTTCCTCGCCAATCCGGCACCGATCTGCGTGCTGGACGAGGTGGATGCACCGCTGGACGACGCCAATGTCGGCCGGTTCTGCGACCTTCTGGACGAGATGACCCGGCGGACGGAGACGCGGTTCCTGATCATCACCCACCACGCCGTCACCATGTCGCGCATGGACCGGCTGTTCGGTGTAACGATGGGCGAGCCGGGGGTGAGCCAGCTCGTGAGCGTGGATCTGCGCCGCGCCGAGGCGCTGGTGGCCTGAAGGCGCCAGGAAAGGAAGCGCAAGGGCGTGTCGCGCCCGATCACACCAGAAACACCCGCCCCGGGCTTGACCCGGGGCCTCCCGCGTCAGTGGTGGCGCGGGTCGACAGCGAGGCCCCGGGTCAAGCCCGGGGCGGGGTTTGCATTGCTCCATCTGGCCCAACTGTGTGCGACCCACTTTGCCATGCGTGGCTACCAAAACCCTGCGGCGATCCTTCGCCGTGACGGGAGGTGAGATGATTGGGTGAAATGAGCTACCGGAAGTGGATGGTCCTCATCGCGGCGGGAACGCTGGGGGTGGCGATCCTCCGGCTCTGGATCGGGGGCTGACCCCGGCACAGAAAAAGCCCGGCGGGGTGGCACCCCCGCCGGGCCGCTTCTTTGGTGAGACCTGGATGGCCTGAATTACCGGATGCCCAGAATGATGGGCATTGCTTGCCAAAAAGTAAAGCGCGCGCCGCTGGCGACGAGAGCCCTTGCGGCATCTCGCCAGGGGACTTAGGCCACAGCCGCGCATTTCCCCGGGGAAGACGAACCATGCCAGAGACCGATGACCGTCTGATCGTGGCGCTGGATGTGCCGAATGTCGTCCAGGGTCTCGAACTGGTGGCGCGGATCGGGCCGGCGGTGGGGTTCTACAAGATCGGTCTGGGGATGCTGACCGGCGGCGGTCTGGCCCTCGCCAACGAGCTGAAGGGTTCGGGCAAGCGGGTCTTCCTTGACCTCAAGCTCTTCGACATCGGCGCGACAGTGACGGCGGCGGTGAAGGGTATCTCGGCCTATGGCCTCGACTTCCTTACCGTCCATGGCGACCCCCAGGTCGTGGCGGCTGCAGTGCGCGGGGCGGAGGGGACGGAAACGCGCATCCTGGCGGTCACGGTCCTGACCTCGCTGGACCGCACCGACCTCGACGCCAACATGATCCTGCCCGGCGACATCGGCGACATCGCCGTGGAACGCGCCGCGCGGGCCTTCGCTGCCGGCGCGCATGGGGTGATCGCCAGCCCGCAGGAGGCGGCCCGCATAAGGGCGCTGCCCGGCGCGGCGGGGCGGCTGATCGTCACGCCGGGCGTCCGCCCGGCGGGCACCGCGCTCGGCGACCAGAAGCGGGTGGCCAGCCCGTCCGAAGCCCTGGCGGCCGGAGCCGACCACATTGTCGTCGGCCGTCCGGTCTGGGCGGCGGAAGACCCGCGCGAGGCCGCCCGGGCAATCCTGGCGGACATCGCGGCCGTCTCTCCCGGGCGCTGACCCGGTCGCCTGCCGCCGGCCGGCGCTTTCTCCTGGACCGAACACGCGGAAATCCGGTTTCCTGCTTGATCGGCGGCCGCGCAGGAGGAAAGCTCGGGCAGGGCCGGGAGCTATCCGCATGACGGAACGAACCCCCGAACAGGAGATCCAGCGGGCGCTTTCGGCGGCGCTGGCCCGGCAGCGCTGGTTCCTTGGCTGGCTCGGCCTGTGGCTGCCTACGGTCATCCTGCTCTGGGGTTGGGTCGCGCCCGAGCAGGTGATCCCTGAGTCGATCAGCGCCAGCTACTACCTGCCGAACCGCGGCTCCTTCTTCATCGGCGCGCTCTGCGCCATCGGCGTCTTCCTGGTGAACTACGAGGGCCACCCCCCGGGCAGGGATGCCTGGCACCTGCCGTTTCTCGACACCAGGGTCGGACAATGGCTTGACCGCGTGCTGACAGACAGCCGCGTGACCACGCTGGCCGGATGGGCGGCCCTGGGCACGGCCCTGCTGCCCACCTCCGACACGTCGGGCACTTGCGGCGACTATGTCTGCAGCACGGCGGGGCATGCGGTCCTTGCCGGCACCTTCCTTGCGCTCCTTGCCTATATGGCGGTGTTCCAGTTCACCCGTTCGGACAAGCGGCGCGAGGACTGGAGTGCGGAGAAACGCCTGACCAACCGGCTCTACCTCGTCTGCGGCAGCGTGATGGGGCTTGCGGTCGTGCTGCTCGCCGTCCGGAAGGCGATGCTCTACTTCGAGCTGAGCGACTGGACCTGGCCCCATCCGCCGGTCTTCTGGCTGGAGGCGTTCGGGGTCTGGGCCTTCGGTCTGGCCTGGCTGGTCAAGAGCGATGCCGGGCTTGGCGCCGCCGCACGGAAGGCGGCGACGAAGTTCGGGAAGTCCTCAACCTGAAGCGGGCAGGGCGCCGGCCCGGTTCAGGGATTGTCGTTGATGTCGCGATCCCAGATCTTCACCTGGCCGGGATGGCGGCCGATGAGGCGCCGCAGCACCCACCAGACGACCAGCGAGGCAAAGGAGAAGACGGCGAGCAGGAGGGAGAAGCTCGCCGTTGACAGGATGCCGATGCCGATCAGCACCCCGGTGATGATCGCACCGCCGGCGAAACCGAGAAAGATGAAGCCCGGCAGCGCCACCTCGAAGATGCCGATGACGAAGCCGGCCGCGATCCAGACCCACCAGACCTGCCACATCATGCGCTGGTCCCCTTTCCTTTCAGCATCTTGAAGGCGTCGGCGAAGGCATCGAGCGCCTGGGCCGGCACGAGGATCGTCTGCCGGCCGGAGCCCTGCGCCACCTGGGCCAGCGCCTCGACCTGCTTCAGCGCGATCTGGAACTGCGCCGCCTCCAGCCCGTTGTCCTTGATCGCACCGGCGATCACGCCGGTGGCATAGGCTTCGGCATCGGCGGTGATGCGGCGGCCCTTGGCCTCCTGCTCGGCGGCATAGAGCGCGGCCTCGGCGGCAAGCTCCACCGCCCGCTTCTTGCCCTCGGCCTCCATCACCTGGGCGCGGCGGGCGCGTTCGGCATTGAGCTGCTGCATCATCGCGGCACGGGTCGCCTCGTCGAGGCTGACATCGAGGATCTCGGCCCGCGTCACCTCCACCCCCCATTCATCGACCATGGCCCGCACCTGATCGCGGACCCGCTCGATCAGCTGGGCGCGGTTGGACTGGACCTGATCCAGCTCCAGCTTGCCGATCTCGGAACGGACGATGCCCGCCACGGTGGTGGCGATCGCGGCATCGACGTTGCGGATGCGATAGACGGTCTTCTCCGGCTCGGTCACGCGGTAGAAGACCGAGGTTTCCACCTTCAGGAGCACGTTGTCGGCAGTAATGGCGTCCTGCGAGGCATTGGGAAGCTGGCGCTCCAGAACCGAGACCTTGTGGGCGATGCGGTCGAGGAACGGCACCACGAAGTTGATCCCCGGCCCGAGGACAGCGCGCAACCGGCCGAAGCGTTCGACCACATGCTTTTCCGACTGCGGCACGATGCGGACGCCGAGGAAGATGCAGAGGATGACGAAGACGGCCAGTGCCAGGAAGACGGCATTACCGCCGAGAAAGTCGTTCGGGTTCATCAAATCCCTCGTTTTCAACGTGGCGCCCGGGAGGACGCTGCGTCCCTAGGGTGCCCGGTTCGGCGCGACAGTTCAAGTACGGGCGCCGGTCGGGCTCAGCCGGTGAAGCCCGCCTCGGCCATCAGGCGGTTCGAGGCCGGCTCGATCGCGGCCTCCACCTCACGCATGAATTCGGCCACCGGCAGGCCCGGGGCGATCGGCGGAAGGAACTCCACCACTGCCGTGCCCCGGCGGCGGAAGAAGCTGCGCTTGGGCCAGAAGATGCCGACATTGACCGCGACCGGATAGCAGGGTTGGCCCAGCTGCTCGTAAAGGATGCCGGTGCCGACCTTGAAGGGCAGGGTCGCGCCGGGTGCGACGCGGGTTCCCTGCGGATAGATGACCAACTGACCCGGGCGGTCGGAGCCGGAGGAGACCCGCGCCTTCATCTCGGCGATCGCGTGGCCGCGCTTGCCCCGGTCCACCGGAATGCAGCCGATCTTCAGCGCGTACCAGCCGAAGAAGGGAACGCGCAGCAGTTCCTTCTTCATGATGAACCGCGGGCTCGGCAGGGCCGCAAGCACGATGATGATATCGAAGAAGCTCTGGTGCTTTGCGGCGACGATGCAGGCCTCCGTCGGCGGCACCCCGCGAATCTCGGACTTCAGTCCGGCGATCCAGGCGGCGGTGAAGCGCACCCAGCGGCAATAGAAGTGGATGGCACGCAGGGCGTTGTCGGAGTTGATCATCACCGCCGGCATCCATGCCAGCGCAAACAGCAGCATGCCGAGATACATCTGCGCCACGAAGATCAGCGAGAGGAGCATCTGGATCGGATAGGGCATCAGGAAAGCTCCCTCAGTTTTCGGAAGGCCGCAAACCGCGTTGCAAGGAAGGCCACAAGACCGGTGACCGGCGGCAGGACCAGGGGCAAGAGCCATCCGGCCCCCGAGAAGCCGAGCCCGGTGAGAAAGCCGCCGGCCTCGGCCACCGAGGGCAGGGCCGCCAGCGCCAGCGTGCCGGCGGCGGTTCCCGCCAGTGCGCCCCAGAAGGCGCGCAGGGTGAAGCGGCGGGTGAAGGCGCGGGCGATGTAGTCGTCCTGCGCGCCGACCAGCCGCAGGACCCGGATCACCTGGGCATTGGCGTTCAACGAGGCCATGGCCGCAAGCGTGATCGTCGCCGCCACGGTCAGCGCGATCAGCAGGACCGAAAGGTTGCCGAGAAGCCGCAGGCGCCCGGCCGCCAATGCCAGCGGCCTCTGCCAGCGGGCGTGATCGTCCAGCACCGCCGCAGGGGCCTCTGCCTGAAGCCGCAGCCGCAGCCCCTCGCCATCGTAGCCCGGCGTGGCCTCGACGACGTCCACCAGCCGGGGAACGGGCAGGGCGTCGAGCGGCAGGTCGCTGCCGAACCAGGGCGCGAGCAGCGCGCGGGTCTCCTCCTCGGTCAGCGCATGCGCCGAGGCCACGCCCGGCGTGGTGGCCAGGATGTCGAGCACCGCCGCGACCTGCGCCTCCATCTGGTCCGGCGCGGCCGCGATCCTGACGGTCGCGGTACGGGCGAGACCCGCCGACCAGCGGTCGGCCAGCCGCTCGGCGGCGATCGACAGGGCAAGGGCGAACACGGCGAGAAAGGCCATGGCCGCCGCCGTGAACCCGGTCAGCCAGGCGGTCGGCCCGGAGGGCGGAACCACGCGGTCATGCGGACCGGGGGAAAGCATCACAGGTCCGCCCCCGCCAGCGTCACCCGCCGCTGGGCGATGCGCAGCACCCGGGCGCCCACCTGCGCCTTGGCGCTGCGGATCAGGTTCAGGTCATGCGTGGCGATGAGGATCGTCTTGCCCATGCGGTTCAACTCGATCAGCAGCGTCAGCAGCCGCTGGGACATGTCCCAGTCGAGGTTCCCGGTGGGCTCGTCGGCCAGGATCACATCCGGCGCCATGATCACCGCCCGCGCCAGCGCAGCCCTTTGCCGCTCACCGCCCGAAAGCCGTGGCGGAAGGGCATCGGCCAGCTCGCTCAGCCCGACCCAGGCCAGCAGGTCGCCGAGATCGTCGGGCACCGAGTCCCGGCCGGAGACCGACAACGGCAGCAACACGTTGGCGGACAGGGAAAGGTGATCGAGAAACTGGCAGTCCTGGTGCACGATGCCGATGCGGCGGCGGCTGCGGGCGATCTCGTCGCGGGAGAGCGTGGTCACATCGCGGTCGAAAAGCATGACGCGCCCGGCGCTGGGCATAAGTTCCGCATAGGCGAGGCGCAGGAACGTGGTCTTCCCGGCGCCCGAAGGTCCGGTCAGAAAATGGAAACTCCCCGGCGCAAGGCGCAACGTCACTCCCGAGAGGAGCTCGCCGCCGCCGTAACTGTAGGCCACGTTGTCGAAGGCGATCATCGGGGGCTGCTGGATCCGGGCCGGGGCGGGTGGCAGTTTTGCCGATGCAGCAGGCGACTTCAACCTCGCGCGGCGGGGTGATTTCGCAAAGGCTTGGAGAAGCTCACAAGCGGCGTTACAACATAGGCCCGGGCAGAACGGGAACGAAGGGAGACCGGCAGGCATGCGGCTGACTTGCCCGAACTGCGAGGCGCTGTACGAGGTCGAGGACAGCGCTATCCCGCCGACCGGACGCGACGTTCAGTGCTCCAACTGCGGGCATGCCTGGTTCCAGCTTCACCCCGATTCCCTTGAGGGCGATGTCGAGGAGGCCGCCGTTCACGGCGAAGCTCCCGCCGAGCCCGAGACGCAGGACGAAGCGCCGGTGGAGGATGTGGACACCGACACGCCCATCGGGCGTTCGCCCCGCCGCATCGACGAGAACGTCCTCGCCATCCTGCGCGAGGAAGCGGCGCGGGAGACCGAGGCCCGCAAGCGCGAGTCCACGGCGCTGGAAACGCAGCCGGATCTCGGGCTGGCCGAGGCCCCGGCGCCCAGCGTCGCGGCTGTCGGTGCCGATCGGGCACCACGGCAACGCGATCTTCTGCCCGATATCGAAGAGATCAACTCGACGCTGCGGCCCGGTGCCGAATCCCGGGGAGAGGCAGGACGCGAATTCGAGGAGGTCGCGGCGCAGCGCCGCAACGGATTCCGGACCGGATTCATCCTGGTCGTGTCCCTGGCCTTCGTCCTGACCGTTCTTTACCTGGCGGCCGGCCGGATCGGCATGATGGTCCCGGCGCTGAAAGGCGTGATGACCTTTTATGTCGGTGCGGTGGACGGTTTCCGCATCTGGCTCGACGGTGCGGTGCAAAGCGCCGTGGGCGCAGTGCGGGCGCTGAGCGGGCAGGACGGCTGACACCTCCCGCAGGACAGGCGCTGCGCCGGAGGCGGTCCGCAGGCCTGTCGCGCGAAGGCTTCGCCAAAGCCCGCCTGAAAGTCGCGGCTTCGCCAGCCGGCCCTGACCCGGAAGGTCAGAAGAGATCGAGCAGGCGGCGCAGGTAGCTGCGCTCGTCTTCCGGACGCTGCTGGTCGGACTGGCGGCGGCGGATCTCGCCCAGAAGCTCCTCGGCCCGGCGATAGACATCCTCGCCCTGCAGAAGGTTGCGGTCCGAGCCGATACGGGCCGAATTGCCCGGCTCGCGGCCGAGCGGGTCCTGCCGCCCGTTGGGATCTGCCTGGGCATAGTCCTCGCCCTGCCCGGGCTGTCCGTTGCGCTGGCGCTGTTCCTCGGCCAAGGCCTCGCCGAAATTGCGGATGCCGTCGCGCAGGGCCTCCATCGCCTCGGCCTGGCGGTCCAGCGCGCCGGGCAGGTCGCCGTCGCGCAGCGCGCGCTCGGCCTCCTCCATCGCGCGGCCGGCGTCGTCCAGCGCCTGCCGCCCGGCTTCGCCGTTCTCGGTCCCGTCCCCGGGCAGGCGCCCCCGGCCAAGATCGCGCAGGCGGTCGCGCAACTGGTCCTGACGCTCGGCCAGCGAGCCGCCTTCCTCGCGGTCCTGCTGGCTCCCGAGCCCCTCGCCCTGGCCCTGATCGCCCTCTTCGCCATCCTGGCCGTCGCCCGGCTGGCCCGGCCGACCGTTGAACCCCTCCTGGAGCTGGCGGAAGGCGTCGTCGGACAGGCCCTGCTGGTCGCGCAGCGTCTGGCCGAGGTCACGCATCGAGGGATTGCCCTTCCGGCCCTGCCCCGGTCCCTGCGTGACCTGCATGTTCTCCATCAGCTGCCGCATCATCTCCATCAATTCGGCGGCCTCGGCCGTGCGGCCTTCCTCCATCAGCTTCTGGAGCTGGTCCATCATCTGCTGGAGCTGGTCGGCGGAGAACTCCATCCCCTCCATATCCTGCGAGGGTTCGTCGATCCCGTCCTCCTGGCGCTGGGCCTGTTCGCCCAGTTCGCGCATGTATTCGTCCAGCGCCTGGCGCATCTCCCGCATCAGTTCGTCGATTTCGGAAGGATCGGCGCCGTTGCGGATCGCCTCGTCCACCCGCTCCTGGGCGCGCCGCAGACGCTCCAGCGCCGAGTTGAGATCGCCCTCCTCGAAGAGAAGCGCGATTTCCCACAGCTCCTTGGCCAGGGCGTCGCGGCGCTCGGGCGTCAGCGTTGCCTTCTCGGCGTCGAGCTGGCGCATGGCCACCCGCAGGCGCAGCCAGCCCTTTTCGTTGCGGATGAAGCCTTCCGGCGCCTGGGTCACGGCCTTCAGGACATCGGAGACGCGCGGCGCGTTCGCGCGGTTCCACAACAGGTCGCGGCGCATCTCGGCGACGGCGGCGGCCAGGGGATCGAAGAAGCGCTTGCCGGGCAGGACCATGGCGATGGACTCGGTCGTGCCGGCCTGTCCGGGCGTGTCTTCGGCCACCAGCCGCACCAGGACCGGCAGGTTCGCCCAGGGATGTTCCGACGCGTCGTCGATCAGCGCCTCCTCGAACTTCGTCCGGTCGCCGCGCATCGGCATCGGCAGGTCGAGCACCAGCGCCTCGCGGGGCTCGGGATCGACGGCCAGCCCGTAGCGGCGGGAAACCTGCGCAAGGTCGAGCGTGAACTCCGCGCGGCCGGCGGCGACGCCATAGTCGTCCTCGGCAGCGAACGGCATCCGCAGCCGCCCGTCGCTCTCGCGGGTGGCCGGCCCGCTGACCCGGATCGCCGGCGGCTTGTCGGCGATCGCGGTGATGGACCACGCCCGGCCGGCCGGTCCGGCGATCTCGATCTGGCCGGATCGTGTCACCTCGAAGTCCTGCGCCGGGTCGGAGGCCGGCGGCGCATCGGTCCCGGCACGGCCCGAGACGGTCTCGGCCAGCGTCAGCGTGCCGATCTCGCCATAGAGCCGGATCTGCACCCGCGTGCCCGCCGGAACCTCGATGCCGGAGGCCGAGATGTCGTTGAGATAGAGCGCCGGCTTGCCGGTATAGGGCGGCGGCTGGAGCCAGCCTTCCCAGGAGGGCCCGGCGATCAGCGCTTCGGCCGGGCCGCCGGTCAGGCCGGTGACGGCAGCGGCGTGCCAGAACGAGCCGAACAGCGCCGCCGTGACTGCGCCGGTCAGCGCCATGTAGCGCAGGCCGAACGGGTCGCGCCGCGCCAGGCGCAGATCCGGCGCCACCGCCCTTGCTCCGGCGGCGCGGGCAGCCATGCGGCGGCGATGCGCTTCCCACACGGCGCGCGAGGCCGGATCCTCCGCGCCCACCGCCAGCCGGTCCGCCAGCGTGGCAAGCGGCCGGCCGGGCAAGGTGGTGTCGAGCCGCGCCTCGGCATCGGCGGGGCGGGGGCGGCGGAACCCGCGCAGGCCCCAGAGAAGACAGAGGGCGCCGCCGGCCAGCGCCGCGACCAGCCCGATCCAGGCGGCTTCCACCGGCAGGCTTTCGTGCAGCCGGAAGGACAGCGCCGTCAGAAGGACGAGGAGCAGCGTCCACAACGGCCAGAAGGCGCGGGTGATGCGCTCCGCCCACAGACCCGCCAGCGTCAGCCGCAGGGGCCAGCGCAGGCGTCGGGCAAGGGTCGCATCCTCGGTCAGGGCGCGGGCTCCATGGGTGTGGCGGTCACAGCCACGGCGGGAGTGTATCGCGCGCGATCATCGCGTCAAATGACGGACGTTCACGGATGACGGCGAATTGATCCGCATTCACCAGCACTTCCGGCACCAGCGGGCGGGAGTTGTATTCCGAGGCCATCACCGCGCCATAGGCACCGGCGGAACGGAAGGCCACCAGCGCACCGGCAGCGACCGGCGGCATCGGCCGGCCGCGGGCGAAGGTGTCGCCGGTCTCGCAGACGGGGCCGACGACATCGAAGGCGCACGGCTCCACCCCCGGCGGCGGCTCGATGACCGGAATGATGTCGTGATGGGCGGCATACATGGCCGGGCGCACCAGGTCGTTCATCGCCGCGTCGAGGATCAGGAAGTCGCGGTCCTCGCCTTCCTTGACATAGATGACCGAGGCGACAAGCAACCCGGCATTGCCGGCGATCAGCCGCCCGGGCTCGATCTCGATCTCGCAGCCGAGATGACCGAGCTTGCGCTTGATCAGCGCGCCGTAGTCGGTGGGCAGCGGCGGCGCCTCGTTGGAGCGGGTGTAGGGGATGCCGAGCCCGCCGCCGAGATCCAGCCGGCGGATGTCATGGCCATCGGCGCGCAGGACCCCGGTCAGGTCGGCGACCTTGCCATAGGCCTCCTCGAAGGGCGCCAGTTCGGTGAGCTGGCTGCCAATATGGACGTCGATCCCGGTGACCTCGATCCCCGGCAGGCGCGCGGCCAGCGCATAGACCTCGCGCGCCCGGGCGATCGGGATGCCGAACTTGTTCTCCTTCTTGCCGGTCGCGATCTTCTCGTGGGTCCTGGCATCCACATCGGGGTTGACGCGCACGGTGATCGGGGCCGTCGCGCCCAGGCTGGAGGCCACTTCGGACAGGGCGGCGAGTTCCGGTTCGCTCTCGACGTTGAACTGGCGGATGCCGCCTTCCAGCGCGATGCGCATCTCGGCGCGGGTCTTGCCCACGCCGGAGAAGACGATCTTTCCGCCCGGAACCCCGGCGGCGCGGGCGCGCAGGTATTCGCCGACGGAGACCACATCCATCCCGGCGCCGAGATCGGCGAGGGTCTTCAGCACCGCGACATTGGACAAGGACTTGACCGAGAAGCAGACCAGATGCCGCAGCGGCGACAGCGCCTCGGTGAAGAGCCGGTAATGGCGCGCCAGCGTGGCGCTGGAATAGACGTAGAAGGGAGTTCCCACCCGCGCCGCGATCTCGGCCAGCGGCACGTCCTCGGCATGAAGGCTGCCGTCGCGGTAGAGGAAATGGTCCATTGGTGCTCTCCGTGCCGGCGGGGGTATAGCAGAGGGCGGGGGCGGCGCAATTCGCTTGGCGGATGCGGGGTTGCATGGCATGGGGGGCCATGCTGCGGGCACTGGTCCTGATCCTGGCTTCGGTCGCGGTTTCCCCTGCGCGGGCCGACACGCATTTCCGCCTGCCTTCCGATCCGGAGACGGCGCGCTTCGTCAGTTCCAATCTGGTCGCGGTCTTCTACCACGAACTCGGGCACGCGCTGATCGATGTCCTGATGTTGCCGGTCATCGGCTCGGAAGAGGATGCGGCGGACACGCTTTCGGCGCTGTTCATCAACCGCTTCTGGCCGGATGGCGAGGCGGAGGCCCTGGTCTCCGATACCGCGCTCGGCTTCCGGCTCTATGCCGAGCGGGCCGAGCGCGGCGGGGCGGAGACCTACTGGGACCAGCACGCGCTGGACCAGGAGCGCGAGGCCAATCTCCTTTGCCTTTTCTACGGAGCCGACCCGGCCGGGCACGGCGATCTGGTCGCGGCGCACCGGTTGCCGGACGTGCGCCGGGTTTCCTGCCGGGAGGAATTCGTCCGCGCCACCGCCACCTGGGACTCCATGCTTGCCGGGCATCCGCCCCAGGACAGCGGCCGCGGCCTGCGCCTGGTCGTCGATGCCGGCCGGGACGACTATACGCGGCTCATCGCGGCGCAGATTGACACGATCAACGCCCGGGTCGGCCTGCCGCTCTGGGTGGATGTGACCGTCGAGCGCTGCGGAGAGGCGAATGCCTTCTACGACCTCCGGGCGCGCCGGATCGTCATGTGCCTGGAATATGCGGAGGACCTCCGGCGGCTCTACGAATCGCGCGGAACGAAGCCGTGATCACAGATTTCCGGCGTGTGATCACGCGATGCTGAATTCTGCGCCCGCGAGGGCCGCAATGCAGCGGAGACGGCGATGCATTGCGTGACAGACGCAAAAAATGCGGTATTCAGAGCGCAGGCAGCCGTCGGAACCACGACCCGGCGGAACAGAAGGAAACCCGCATGGCAGAGATGAAACGGGTCGAGCGGCCGCTGTCGCCCCATATCCAGATCTATCGCTGGCACGTTCCGATGCTGACCTCGATCCTGACCCGGATCACCGGCAACGGACTGATCCTCGGGGCGCTTGTGGTCGTCTGGTGGCTGCTCGCGGCGGCGACCTCGCCGGAGTATTTCGCCTTCGTGAACGGGATCGCCACCTCGTGGTTCGGCGATCTCCTGTTCACCGGCCTGCTGTGGGCGGCCTGGTATCACTACCTCGCCGGGCTGCGGCATCTCTACTACGACGCCGGCAAGGGCCTGGACCTCGCCACCGCCGAAAAGCTCGGCTGGGCCTGCATCATCGGCTCGGTCGTGCTGACCGTCGCCACGCTTCTGATCGTGTGAGGTCCCCATGCGCTATCTGACCGACCGCAAGCGCGCCGAAGGCAAGGGTGCGGCGCATTCCGGCACCGAGCATCACTGGGCGATGACCGTTTCCGCCGTAGGCCTCGCCTTGGCCCTGCCGGTCTGGCTGGTGGTCTTCGGCCGGGCGCTGGGCCAGGATCAGGCCGGCGTGATCGCCACCTTCTCGCGCCCCTTCCCGGCGATCCTGACCGCGCTGGTGCTGGTCGTCGGGATGCGCCATTTCGCCAAGGGCGCGCAGATCATGATCGAGGACTATGTGCGCGGCACCCGGCGCAAGGCGCTCGTCATCCTCACCACCTGCCTCTGCTGGGCGATTGCGGCCACGGGGCTCTTCGCGCTGGCGAAGATCGCACTTTGAGGAACCCATGACCGCATATCCCTACGAGACCCACGCCTATGACGTGGTGGTGATCGGCGCCGGCGGGGCGGGCCTGCGCGCAACGCTCGGCATGGCCGAGCAGGGCCTGCGCACGGCCTGCATCACCAAGGTCTTCCCGACCCGCAGCCATACGGTGGCCGCCCAGGGCGGCATTGCCGCCTCGCTCGGCAACATGGGGCCGGACCACTGGCACTGGCATCTCTACGACACGGTCAAGGGCTCCGACTGGCTCGGCGATACCGACGCCATGGAGTATCTGACGCGCGAGGCGCCCAAGGCGGTCTATGAGCTGGAGCACTACGGCGT
>CAZRQN010000041.1:0-22772 GCA_964602115.1 uncultured Rhodobacterales bacterium
GGCAGATGGCGTTGCAGGTGATCCCCTGCCCCGCCGTTTCCAGCGCCACGGTCTTGGACAGGCCGACGATCCCGTGCTTGGCGGCGATATAGGCGGACTTGTAGGGCGAGGCGGTCAGGCCGTGGGCCGAGGCGATGTTGACCACGCGGCCCCAGCCCCCGGCGCGCATCCCCGGCAGGGCCGCAGCGGTGGTGTGGAAGGCGGAGGACAGGTTGATCGCCAGGATCGCATCCCATTTCGCCGGCGGGAAATCCTCGACCGGGCTGACGAACTGGATGCCGGCGTTGTTGACCAGGATGTCGCAGCCGCCGGCCTGTTCCACCAGCGCGCGACACTCGGCGCCGATGCCCATATCGGCACGGATGTAGCGCACCGGAACATTGTGGCGCGCGGCCAGATCGGCGGCGAGCGCATGGTCGGCCGATGTGTCGGTGAAGCTGTTGAGCACCAGCTCTGCCCCCTGCGCGGCAAGCGCCTCGGCGATGCCGAGCCCGATGCCGCTGGTCGATCCGGTGACGATGGCGCGCTTGCCCTTCAACATCCTGTAGCCCTCCGCTGTCGGGCCGCACCCTGCCATGCCGCAGTTGCGAGGAAAATGGCCGCAACGCAGAAAAAAACGCCCGCGCGAGGCGGGCGTTAAGTCGTTGAGGCAGGTTTCATACAGGCAAGAAACCTATCGAGCAGTGCCGTCTTTATACGCGCCTTGTTGCGCAGGGCCAAGCTAAAAGTTTGAAATGGCTGGTGGTCGGGCCTAGGGTCTGGCCCGCAGATGGGCGCGAACGGGGCAGTGAGGCAGGGATGACACAGGCAAAGCTTGGGCTCGCAGGACTGGTGCGGGTGGCCGCGCTTCTGGCAGTGACGGCAGGTTTGGCGGCGGCCGAGCCGAAGCACGGTATAGCTATGTATGGCGAGCCCGCGCTCCCACCGGATTTTGTGTCACTGCCCTATGCCAACCCGGATGCGCCCAAGGGCGGCGAAATCCGCTTCGGCGAATCGGGCGGCTTCGATTCGCTCAACCCGTTCATCGTCAAGGGCCGTGCCCCGGCGGGCCTCTCTGCGCTGACGGTGGAGACGCTGCTTGGCCGTTCCTATGACGAGGCCTTCTCGCTTTACGGGCTCCTGGCCGAATCGGTGGATACGGACGAAGCGCGCAGTTACGTCGAATTCACCCTGCGCGAAGGCGCGCGTTTCTCCGACGGAACGCCGGTGACACCCGAGGATGTGCTGTGGTCGATGGAGGTTCTCGGCACCAAGGGCTCGCCGCGCTATGCCGCCGCCTGGAAGAAGATCGCCAGTGCCGAGAAGGTCGGTGCGCGCGGGGTGCGGTTCACCTTCAACACCCAGGATCGCGAGCTGCCGCTGATCATCGGCCTGCGCCCGATCCTGAAAAAGGCGCAGTGGGAGGGCAAGGCCTTCGACGAGTCCTCGCTGGAGGCGCCGGTCGGCTCCGGCCCCTATGTGGTGGACGCTTTCGAGCCCGGGCGCTTCATTGCCTACCGCAAGAACCCCGACTGGTGGGGCAAGGACCTGGCTTTCAACCGGGGCATGCACAATTTCGACGTGGTGCGTTTCGACTATTTCGGCGACGGCGGCGTGGTCTTCGAGGCCTTCAAGGCCGGCGAGATCACCTCCTTTCGCGAGACCAATCCGGCGAAATGGGCCAGCGCCTATGACTTCCCGGCCGTGGCCTCGGGCGATGTGGTGAAATCGGAGATTCCCCATGGCCGGCCCTCGGGGATCGAGGGGCTGGTGATGAACACCCGCAAGCCGCTCTTCGCCGACTGGCGGGTGCGTCAGGCGATGATCGAGGCCTTCAACTTCGAGCTGATCAACAAGACCGTCACCGGCGGCAGCCAGCCGCGCATCTGCTCCTATTTCTGCAACTCGGCGCTGGGGATGGCGCCCGGAACGGCGGCCGAAGGGCGGGAGGCCGAGTTGCTCGCCCCCTTCGCCGCCGACCTGCCGCCGGGAACTCTGGAGGGCTATGCCCTGCCGGTCGCCGAGGACGAGACCAACCGCAAGGGCATCCGCAGCGCCACCAAGCTGCTGGAAGAGGCGGGATGGACGGTGCAGGAGGGGGTGCTGAAGAACGCCGCCGGCGAGGCCTTCGCCTTCGACATCCTGCTGCAGAACGGCCAGGACGACATGATCGCGGTGGCCAATATCTATGTCGAGGCGCTGAAACGCCTCGGAATGGCGGTGACGATCACCGCCGTGGACAGCGCCCAGTACACCGAGCGCACCAATGCCTATGACTTCGACATGACCCACTACATCCGCGGCCTGACGCTCTCGCCCGGCAACGAGCAGACGCTGTACTGGGGTTCGGCGGGGGTGACGGAACCGGGCACGCGCAACTGGATGGGCATGGCCTCGCCGGCGGCGGAGGCGATGATCGCCGGGATGCTGGCCGCGACCGACCCGGCGGAGTTCCAGGCCTCGGTAAGGGCGCTCGACCGGGTGCTGACCGCCGGGCGCTATGTGATCCCGATCTGGTATGCGGACAAGGCGCGGATCGCCCACCGCAAGGAGTTGAAATTCCCCGAAAGATTGCCGATCTACGGCGATTGGATCGGGTTCCAGCCCGATGTCTGGTGGTATCAGCAATGAGGACGGGAATGCGCGGATGGATGCTGGCGGCGGCGCTGGTGCTGGCGGGCTGCAACACGATCGCCGGGGTGGGCGAGGACATTTCGGCCGGCGCGCACACGGTGCAGGACGCCTTCTGAGCCCCCGCCGGTGAGCGGCGGCGGCCTGTCGCTGGTCAGCGGGGGAGCGCCGCCGGCGCGGCCGGCGGCGATGAACCTTGCGGCCTTTGTCCTCGCTGCCGGGGAAGCGGCGCCGGAGCGGGTGGCGATGGTCGTCGCCCGGCCGCAGGGGGCCGAGCGCTGGAGCCATGCCCGGCTGACCGCCGCCGTGCGCGGGGTGGCGGCAGGACTGCTGGCCCGGGGGCTCGTGCCCGGCGACCGGGTGCTTCTGCGCCTGTCCGACGGTCCGGAAGTGCCGCTGGCCTTTCTCGGTGCCATCGCCGCCGGTCTGGTGCCGATGCCCACGACCGCCGCGCTGACCTCGGCGGAAGTGACCGCGCTGGCCCGCCGCCTCGCCCCGGCGCTGGTGGTGGCGGGAGAGGGCGTGGCACGGCCGGAGGGGGATCGGCCGGTCCTTTCGGCCGATGCGCTGCGGGCGATGGAGGCGGGTCCGGGCGCGGACTGGCATATGGGCGATCCCGAGCGGCCGGCCTATGTGCTGGCGACCTCGGGCACCACCGGCCGGCCGTCGCTGGTCGTCCATGCCCATCGCGCGATCCTGTCGCGGGTCCTGATGCGCTCCGCCTGGCAGGGGCTGACCGCCGGTGACCGGGTGATGCATGCCGGCGCCATGGGCTGGAGCTACACGCTGGGCGCGGGGTTCCTCGACCCCATCGCGGCCGGAGGGGTGGCGGTGGTGCCGCTGGCGGATGCGGCGGCGCTGCCTTTGCTGGCGCGGCGCCATGACGTGACCATCCTCGCCGCCGTGCCCGGCATCTACCGCCGGCTGCTGCGCGCCGGTCTGCCGCCCCTGCCCCGCCTGCGCCACGGCCTCTCGGCCGGCGAGACCTTGCCGCCGGCGCTGCGGGCCGCGTGGCGGCAGGCGACGGGCACCGACCTGCACGAGGCGCTGGGGATGTCGGAGATCAGCACCTGGTGCTCGGGCTCTCCCGCCCGTCCGGCGCCCGAGGGGACGGCGGGCTATCCGCAGCCGGGCCGTCGCGTCGCGATCCTGGGCGAGGACGGCCTTCCGCTGCCGCGCGGCGAGCCCGGGGTGCTGGCCGTTGCCCGCGACGATGCCGGCCTGGCGCTGAGCTATCTCGACGACCCGGAGGGCTGGCAGGCGCGGTTCCGGGGCGACTGGTTCGTCACCGGCGATCTGGGGGTGATGGCGGCGGACGGGGCCATCCGCACGCTCGGCCGCGCGGACGATCTGATGAACGCCGGGGGCCACCGGGTCAGCCCGGTCGAGGTGGAGGCCGCCTTCGAAGGTCTGGCCGGCCTGGCCGCCATCGCCGTGGCCGAGGTGCCCGTCGCTTCCGGGGCAAGCGTCATCGGCGCGGCCTTTGCCGGCGCGGTGGACGAGGCGGTGCTGGCGGCGCGTGCCGGGGAGCGTCTGGCGCGGTGGAAGCAGCCGCGCCTGTGGCGCCGGATCGAGGCGCTGCCGCTGACCCGGGCCGGCAAGCTGGACCGCAGGGCCGTCGCCGCGCTGCTCGCCGCCGCACCCTGACTGTGCGCCCCCGCCGTCTGGCCGGCCGCGCGCGGAAATGCTAACCCGCCGCCATGATCCGGCTCGACATCTTCTCCGATCCCGTCTGCCCCTGGTGCATGATCGGCAAGGCCAATCTCGACCGGGCGCTGGAAAGCCGGCCCGACCATCCTTTCGTGATCGAGTGGCATCCCTTCCGCCTGAACCCCGACATGCCGCCGGAAGGCATGGACCGGGCCGCCTATCTCGCGGCCAAGTTCGGCGGCCGCGACCGTTTCGCCGCCGCCGAGGCGCATCTGCAGCGGATGGCTGCGGAGGCGGGCGTGGAGCTGGACCTCGCCCGCGCCACCCGCGCCCCGCAGACGCTCGACGCCCACCGGCTGATCCACTGGGCGGGGATCGAGGGCCGGCAGTCGGCGGTGGTGGGCGCGCTCTTCCGCGCCTATTTCCGCGAAGGCCGTGATCTCGGCGACCGCGCCGTCCTGGCCGAGATCGCCGGAGAGCAGGGGATGGACCGCCTGGCGGTGGCGCGGTTGCTGGCCTCGGAGGCCGATGCCAAGGACATTGCCGCCCGCGATGCCGATGCTCGCGCCAAGGGGGTGCAGGCGGTGCCGACCTTCCTGATCGACCGCCGCTATGCCCTTGCCGGCGCCCAGCCCGTGGCCGTGTGGCAGGAGGTGATCGAAGAGATCGCATCCCTCGACCGGGCCGCGTCGTGATCGTTGCCCATCTGCCCGCAGGCTATCTGCTCGGCCGCGCCCTTGGCGTCCGGTCCGGCGCGGTGATGGCTGCAGCCCTCGCCGGGGCGATGCTGCCCGATCTCGACATGATCTGGTTTCACGCGGTGGACGGCGGCCGCGTCCACCATCACCATTACTGGCCGCACCTGCCCGCCGTCTGGGCCGGGCTCGCCGCCATCACCCTGCCGGCGGCCTTGCTGCTGCGGCCCGGGGCGGTGCGGCCGGCGGCGGTGTTCTTCGCCTCGATCCTGCTGCATCTCCTGCTCGACAGCATTGCCGGCGGCATCGCCTGGGCCTGGCCGGCCGATGACCGGCTCATGGCCTTGGTGGAGGTGCCTGCGACACGCAGCCACTGGATCCTGTCCTTCATGGTCCATTGGACCTTCGCGCTGGAACTGGCGATCGTCTTCGCCGCTGCGGCGCTGCTCCTGACCGCAAGAAAGCACCCCAGATGACCGGCCTTTCCGCCGCCCCCTCCGCTGACCCCGTCACTGCCGCGCCGAGCCTGGCGTTCATTGCCCTGATGGCGGCGCTGTTCGCCACCATCGCCTTTGCCATCGACGCGATGCTGCCGGCGATGCCGGCCATCGCCGCCGAGCTCTCGCCGCTGGCGACCAACCGCGCCACGCTGGTCCTGTCGTCCTTTGTCCTCGGCATGGGGATCGGCACCTTCTTTGCCGGGCCGATCTCGGATGCGGTGGGACGGCGCGCGGCGATCCTCGGCGGGATCGGCCTTTTCGCGGCCGGCTCGGTGCTGGCCTCGCTGGCGCCGACACTGGAGGTGCTGCTTTTCGCCCGCGTGCTGCAGGGCCTGGGCGCCGCCGGGCCGCGCGTCGCCTCGATCGCGCTGGTCCGCGATCTCTATGCCGGGCCGCGCATGGCGCAGGTCGTCTCCTTCGCGATGATGGTCTTCATGATCATGCCCGCCGCCGCCCCGGCGATCGGCCAGGCGATCATGAAACTTGCCGACTGGCGGGCGATCTTCTGGGCCTATTGCCTCTTCGCCGCCGTCATCGGCTCCTGGTTCTGGGTCGCCCAGCCGGAGACCCTGGCGCCCTCGGCCCGCCGCCCGCTGCGGCTGGCGTCGCTCTGGGCCGGGATGCGCGAGGTGCTGGGCAGCCGGCGGGTGCAGGTCTCGGTCTTCGTCCAGTCGATGATCTTCGGGGCACTGTTCGGCACGCTGTCCTCGGTGCAGCCGATCTTCGCCGCCTTCGGCAAGGAGGAGACCTTTCCCGCCTGGTTTGCCGGCATCGCCCTGTGCTCGGCCGGTGCCAGCCTGACCAACGCGCTTCTGGTGCGCCGGCTGGGCATGTACCGGCTGGTGCGGGCGACGCTGATCGCGGTGGGCGTGATCAGCGCGGCGATTGCGGCGGTGACGCTGGCCGGGCTGTGGCCGGCGGCACTGGCCTTCCCGGGCTTTTTCGTCTGGGCGGTGGCGGTGTTCTGCATGGCCTCGCTGACCATCGGCAATCTCAACGCCATCACCATGGAGCCGCTCGGCCATATCGCCGGGCTCGCCTCCTCGGTGGTGCTGGCGGTGCCGACGGTGGCGGCGGCGGGGATTGCCGCCGCGCTGGGTCTGGCCTTCGACGGCACGCCGGGGCCGCTGGCGCTGGGCGTGGCGGTCAGCCTCGCTCTGGCGCTGGCGCTGCTGCCGCGGCTGCGCAGCTAGCGCCGCTCATCAAGCCTGCGGCTTTCCTCGCGTCGGGTCGCGACACCCGCGAGGAAAGCCGCAGGCTTGATGAGCGGCCGGTCAGCCGGCCTTGACCAAGGCCGCGAGGTCGCGGGCGATGGCGAAGGCGCCCTTGATCCGCTCGGCCTCGCTGCCCCAGTTGGCGGCGAAGACGATCTTCGGCCCGGTGACGCGCACCCCGCCGCCTTGCGCCTTGATCCAGGCGATCAGCGCCGCCGGATCGGCGAAACGGTCCTGGTGGAACTGGACCGTGGCCCCCCGTGGCCCGGCGTCCAGCCGCGAGATCCCGGCCCGCTTGCACATCGCCTTGATCCGCATGACGAGGAGGAGCGTGTTCACCTCCTTGGGCAGCTTGCCGAAGCGGTCGATCATCTCGGCGGCGAAACCCTCCAGCTCCACCTTGGTGGTCAGGCCGGTCAGGCGGCGGTAGAGGCCGAGGCGCAGGTCGAGATCGGGGACATAGATCTCCGGGATCAGCACCGGCACGCCGAGGTTGATGACCGGGGCCCAGGCATCCTCGGCCTCGGCCTTGTCGGCGGTCTGGCCGGCGCGCAGGCGGGCGATCGTTTCCTCCAGCATCTGCTGGTAAAGCTCATAGCCCACTTCCCGGACATGGCCCGACTGTTCCTCGCCGAGGAGGTTTCCCGCTCCCCGCGCGTCGAGATCGTGGGAGGCGAGGTTGAACCCGGCGCCCAGCGTGTCGAGGCTGGCCAGCGTCTTCAGCCGCCGTTCGGCCTGGGGGGTGAGCGGCGTGCGGGGCCTTGTGGTCAGGTAGCAATAGGCACGCGCCTTGGACCGCCCCACCCTGCCCCGGAGCTGGTAGAGCTGGGCCAGCCCGAACATGTCGGCGCGGTGGATGACCATGGTGTTGGCGGTGGGGATGTCGAGACCCGATTCGATGATCGTGGTGGCAAGCAGCACCTCGGCCTTGCCGTCGTAGAAGTCGTTCATCCGCTGGTCGAGATCACCCGCCGCAAGCTGGCCATGGGCGACGATGTAACTCACCTCCGGCACCTCGCGGCGCAGGAACTCCTCCGTCTCCGGCAGGTCGGAAATGCGCGGGACGACGACAAAGCTCTGCCCGCCGCGCGCCCGCTCGCGCATCAGCGCCTCGCGGATGGTGATCGTGTCGAACTCGCTGACATAGGTGCGGATCGCCAGCCGGTCCACCGGCGGGGTGGCGATGATCGAGAGGTCGCGCACCCCGGTGAGCGAAAGCTGCAGGGTGCGCGGGATGGGCGTGGCCGAAAGCGTCAGGACATGGACCTCGGCCCGCATCTCCTTCAGCCGTTCCTTGTGGGTGACGCCGAAATGCTGCTCCTCGTCGATGACGAGAAGGCCGAGGTCCTTGAACTCCACCCCCTTGGCCAGCAGTGCATGGGTGCCGACACAGACATCCACCGAGCCGTCCTTCAGCCCGTCGCGGGTGGCCTGCGCCTCCCTTGCCGGGACGAAGCGCGAGAGGGGGCGGACGTTGATCGGGAAGCCCCGGAATCGCTCGGCGAAGGTGCGGTAGTGCTGGCGGGCCAGAAGCGTGGTGGGACAGATCACCGCCACCTGACGGCCGGAGAGCGCGGCGGCGAAGGCGGCGCGCATCGCCACCTCGGTCTTGCCGAAGCCCACGTCGCCGACGATCAGCCGGTCCATCGGCGCGCCCTTTTCGAGGTCGGCCATGACATCGGCGATGGCGGAAAGCTGGTCCTCGGTCTCCTGCCAGGGGAAACGGGCGGCGAACTCCTCCCAGGCGCCATGCGGCGCGTCGAAGACCGGAGCCTTGCGCAGGGCGCGCTCGGCCGCGACCGTCATCAGCCGGTCGGCGATGTCGCGGATGCGCTGCTTCAGCCGTGCCTTCTTGGCCTGCCAGGCGCCGCCGCCCAGCCGGTCAAGCTCGCCCTCCTCCTGCCCGTAGCGCGACAGGAGGTCGAGGTTTTCCACCGGCAGGTAGAGCCGGGCGGCCTCGGCATAGTCCAGCGCCAGGCACTCATGCGGGGCGCCAAGCGCCGTGATCGTCTCCAGCCCCCGGTAGCGGCCGATCCCGTGCTCGACATGGACGACGAGATCGCCCGGCTGGATCGTGTCGAGATCGCGCAGGAAGTTCTCGGCCTTCTTCTTGCGCGGCCGGGTGACAAGACGTTCGCCGAGCACATCCTGTTCGGAGATCACGGCAAGGCCCGGGGCGACAAAGCCCGCCTCCAGCGACCAGAGCGCGAGGAAGAGCCCGCCCTTGCCCTCCGGCACCTCGCGGATGTCGCGGACGGGCCGGGCGCCGGTGACGCCGTGATCGGTCAGGATGCCGGAAAGGCGTTCCCGCGCGCCCTCCGACCAGGAGGCGAGAATCACCTGCCGATCCCTGGTCAAGGCTTGAAGATGGTCCGCCAGAGCGTTGAAAAGGTTCACGTCCTCGCGTTGACGCTCCGGCGCGAAACTGCGCCCTGCCCGTCCCCCCGCATCGAGCACGCCGGGCCCCGGGGGTTGTGGCAGCGGAGAAAGCCTGACCATGCGCCGGGGCGCGGTGGCTGCCTCCCAGGCGGGCTCGTCGAGATAGAGGAGCCCCGGCGGGCAGGGCTTGTAAACCGAATCGATCCTGCCCCGTGCCGCCATCGCCTCGGCACGGGTGGCATAGGCATCGTCCACCGCCTGCCAGCGGGCGGCGCGGCGGCTGTCGCAACCCTCGTCCAGCATCACCGAGGCGCCGGGCAGGTAGTCGAAGAGCGTTGCCAGCCGCTCGTGGAAGAAGGGCAGCCAGTGCTCCATCCCCTGATGCTTGCGCCCGGCGCTGACCGCCTCGTAGAGCGGATCGCCCGAGCCGCCGGCGCCGAACTCCAGCCGGTAGCTCTGGCGGAAACGGGTGACCGAACCGGGATCGAGCATCACCTCCGACACCGGGGCGAAATCGACCGAGGCGAGCTTTTCCACGGTGCGCTGGGTTTCGGCGTCAAAGCGGCGGATGCCGTCGAGGACATCGCCGAAGAAGTCGAGCCGCACCGGACCGGTGGCCCCGGGCGCATAGATATCGACGATGCCGCCCCGGATGGCATAGTCGCCCGGCTCGGCCACCGTCGTGGCCGGGACAAAGCCCATCCGGGCGAGGAAATCGCGCAGCCGGCCTTCGGGCACCCGGTCGCCGAGACCGGCGGCGAAGGAGGTGGCCGCCACCGTCTCCGGTGTCGGCAGGCGCTGGGTGGCGGCGTTGAGCGTGGTCAGAAGGACGAAGCTGCCCGGCAGGCCGTGCGCCAGGGCGGCCAGCGTCGCCATCCGCCGGGCCGAGATGCCGGGGTTGGGCGAGACCCGGTCATAGGGCAGGCAGTCCCAGGCCGGCAGATCGAGAACCGGCAGGCCCGGGGCCGTGAAAGCCAGCGCCTCGCGCATGGCCGCCAGGCGCTTGTCGTCGCGTGCGACATGGATCACCGGCCGCGCTTCGGCCTCGCGGGCCAGAAGGCGGGCGTCGAACCCCTCCGGGGCCCCGCCGAGCAGGATGCGGTCTGCCGTCATGCCGGCGGTTCCTAGCCGCCCCGGCGGCGGGGGCAAGGGGTCTCAGAGCACCGGCACATACATGTTGTGCCACATGCCGAAGAGCGCGGCACACAGGATCGCCACCATGCCGATCCCCTGGACCGCGACCCGGTGGCGCAGCAGGACGCGGAACAGCGCCTCGCCCGCAGGAGCCTCGGCCTCGATCCGCCGTGCGGTGCGCAAGGTCAGCAGTGCCACGAAGATCAGCGGAAAGCCGAGCAGGAACAGCGCCTGCGCCAGTTCGATCCAATAAACGAAGCCGAGGACGCCAAGCGCCGTCAGCACGAAAGCGGCAAAGCTCACGATCCACAGGCCTGCGACGACCGAGATGAACAGGAGCCGGCGGACGTTGATCGCCACCATCGCCTCCACATCCGACTGGGCGACGCCGCCCTGGCGGTGTCCGCGCGAGACGATGTCCCAGGGCACGCCCAGCACCCAGTGGCTGGCGGAGGACCACAGGACCGCAAGGGCAATCCAGAACCACAGATTGGAGAAAGATCGCGTGTCGATCAGCTCGAAGACGTTGTCGTACCAGTCCACCGCGCTTCCCGGCCTCCGTCGGCGCCCCAATCCGCCCTTGAGGCGCGCGCCATTGCATGGCAGGCAAGTCCGCGCCACGCAAGTCCTCCGGGGAGCCCTGCGATGAACCCTGTGCACGCCCCCTTCCCCGCCGGACGCTTCCGCCGCCTGCGCCGTACCGATGCGCTGCGGCGCCTGGCGCAGGAAAGCCGGCTCTCGGTCGATGACCTGATCTGGCCGCTGTTCGTGCGCGAAGGGGTGAATGTGGAGGAGCCGGTTTCGGCCATGCCCGGGGTGGCGCGCCGGTCGGTGGACCGCATCGTCGCGGCGGCGGAAGAGGCTGCGGGCCTGGGCATCCCGGCGCTCTGCCTTTTCCCCTATACCGACCCCGCCCTGCGGACCGAGGGCTGCGAGGAGGCCTGGAACCCGGAAAACCTTGCCAACCGGGCGATCCGGGCGATCAAGGCCGCCGTGCCGCAGCTGGCGGTGATGACCGATGTGGCGCTCGATCCCTATAACGCCAACGGCCATGACGGGCTGGTGCGCGACGGCGTGATCCTTAACGACGAGACGCTGGAGGCGCTGGTCAGGATGAGCCTCGCCCAGGCCGAGGCGGGGGCGGATATCCTCGGACCTTCGGACATGATGGACGGACGCATCGGCGCCATCCGGGGGGCGCTGGAACGGGCCAGTCACAAGGATGTGACGATCCTGTCCTATGCGGCCAAATATGCCTCGGCCTTCTACGGGCCCTTCCGCGAGGCGGTGGGCGCTGCCGGGCGGCTGGTCGGCGACAAGAAGACCTATCAGATGAACCCCGCCAACCGGGACGAGGCGATCCGTCTGGTGGCCCGCGACCTCGCCGAGGGCGCCGACATGGTGATGGTCAAGCCCGGCATGCCCTATCTCGACATCGTCCGGCGGGTGAAGGACGCCTTCGGCGCCCCGACCTTCGCCTATCAGGTCTCGGGCGAATACGCGATGATCCGGGCGGCGGCGGCCAATGGCTGGATCGACGGCGAGAAGGCGATGATGGAAAGCCTTGCCGGCTTCCGCCGTGCGGGTTGCGACGGGGTCCTGACCTATTTCGCCCCCGAGGCGGCGCGTCTGCTTGCCGACCGGCACTGAGCCGGGCGGGCAGGCGCCGATCCCCTGAAACACCGCGCCTTGGCGGGTGACAGGCTGCGGCAACTCCGTTATCTTGCGTGCCCAACGGGCGGAGACCCAAGATCGGGGCATGGAGTGCGGGCAATGATCGAACGGCGGAATGTGCTTTTGGGCGGCGGGGCGCTGGTGCTGGCCGGATGCGGCAACGGCATCGGCGGTGATGGCGGCGCCAAGATCGACGGGCGCGTGGACGCCGCGCGCGACTTCCTCTTCAAACAGTATCCCGGCACCCGCGACCTGGCCGCGCGCAGCGTCGGCATCCTGTTCATGCCGCTGGTGACCGAGGCCGGCTTCGGCATCGGCGGCTCCTTCGGACGCGGGGCCCTGCGGATCAACGGGGTGACGGTGGACTACTACGCCGCCGCCCGCGCGACCTTCGGGCTGCAGATCGGCGCCCAGCAATATGCCCATGCGCTGTTCTTCATGACCGAGGGCGCGCTGGGCGATTTCCGCCGCTCTCCGGGCTGGGCGGCTTCGGCCGATATCCGCTATGCCACCCCCGACGAGGGCGGCTCGATCGGCAAGGAGACGACCGAGATCGACCCGGTCATCGCCTTTGTCTATGGCCAGTCGGGCCTGATCGCGGGGGCGACGATCGGGGGGGTGAAATACACCCGGATCATTCCCTGAGGCCCGGATCATTCGCTGAGGGTTGCGCACGAAGAACACCGCGCAATGCGCTGATATTGCGCGCATCTACCCGTTGTTCAGGCTGGCCAGGACCGCCTCGGCCGGCACGTCCCCGGCAATGCAGGCCTCCCCGATGGCGCGGGCGAGGACGAAGCGCAGCTTGCCGTCGCGCACCTTCTTGTCCTGCCCCATCAGGGCCAGCAGTGCCTCTGGGCCGGGCAGTTCACCCGGGATGTCGGCCAGCCGCGCCTTCATCCCCAGCGCGGCGAGATGCGCCCTCACCCGGCTCGGCGCTTCCTGCGAACAAAGGCCGAGCCGCGCCGACAGGTCGAAGGCCAGCGCGCAGCCGATGGCCACGCCCTCGCCATGCAGCAACCGTCCGGAATAGCCGGTGGCCTTTTCCAGCGCGTGGCAGAAGGTATGGCCGAGGTTGAGGAGCGCGCGCTCCCCCTCCTCGGTCTCGTCGCGCGCGACGATGCCGGCCTTCATCTCCACCGAGCGGGTGACGCAGGCCAGCCGCGCCTCCGGCCCGCCGGCCAGCAGCGCGGCCCCGAGCCCGCCCTCCAGCCGCTCGAAGAAACCGGCATCGCCGAGCAGGCCGTATTTCACCACCTCGCCATAGCCGGCCTTCAGTTCGCGTTCCGGCAGGGTGGAAAGAACGCCGGTATCGGCAAGGACCAGCGAAGGCTGGTGGAAGGCGCCGACCAGGTTCTTGCCCTGGGCGGTGTTGATCCCGGTCTTGCCACCCACCGAACTGTCCACCTGCGCCAGCAGGCTGGTGGGGATCTGCACGAAGCGCACCCCCCGCCGCAGGATCGCGGCGGCAAAACCGGCAAGATCGCCGATCACCCCGCCGCCGAGCGCCACCACCAGATCGCGGCGCTCGACCCTGCGCTCCAGAAGCCATTCCACCGCCTGGGCGAGATGCGGCCAGCCCTTGGTCGCCTCGCCCGGCGGCAGGGCCAGCGCTTCGACCGCGATCCCGGCTGCAGCCATGGCCGCCTCGAAAGCCGGAAGATGCAGCGCCGCGACATGGGCATCGGTCAGCACCGCGACCCGTGGCCGGGCCAGCAGCGGCCCGATCTCCGCCGCAGCACCGGCAACCAGCCCCGGCCCGATGCGCACCTCGTAGCTGCGCGCCCCCAGCGCGACAGGAACCGTGACGGTCATTCCGCCTCCGTCAATACATCAGGCCGCGCCAGAAGCGCCGCTTCGACCTTGCGTGCCATGGCGTCGATGGACAGATCCGGCTGTGCGTCCACCGCCATGTCGGCGAGCCCGTAGATCGGGGTCCGCTGGTCATAAAGCGCGGCCAGGGTCTCGCGCGGGTTGGCGGTGCGCAGGAGCGGACGGGTGGTCTTGTGGCGCACCCGGCTCCACAGAAGCTCCAGATCGGCGCGGAGCCAGACCGACAGGCCGCGATCATGGATCATCTCGCGGTTGCCCTCGCGCATGAAGGCGCCGCCGCCGGTGGACAGCACACAGGGATCGCCCGCCAGCAGCCGGGCGATGACCTGGGTTTCGCGCTCGCGGAAGAAGGGCTCGCCGTCGCGCTCGAAGATTTCGGCGATGCTGCGGCTGGCCGCCTTGACGATCTCGTCGTCCGAATCGAGGAAGGGCACACCGAGGTTTCGTGCCAGGGCCGTGCCGATCGCCGTCTTCCCGGCGCCCATCATCCCGACGAGCACGACAGTTTTTCGCAGCCTTCCCATAACCTTGCCGCTCGTTCTTCGCATCCCCGGACGTCGCGCGACAAGGCCTTGCCGCAAATCGCCCTTTCGCGATTGAATGGCGTGAACTCGCACCGAACGCCAGCTATAATCACCCTGTCCGGCCCCTGCGGCCGGGCCAACAAGCAGGCAAAGGGGCAAGGTTGATGGGCCGCATCCTCAAGGCACTTCTCGCATTGGTCATCGCCGCCTTTCTGGCGCTGGTGGCCTATGCCTATCTGGTGGATTTCACCCCGCCGCAGGTGCCGGTCAGCAAGCCGGTGACGCTTGATGCCGGCTGAGTTTCGCCTTCTGGCGGTGGCCCTGCTGCTGGCGGCGCCGGTCAGCGCCGAGGAGCCGCTGTCGGCGATCGACTGGCTGTCGAAATCGGTGGCAACCCCGGCGGCCGTGGTCGCGCCCGAAGCGCCCACCGCCGCGCCCGGAGGGGCGCTGCCGGCGGCGGTGACGACGTCGGTTCTCGGCGGCCCCAATCCCGATGCCGCAGGGCTTCTGGCCACTGCGGTGACAGGGCTGCCGCATGATCTCTGGGGGCTCGGCAGCACGACCGAGGTGGGTCGCGCCATCGCCGTGGAACGGAGCGGGGCGCTTCCGGCGCTGCGCGGGCTGCTCCTGACGCTGTTGCTTGCCGAGGCCGAGGCGCCGGCCGACAGCGCCGGGCGTGGCACGCTGCTTCTCGCCCGCATCGACAAGCTTCTCGAGATCGGGGCGCTGGACCAGGCCGAGGCACTGATCGCCGCCTCCGGCAGCGGCGGGCCGGATCTGTTCCGCCGCGCCTTCGACATCGCCATGCTGACCGGAACCGAGGACCGCAGTTGCGAAGCGATGCAGAAGACGCCGGACCTGGCGCCGACATTTCCGGCGCGGATCTTCTGTCTCGCCCGCTCCGGCGACTGGAACGCCGCCGCCCTGTCGCTGCGGACGGGCCAGGCGCTGGGCCAGATCACCGCAGAGGAAGATGCGCTGCTGTCCCGCTTCCTCGATCCCGATCTCTATGAGGGCGAGCCGCAGCTCGACCCGCCCGAGCCGCTGACGCCGCTGACCTGGCGCATGCTGGAGGCGATCGGCGAGGCGCCGCCGACCAATGTCCTGCCCCTGGCCTTCAGCCATGCCGATCTGCGCGAGGCTTCGGGGTGGAAGGCAAGGATCGAGGCCGCCGAAAGGCTCAGTCGTGCGGGTGTTGTGGAACCGAACCTGCTTCTGGGGCTTTATACCGAGCGCAAGCCCTCGGCCTCCGGCGGCGTCTGGGACCGGGCCGAAGCCTTCCAGCGCATCGAGACGGCCTTGACCGCACGCGACCCGATGGCCGCCGCCGCCACGCTGGCGCCGGCCTGGCAGCGCATGGCCGAGGCGGAGCTGGAAGTGCCCTTTGCCACGCTCTTTGCCGGCGAGCTGGCGCGCCTGCCCCTGCCCCCCGAGGTGCAGGCCCTGTCCTTCCGCATCGCGCTGCTCGGGCCGGACTACGAGGTGGCGGCGACGGCGCACCAGCCGGCGGATGCGACAGAGGCGTTCCTGATCGGCCTGGCGCGCGGCGACCTTTCCGGGCTGGTGCCGCCCGACAGCCTGGCCCGCGCCATCGCACCGGCCTTTGCCGAAGCGCCTCTGGCCGCCGACCTCCAGGCGCTGCTCGACGAGAAACGTCTGGGCGAGGCGATCCTGGCCGCCATCGACCGGATCGACCGGGGCGTGACCGGCGATCTGCGGGGAGTGACCGAGGGACTGGCTTTGTTGCGCCACGTCGGGCTGGAAGACATCGCCCGCAGGACCGCCCTGGAACTGATGCTGCTGGAGCGGCGCGGATGAACGGCCAGGCGCGGATCTCGGCCTATCTCGAGGCGCTGATGGCCGAACGCGACCTGGCGCGGAACACGCGGCTCGCCTATGGCCGCGACCTGCTCGATTTCGCCGCCTGGCTTGAAAGGCGCGGCAAGGATTTCGACAGCGCCGGCCGGGCGGAGGTGGAGGATTATCTCGCCTTCTGCGCCGACCAGGGGCTGGGCCAGGCGACGCGCGCCCGGCGGCTTTCCACCCTGAAGCAGTTCTTCCGTTTCGCCCATGAGGAAGGTTGGCGCCGGGACAATCCGGCACTGCGCCTCAAAGGGCCGGGCCGCACGCAGAACCTCCCCAGGACGCTGACAACAGCGGAAGTGGTGGCGCTTCTGGACGCCGCGCGCGATACCGGACGCGAGGGGCGGGACCGGACCCGGAACCGCGCGGTGATGGAGCTTGCCTATGCCTCCGGCATGCGGGTGAGCGAGATCGCCACCCTGCCCGCCGCCGCCGCGCGCGGCGATCCCGGCATGCTGCTCGTCAAGGGCAAGGGCGGCAAGGAGCGCATGGTGCCGCTGTCCGCCCCCGCCAGGGCGGCGCTGGGCGACTGGCTGGCCGAGCGCGACGCCGCCGAGGCCACCCGACCGCCGGGCAGCCCGGCCTCGCGCTTCCTGTTCCCCGGCAGCGGTGCCGACGGGCACCTGACCCGGCAGCAGATCCATGCTCTGGTCAAGACGCTGGCGCTGGCTGCGGGGATCGATCCGGCCCGGGTTTCGCCGCATGTCCTGCGCCATGCCTTCGCCACCCATCTCCTGCAGGGCGGGGCCGATCTCCGGGTGATCCAGACCCTGCTCGGCCATGCCGATATCGGCACGACCGAGATCTATACCCATGTGCTCGACGACCATCTCAAGACGCTGGTCTTCGACCGCCACCCCCTGGCCCGCAAGACCTGACCGATGGAACACACCGCCAGCCTCGACACCGCCTTCTGGTTCACCACCGGCGCCATCCTGCTGCTTCTGTGTCTTTCGGCCTTCTTCTCCGGCTCTGAGACAGCACTGACCGCCGCCTCGCGCGCCAAGCTGCGCGCCCAGGCAGACAAGGGCGCCCGGGGCGCGGCCGCCGCGCTGCGGGTGACCGAGGACAACGAGCGGATGATCGGCGCCCTTCTGCTGGGCAACAACATCGTCAACATCCTCTCCGCAGCGCTGGCCACCGCACTCCTCACGCGGATGGCCGGCGACAGCGGCGTGGCGCTGGCGACCTTCGTGATGACGGTCCTGGTGCTGGTCTTCGGCGAGGTGCTGCCCAAGACCCTGTCGATCACCTATCCCGAACTCGTCGCTTCCCGGGTGGCGCCTGTGGTGCGGGTGCTCATCCTGCTGTTCTCGCCGGTGGTCTCGCTCGTGCGCCATGCCGTGCGCGGGCTTCTGTGGCTGGTCGGCGTGCGCGGTGGCAGCGACGGAAGGATGCTGGCCATCCGGGAGGAGATCGAGGGTGCCATCGCGCTCGGCCATTCCGAAGGCGCGGTGGAGAAGGAGGACCGCGACCGCCTGCTCGGCGCGCTCGCGCTGTCGCAGCGCACGGTGGAGGAGGTCATGACCCACCGCAGCCGGGTGGAGATGCTCGATGCCGACAGCGATCCCAATGCGCTGATCGCCCGCGTCCTCGCCTCGGCCCATACCCGCCTGCCGCTGTTCAAGGACAGCCCGGAGAACATCGTCGGCGTGGTCCATGCCAAGGATCTCCTGCGCGCGGTGGAGCGGTTCCGGCGCGAGGGCGACGGCACGCTCGACAGCGTCGCCGACCTCGACATCGCCTCGGTGGCGATGAAGCCCTATTTCATCCCCGACACCACGCCGCTGGACGAGCAGATGCGCCAGTTCCTCAAGCGGCGCACGCATTTCGCCCTGGTGGTGGACGAGTACGGGACCTTGCAGGGAGTGATCACGCTCGAGGACATCCTGGAGGAGATCGTGGGCGATATCGCCGACGAGTTCGACGTGGTCGATCGCGAGGGGGCGCCCCGGCCCACCGAGACTGGCGACTACCTGATCGACGGGGCAATGACGATCCGCGACCTGAACCGCCTGCTGGACTGGGGCTTGCCCGACGACGAGGCCAATACGATCGCCGGACTGGTCATCCACGAGGCGCAGACCATCCCCTCCGCCGGCCAGGCCTTCAGCTTCCACGGCTTCCGCTTCGAGGTGGCCGAGCGCAAGGAAAACCGTCTGACCCGGTTGCGCGTGCGGCCGTTGTGAGCGGCAATTTTCTTGAAACAAGAAAATTGCAAATTCCTTGTTTCAAGGAATTTGCCCGGCGCGGGCGCCGCCGCTTCGCTCCGCAGTCCTGCGGTGCCGCTTCCCGGCCTTGCGGATCGTCCCAACCGGGCTAAACCCGTGACCGGGTTCAGGAGGCGGCCATGGACGATGCGCTGGTGATCTTCACCCCCTCGGGCAAGCGGGGGCGCTTTGCATTTGGCACGCCGGTGCTGACTGCCGCGCGCCAGCTGGGCGTCGATCTCGATTCGGTCTGCGGCGGGCGCGGCATCTGCTCCAAGTGCCAGATCAGCCCCGGCTATGGCGAATTTCCCAAGCACGGCGTCACCGTGGCGGCGGATGCGCTCTCGGCCTGGAACGCGGTCGAGGAACGCTATGACCGCATCCGGGGGCTGGCGGAAGGCCGCAGGCTGGGCTGCCAGGCCAAGGTGATGGGCGATGTCGTCATCGACGTGCCGGCCGAGAGCCAGGTCCACAAGCAGGTGATCCGCAAGTCGGCCACCCAGCGCGACATCGCCATGGACCCGGCGACCCGGCTTTTCTACGTCGAGGTCGAAGAGCCCGACATGGAAGAGCCGACCGGCGATTTCGAGCGGCTGAAACGGGCGCTCAAAGCGCAGTGGCAGGTCGAGGATGTGGTGGCGCCGCTGCCGGTGCTGCGCAAGCTGCAGCCGGTGCTGCGCAAGGGGGCGTGGAAAGTCACCTGCGTGCTGCACAAGGGCAACCACGACGCCACCGCCCGCCTGCTGGATCTCTTCCCCGGCTATCACGAGGGGCCGCTCCACGGCCTGGCCATCGACCTCGGCTCGACCACCATCGCCGCGCATCTCTGCTCGCTGGCCGATGGCGCGGTTCTCGCCTCCTCGGGCCTGATGAACCCCCAGATCCGCTTCGGCGAGGACCTGATGAGCCGGGTCTCCTATGCGATGATGAACCCCGGCGGCGATGTCGAGATGACCCGCGCGGTGCGCGAGGCGATCAATGGGCTGGCAGGCTCCATCGCCGCCGAGGCCGGGATCGCCCCCGAGACCATCGTCGAGATCGTCTTCGTGATGAACCCGGTGATGCACCACCTGCTGATGGGCATCGACCCGGTGGAGCTCGGTCAGGCGCCCTTCGCGCTGGCCACGTCCAGCTCGCTCAGCCTCGATGCGAAGGACCTCGACCTGACGGCAGTCAACCCGGCGGCGCGGGTCTATGTCCTGCCCTGCATCGCCGGTCATGTCGGCGCCGATTGCGCCGGGGTGGCGCTGTCGGAAGAGCCCTACAAGTCGAAGGACATGGTGCTGATCGTCGATGTCGGCACCAATGCCGAGATCCTCTTGGGCAGCGAGGCGCGGGTGCTGGCCTGTTCCTCGCCGACCGGCCCCGCCTTCGAAGGGGCGCAGATTTCCTCCGGCCAGCGCGCCGCCCCCGGCGCCATCGAGCGGGTGGAGATCGACCCGGCAACCAAGGAACCGCGCTTCCGCGTCATCGGCTCGGACCTGTGGTCGGATGACCCGGGCTTTGCCGAGGCGGTCAAGGGCTCCGGCGTCACCGGCATCTGCGGCTCGGGGATCATCGAGGCGGTGGCCGAGATGCGGGCGGCAGGCATTCTCGATCCCTCGGGCCTGATCGGCTCGGCCGAACAGGTGGGAACCCCGCGCTGCGAGCCCACCGGCCGCACCCATGCCTATCTTCTCCATGACGGCACCGCCCAGGGCGGGCCGCGCATCACCGTCACCCAGGGCGACATCCGTGCGATCCAGCTCGCCAAGTCGGCACTCTATGCCGGGGCACGGCTTCTCATGGACGAGATCGGCATCGACACGGTGGACCGGGTGATCCTCGCCGGGGCCTTCGGCGCCCATATCTCGCCCAAGCATGCGATGATCCTGGGGATGATCCCCGATGTGCCGCTGGAGAAGGTGACGAGCGCCGGCAATGCCGCGGGGACCGGGGCGCGGATCGCGCTTCTGAACGTCGCGGCGCGGGATGGGATCGAGGCCACCGTCCACCGCATCCACAAGGTGGAAACGGCGATCGAGCCGCGCTTCCAGGAGCATTTCGTCGCCGCCAACGCCATCCCGCATGCGACGGCGCCCTTCCCCGAACTGGCGAAGATCGTCACCCTGCCCGAAGTGTCCTACAACCAGAACCAGGGCGATACGCGGCGGCGGCGGCGCTAGAGGCTTCCCAAGCCCGGGGTTTCGGCTAAGCTCGCTGTCCTGACAGGATCACCGGGCCGCCATGACCGACGACCCCCTTGCCGCGCTGCTGTCCAGGGTCGCCACCGGCGACCGCGCGGCATTCCGTGAACTCTACGCGAACACCGCTTCGAAACTGATGGGCGTCCTTGTCCGTATGCTTGGCCAGAGAGCCGAGGCGGAGGAGGCCTTGCAGGACGTGTTCACCCGTGTCTGGACCCGTGCCGGGCGGTACGATGCCGCCAAGGGCAGCGCCGGCGGCTGGCTGGTGGCGGTGGCGCGCAACGCCGCCATCGACCGGCTGCGCGCCCGTCCGGCCACCCGCACCGGCGCGGCCGAGGACGAGGCCGAGACGGTGGCGGACGACCGCCCGGGCGCCGAGGCCGGGCTGATCGCGCGCGGCGAGGCGCGGCGGGTCGTCGATTGCATGGGCCAGCTCGAGGCCGACCGCGCGGCGGCGGTGCGCGGCGCCTATCTCCAGGGCCTGAGCTACCAGGACCTCGCCGACCGCTTCTCCGTGCCGCTCAACACCATGCGCACCTGGCTGCGCCGCAGCCTGATCCGCCTGCGGGAGTGCATGGAGCAATGACCGACGCCCCGCTCACCCCCCGCGAAGACGATGCCGCGCTGGCCGGCGAATATGTCCTCGGCGTGCTCGACGCGGCCGAACGGGCGCAGGTCGAGGCGCGGATGCGCATGGACGGCGCCTTCGCCGCCGAGATCCAGGCCTGGGAGCGCCGCTTCGCCGGGATGAACGAGGATTTCGCCGAGGCGCCGGTGCCGGCCGACATGCTGCCCCGGATCGAGGCGCGGATTTTCGGCCGGGCGGCGCCGGATGGACGGGGGCGGGGCTGGATCGCCCGCCTGCTTCTGGGAGGGGCGCTGGCGGCGGTGCTGGTGCTTGGCGCCTTCCTTGGCCTGCGCCCGGCTCTGGGTCCGTCCGGCCCGGTGTTGACCGCCGCGATCGAGGCCGAGGATGCCGCACTCGCCTATGCCGCCCGCTATGCCGAGGGCACGCTGACGGTGACGCGCACCGCCGGTGCAGCCGCGCCGGAAGGGCAGGTGCACGAATTGTGGATCATCGTCGGCGAAGCGGCACCGGTCTCCCTCGGCCTGCTGGAACAGGCGAGCTTCAGCCGTCCGCTCGCCGAACTGCCGGAGGGCGCGGTCCTGGCGGTGACACTGGAACCTGCCGGTGGCGCGCCCGGAGGCGTTCCGACCGGCCCGGTGGTCGCAGCCGGACCGGCGCAGTTGTAACGAAAGCGTGAGCCGCGCCCGGCGCTGAAACTCCCCTGCCCCGGTCTCCGTTCTTGGGGCTGTGAGGCGGGAATGGTCCCGCCCCGGACCCAGGGAGTGACCCACTCATGAAATCGCTGTTCCGTACCGTCGCCGTGCTCGCGCTGACTGCCGGCGCCGCCCTCGCCGCCGAAAACCCCATGGTGGGCGGCGCGGCCATGTATGACACCAAGAACATCGTCGAGAACGCGGTGAACTCGGCCGACCACACCACGCTCGTCGCCGCCGTTCAGGCCGCCGGCCTGGTCGAGACCCTGTCGGGCGAAGGCCCCTTCACCGTCTTCGCGCCGACCAACGAAGCCTTCGCCGCCCTGCCCGCCGGCACGGTCGAGACGCTCCTGAAGCCCGAGAACAAGGACCAGCTGGTGAAGATCCTCACCTGCCATGTCGTCGGCGCCAAGGCGCTGGCGGCCGACATCAACAAGATGGTGATGGATGACGGCGGCAAGCACACGATCAAGGCCGTCGGCGGCTGCGAGTTCACCGCCTGGGCCAAGGACGGGATGCTGATGATCGAGGACGGCCAGGGCGGCGTGGCCAATGTGACGATCGCCGATGTCGTGCAGTCCAACGGCGTCATCCATGTGATCGACCGGGTGCTGCTGCCGGCGATGTGATCTCCGTCGGAGGCGGGGGCGGGTGGCTCCTGCGTCAGCGGTGCGCCGGGGCAAAGTCCCCCCAGATCACGCCCCGGAGGGCCGCCCGCCATGCGGGCGGCCCGTTTCCATTCGTCCCCCCGGATCCGGCCGCTCTGCTTGACGGCCACTGGCCGATTGCGTAGCAGAGACAGCGCGCGGGTGTAGCTCAATGGTAGAGCAGAAGCTTCCCAAGCTTACGACGAGGGTTCGATTCCCTTCACCCGCTCCATCCCCGAATTGAAGTTCCGACCGAAGCCCGAGGCCCCGCAAGGCCTCTCCGGATGCTGCGCGAGGGAAAAGCTGCGCCCCGCCCTCTCCCGCCCTCTGTCGCGGCCCGAAGTGGGCCGCTCCGCCGGTTGGGGGGAGGAG
>CAZRQN010000042.1:0-7274 GCA_964602115.1 uncultured Rhodobacterales bacterium
ACCGCGCAGTGACCAATGCCCATGACATCGGCCTGAGCATGGTCCGCGATGCCGGCTGCGCCCCGGGCTTTGAAGTCATTGTCGGCGGCGGCCTCGGCCGCACGCCGATGATCGGCCGCGTGGTGCGGGAATTCCTGCCGAAGGCGGACCTCCTGCCCTATGTCGAGGCGATCCTCAGCGTCTATAACGCCATCGGCCGGCGCGACAACAAGTACAAGGCGCGGATCAAGATCACCGTCCACGAGACCGGGCTCGACGAGATCACCCGGATGATCGAGGAGCGCTTCGCCCAGATCCGCCCGGGCTTCGGCGGTGCCGACCAGGCGCTGCTGGCCGAGATCGAGGCCGCCTTCGCCCCACCCGCCTTCCGCAATGCGCCGACCGAAGCCTATGACGCCTTCCACAAGGCCGATCCGGTGTTCCGCGCCTGGGCCGACACCAATCTCGCCGAGCATCGCAACGCGCAATTTGCCATCGTCACCATCAGCCTGAAGGCGCATGGCCGGACCCCGGGCGACGCCACTGGCGAGCAGATGCGGCTGATCGCCGATCTTGCCGAGCGCTTCGGTCATTCCGACATCCGCATCAGCCACGAGCAGAACGTCATCCTGCCGCATGTCCACAAGGGCGACCTGCCGGCCCTGCATGCCGAACTGTCGAAGGCCGGGCTGGCCACGGCCAATGTCGGCCTGATCTCGGACATCATCGCCTGCCCGGGCATGGACTATTGCGCGCTGGCCACGGCACGCGCGATCCCGGTCGCCCAGCAGATCGCCTTGCGTTTCGAGGAGCTTGACCTCGAACACGAGATCGGCGCGATGAAGGTGAAGATCTCCGGCTGCATCAACGCCTGCGGCCATCACCATGTCGGCCATATCGGCATCCTCGGGCTCGACCGGGCGGGGGTGGAGAACTACCAGATCACGCTGGGCGGCGACGGGACGGAGAACGCCACGATCGGCGAGCGCACCGGGCCGGGCTTTGCCTATGACGAAATCGTGCCGGCGATCGAGCGCATCGTGGCCACCTATCTCGACCTGCGGCAGAGCCGCGAGGAAGACTTCCTGACCGCCTACCGGCGGCTTGGCATGGCGCCGTTCAAGACCGCGCTCTACGGCCAGGACGCCCGCGATGCCGCGTGACCTGACCTCGGTTGCCGAGCGTGTCACGACGCTGAACGCCCGCTATCGCCACCATGGCGCGACGGCGGTGCTGGAACATGCGCTGAAGGACGACGACCTCGGCAAGGTGGCGCTGGTCTCGTCCTTCGGGGCGGAATCGGTGGTGCTGCTGCACCTGATTTCGGTCATCGCGCCGGAGACGCCGGTCCTGTTCATCGACACGCGCATGCTTTTCCCGGAGACGCTGGACTACCAGCGCCAGGTGGCCGAGCAGCTTCACCTCTGCGACATCCGCACCATCCGGGCCGCGCAGCCGCGCGTCGCCTTCGAGGACCCGGACGGCACGCTGCACCAGTTCAATCCCGATGCCTGCTGCGAGATCCGCAAGGTCGAACCGCTGGAACGGGCGCTGTCGGGCTTTGACGGCTGGATCACCGGGCGCAAGCGCTATCAGGGCAACGGCCGAGAGACGGTGGATTTCTTCGAGGCCGAGGGCGAGACCCGGATCAAGGTCAATCCGCTTGCGCATTGGGGCCGCGAGGACATCCAGGACTATATGATCAACAACCGCCTGCCGCGCCACCCGCTGGTGGCCCAGGGCTTTCGCTCGATCGGCTGCGCCCCGTGCACTTCCCCGGTCAAGGAAGGCGAGGACGACCGTGCCGGCCGCTGGCGCGGCAAGGGCAAGGTCGAGTGCGGGATTCATTTTGTCGGCGGCAAGGCAGTGCGGCTGACCGGGGAGAATGCGGCATGAGCGTAGTGGTCAGCGATACGGGATTCTCTCCCGCCGGGGAGGTGGAGCCCGTGGGTCTTGCCGGTCTGGACGCCCATCGTGGCGTGCTGGACCTCGCAAACACCGACGATCCGGCGGCGGCCGTGCCGCATTTTGGCAGTCTCGCCCTGATCCGCGTCCTCTTTCCGGCCTTCAGCGACGGACGTGGCTTCACCCTCGGGCGCCGGCTCAGGGCCCTGGGTTTCCGGGGCGAATTGCGGGCGCTTGGCCCGCTTCTTGCCGACCAGTTCGCCATGGCCCGGCGGGTCGGCTTCGATTCGGTGGAGATTCCCGACGATCACGCCGCCCGCCAGCCCGAGGCTCAATGGCTGAGCCGCGCGGACTGGCAGGCGCATCACTATCAGGCCCGCCTGCGGGCCTGAGACCTTTCCCGGCGCCGCAACGCGGCGTAAGGGACGGAGGAACCTTTGAGCAGCATGAGTGTCATGACCGAACCCGCCGCTGCGGTGAAGCCGCACCTGCCCGATGCCCAGACCGTGACCGCAGTCACCCACTGGACGGACCGCCTGTTCTCCTTCCGGGTGACGCGGCCGAAGTCGCTGCGCTTCCGCTCGGGCGAATTCGTGATGATCGGGCTTCTTGACGATCGCGGCAAACCCTTGCTGCGCGCCTATTCCATCGCCTCGCCCTCCTGGGATGAGGAGCTGGAATTCTATTCGATCAAGGTGCCCGATGGCCCGCTGACCTCGCGCCTGCAACATATCAAGCCGGGCGACGAGATCATCCTGCGGCCAAAGCCCGTGGGCACGCTGGTGCTCGACGCGCTGCTGCCCGGGAAACGCCTGTGGTTCCTGGCCACCGGGACCGGAATCGCCCCCTTCGCCAGCCTGATGCGCGACCCCGAGACCTACGAGCGGTTCGAAGAGGTCTATATGCTCCACACCTGCCGCACGGCCGCCGAACTGGAATACGGCAGGCAGCTGGTCGAGGGCCTGAAGGACGACCCGCTGATCGGCGAGATGGCCGCAGCGCAGCTGCGCTACTACCCGACGACAACGCGGGAAGACAGCGCGCGCATGGGGCGGATCACCGACAACCTGAGTTCGGGCAAGGTCTTCAACGACTACGACATCGCACCCCTGTCGCCCGCCACCGACCGGGCGATGGTCTGCGGCTCCCTGGCCTTCAACCTTGACGTCAAGGAGGTCCTGGAAGGCTTCGGCCTGCGCGAGGGCGCCAATTCCGATCCCAAGGAATATGTCGTCGAAAAAGCCTTTGTCGGCGACGGCATCTGATGCGGGCGCTGCTGCTTCTGACCCTGCTTGCCGGCCCGGCGGCCGCCGGGGACCCGATCGTGCTGATGCTGGAGAACCGCTCCGGCCAGATGATCCGCCAGCTGGCGCTTTTCCCGGTCGGCGACGGCGGCGAGGTCATCGACGACGTGCTGATGGCGCGCCATGAGGTCGTCGCCGCGAATTCGACGGTTGCGCTCGACACCGGCCTGTCCCGCTGCAGCAGGGTGTCTCTCTGGGTCCAGTTCGGCGACATGACCGAAGCTTCGGCGCAGACCGATCTCTGCCGCAACCGGCGCCTGATTGCCACGCCCTAAAGAAAACGCCGCCGAAGCAACGGCTTCGGCGGCGTTCTTCGCATCATGCGCGAGCTGCGCCGGGATCACATCCCGAGCGCGGCCTTCACCTGGTCGATGGCACCCTGAACCAGCGCCGGGTTCGAGGCGGCGGCGGTCACGGCGGCTTTCAGCGTGTCTTTGGTCGCGGCATCAAGCGTCGAGCCGTCGATCAGCGCGGTCACGGCCTCGGCGTTGAAGTTCGCCGGATCGAGCGCGGCGGAAGCAGCGTCGGTGACGGCAGCGGCGGCGTCGGTCGCAGCCTCGGTCGTCGCGGCAGCGGCATCGGTCGCGGCTTCCGTGGTGGCGGCAGCGGCGTCGGTCGCGGCGGCCGCAGCGGCAGCAGCTTCCTCGGCAGCCTTGGCGGCGGCTTCTTCGGCGGCCTTGGCGGCAGCTTCTTCAGCGGCCTTGGCCTCTTCGGCGGCCTTGGCGGCAGCTTCTTCAGCGGCCTTGGCGGCGGCTTCTTCCGCAGCCTTGGCTTCTTCGGCGGCCTTGGCGGCGGCGGCGGCCGCTTCCTGCGCCGGCTTGTAGCTAAACTGATAGTAGCCGAGCCCTGCGGCCACGATCAGGACGGCTCCGATGAGCACGTTCTTGTTCATCTGGCAACTCCATGATCTGCCGCATCTGCTGGGCGGCTTCGTGCTGCGCATATGGCAGGTTCAGTTCGCGATTGGAAGAGGTGTGATACCACCTGCGGGCAGCGGGAATCAGGCCCGGAAATGCGGTTGAACCCCGCACGCGCAGCCCCTATCTTGCCGGCGCCACAGCCACAACCGAAGGAACACAGCCATAGTCCGCCGCCCGCACATCGCCCCGCCTCAGAGAGAATCCGGCCCCCGCGTCAACGATCGCATCAGGGGGGGAGACATCCGCCTGATCGGCGCCGATGGCGAGAATGTGGGGGTGGTCTCTCCCGCCCGTGCGCTCGCCATGGCAGAGGAAGCGGGGCTCGACCTCGTGGAAATCTCGCCCACCGCCGTACCGCCGGTGTGCAAGATCATGGACTACGGCAAGTTCAAATACGAGACGCAGAAGCGCGAGGCCGAAGCGCGCAAGAAGCAGCACATCATCGAGATCAAGGAAATCAAGTTCCGCCCGGGAACCGACAAGCACGACTATGACGTCAAGATGCGCTCGGTGCTGAAGTTCCTCGAAGAAGGCGACAAGGTGAAGGTCACGCTGCGCTTCCGTGGCCGCGAGATGGCGCACCAGCAACTGGGACTTGAGCTTCTCAACCGCGTTGCCGGGGATATCGGCGAGCAGGGCAAGATCGAGGCGATGCCCAGGCTCGAAGGCAAGCAGATGGTGATGATGGTCGCGCCGAAATAGGCGCGGCCACCCTCAGCCCCGGCGCAGGACTTCGGTGACCTGCGCCATGATCGCGACCGCGATTTCGCCCGGGCCGCGCGCGCCGATATCGAGCCCGACCGGCGCATGGAGACGGGCGATGGCCGCCTCCCCCATTCCAGCGGCGCGCAGCCGCTCCACCCGCCGCGCGTGGGTGCGGCTGGAGCCCAGGCAGCCGACGTAGAACGCCGGCGAGGCGAGCGCCGCTTGCAGCGCCGGGTCGTCGAGCTTCGGATCATGGGTCAGGGTCACGACCGCCGTGCGCTCATCGGGACCGAGGGCGCGCAGTGCCGCGTCCGGCCAGTCATCCAGGACCCTTACCCCTGCAAACCGCTCGGCGCTGCCGAAGGCGCCTCGCGGGTCGATCAGCTCGGGATCGTAGCCGCAAGCCCGCGCCATCGGCAGGAGCGCCTGGGCGATGTGCACGGCGCCCACCACGACCAACCGCAGCGGCGGGTTGTGGATGGCTGTGAAGCTCCCGTCCTCCTCCATCCCCGAGCGGTCGGCGCGGAAACGTTCCTCCAGTGCGGCGACCCGACCGGACAATGTGCGAACGCCGGTTCCGGGGTGCAGATGATAGGCAACGGGCCGACGCGCTGCGCGGGCGGCGACCAGTTCGGCCAGCATCGCCTCCGGCAGGCCCTGCCCCACCGGCTCGACCAGCACCCGGATCGTTCCACCGCAGGCGAGGCCGACGGCGAAGGCGTCGCCGTCCGAGACGCCATAGGTCAGAAGCCGCGTCCGGCCATCGCCGAGCGAAGCCAGGGCCTCGGCGATGACGGCGCCCTCGACACATCCGCCGGACACCGAACCTGTGAACTCGCCATCTCCCGAAACTGCCATCTGGGATCCGACCGGACGGGGCGCAGAGCCCCAGGTCTCGACCACGGTGGCCAAGGCCGCGCCCCTGGCGGCGCGGTGCCAGGCGAGCGCGGTTTCCGGTGCGCCGTCGAGATCGGTCATCGGTTCAGTCTGCGGCGCCCGCAGCATCTCTGCAAGCCACGCCCGAAAAGAGACACGCGGGCCTGCAAGGCCCGCGTGATTGACACCATGGCTTCCCCCCTTCCGGGGGATGTCAGTTCGAGGCCGCCAGCAGCGGAGAGATCAGCCGCACCGCTACCCGGCGGTTGCGCGGCTCGTTGCCATCGGTTTCCACCAGAAGATCGCTTTCGCCATAGCCCTGAACCACCAGATTTTCCGGCGGCACGCCAAAATACTCGGTCAGCGCCAGCGCCACCGATTCCGCCCGCCGGTCGGACAGCGTCAGGTTGGAGGCCGCCGAGCCCACGGCATCCGTATGGCCTTCGATCAGGAACAGCTCGTTCGGCCGGGCCTCGATCATCTGGGTCACCAGCCGCCCGAGATCGGCCAGCTTCTCGGCCTCGGCCACGTCGATGGCCGACGAGCCGGTCTCAAAGGTGATCGGCTCGACATCGATCACCGGAGCCAGCGCCCGCACTTCCTTGATCTCGCGCACCTGCCGCAGCGAGAAGCTGCGGTCCGCGTCACGCGCGGCAATCGCGGCCATGCTGGCCGCCAGCGCGGCATCCGAGCCCGAGGCGGAAATGGTCACGGGCTTGCGCGGTTTGGGAAGCGTCGTCACGTCGATCGGCTCGACCGGCATGAGATCGTCGATCAGGAGCGTCTCTCGGCCCTTGCGGTCAATCGCGGCCCGGCGCAGCACCCGCCCGGAAGCGTCCCGGATGGTGATGACGCGGCTGCCGTCCTCGCGTTCCACGATGGTCCTGGTGGAGCCGTCGCGGAAGGTTTCGGTGCGGATCGTCGAGCCCGGGCGGCGCAGCAACGTGTCGTCGTCCTTGAGGATGACGTAGCTTCCGTCCTCGCGCTGAACCACGACGCGGTCGCCGGTGTTCTGCTCCACCCGGTCGCCGTTCTTCAGCATCGCGCCGACCACCAGCGCGCCGAGCGCAACCAGCCCCACCTTCTCGAGGTCGGACAAGCCCTTGTCGCGCTTCTTCTTGCGCTTGCCGTCCTTGTCGGTCGCGGCCTTGGCCGTCTCCGCATTCGCGGCAGCCGGAGCGAATTCCTCGAACGAGGAGCGGGTCGTTGCATCGGTGACCGTCTCGACCACGGTATCGACGGCATCCGGCGACGGGGGCGCGTCCATTACCAACGGCTCGGCCTCGACCAGCGGCAGGGCCGCCGCCTCGGCCGCCGGAACGACTGCAGAAGAAGCGCCCTCCTCGGTGGCGGGCTCGACCAGAAGCGTCTCCAGCGTGTCCACCGCCTCGGGCGTGGCTTCCGGAATGACTTCGGGTGCGGTCTCGGCGGTGGCCTCCGGTTCGGTGGCCGGCACGACAGGCTCGGTCTCGGCCGTGGCCTCCGGTTCGGTAGCCGGCACGACAGGCTCGGCCCCGGCCGCACTGCCTTCGGCGCCCGCCGCTTCTTCAGCAGCCTTCAGCGCTTCGGCCTCCGCAGCCGCCTG
>CAZRQN010000042.1:7374-22725 GCA_964602115.1 uncultured Rhodobacterales bacterium
TCGGCTTCCGCAGCCGCCTGGGCCTCTGCCTCGGCCGCCGCCTGCGCTTCGGCTTCCGCCGCCGCCTGGGCTTCCGCCTCGGCCGCAGCCTGCGCTTCGGCTTCCGCAGCCGCCTGGGCTTCCGCATCGGCGGCCGCCTGCGCCGCCGCTTCCGCCTCGGCCTTCGCTGCCGCTTCTGCGGCCGCCGCCTCTGCAGCGGCCTGGGCTTCCGCTTCCGCCGCCGCCTGCGCCGCCGCCTCGGCCGCCGCAGCCTCAGCCGCCGCAGCTTCCGCCTGGGCCTCGGCTTCCGCCTGAGCGGCCGCCTCGGCGGCCGCAGCCTCGGCGGCGGCAGCTTCTGCAGCCGCCGCTTCCGCCGCAGCCTGGGCCTCGGCCTCTGCCGCCGCCTGTGCCGCAGCCGCTTCGGCGGCAGCGGCGTCCTCTGCGGCGCGCTGCTCGTCGGCTAGCTGACCCATGATCGCGTCAAGGTCGCATGCCGTGTCCGCAGTCGGTTCGCAAAGAACGCTGCCGTCGTCGCCGATCACCCGGCCCGCGTCGTCCATCGACTGGGCGAAGGCCAGGGGCGGGGTGGTGCCGAGCGCTACCGCAAGTGCGGTGGTCGTGGTCAAAATCCGTTTCATCAAGCGTCCTTCCTACAGAATCCGGGGTCGGGTCCCGGCTCGCTGGCCCGACCTGCAGCGCCAGCCCCTGCTATGCCATATCAATCCGTCAACCGGCGACAGAAACCGCGCCCAGGCGGTCAAGTTCCGCCGATCAGGGCCGCGCGCAGCGCGCGGAAGATGGGCAGCGCCTCGCTGCGCGCCGGCCAGACCAGCACATAGGGCGCACCGCCATCCAGAACCCGGCCGGACAGGCGCACCAGCGACCCTTCGGCAAGGTCGCGCTCCACCAGCACTTCGGGAATCAGCGCAGCGCCGATTCCCGCCCGCGCTGCCGCAAGCACCATGCCGAATGTCTCGAAACGTGGCCCCCGCGCCGGCGCGCCATCCAGGAACGCCGGCCAGAGATCGGGCCGCGTCGCCTGCTGGAGAAGCGGCATCCGCGCCAGATCGTCCCCGCGCCCCGGAGCGGCGACGGCGATCAGGCGGTCCGGGGCCAGCACCGCCGACCGCCCCTCGACCGGGCCGCGCAGGACAGCGGCATCGCGCGGGTCACGCTCGAATCCCACAGGCCCCAGCGTGGTGGAGAGATCCACCGTTGTGCCCGTCTTCTGCATGAACTCGGCAAGGCGCGGGATGAGCCAGATCTGCGCGAAAGTTGGCAGGCAGGCGATGCGCAGCACCGGACCGCCGCCGAATCCCATCACGTCGCGCGCGGCACGGTCCAGGTCCGCCAGAAGCCGCTCGGCCTCGGGCAGGAAGGACCTTCCCGCATCCGTAAGGGTCAACCGTCTGCGAAATCGCAGGAAAAGTGAAAGCCCCAGCCGCGCCTCCAGCGAAGCCAGCGCCCGCGACACCGCGCTCTGCGACAGGCCAAGCGCTTCTCCGGCGGCGATGGTCGTGCCCATGCGCGCGGTCACAGCAAAGGCCTCAAGCTCCGGAAGTGTCGGTGTCCAGGCGCGTCGCATGCCGGGATGATGCGCCCTGCGCATCAACTCGTAAAGTCTTCACATTGGACGCGATGCGTCGCGCCGCCTATGCTGCCAGCGAAGGAGAGAACCATGGACCAGACCGACCGCCCGAAACTGAAAGCCAAGGATGCCCCGGATCTGGGCCGGTTCGACTGGTCCGATCCCTTCCGGCTGGAAGGCCAGCTGAGCGAGGAGGAGCGGATGCTGCGCGATGCCGCCCGCGCCTTCGCTGCCGACCGTCTCGCGCCGCGCGTGACCGCCGCCTACCGCGACGAGGCCACCGATCCGGCGATCTTCCGCGAGATGGGCGAGGCGGGGCTTCTGGGCGTCACCGTGCCGGAGGAATACGGCGGGCTTGGCGCCGGCTATGTCGCCTATGGCCTGATTGCCCGCGAGGTGGAGAGGGTCGATTCCGGCTACCGCTCGATGATGTCGGTGCAGTCGTCGCTGGTGATGTATCCGATCCATGCCTATGGCAGCGAGGCGCAGCGCGCGAAGTACTTGCCGAAACTGGCCACCGGAGAGTGGATCGGCTGTTTCGGCCTGACCGAACCCGATGCGGGGTCGGACCCCGGCGGGATGAAGACCCGGGCGGTCAAGACTGCCGGGGGCTACCGCCTGAACGGCTCGAAGATGTGGATTTCCAACGCGCCCATCGCCGATGTCTTCGTCGTCTGGGCCAAGTCCGAGGCGCATGGCGGCAAGATCCGGGGCTTCGTCCTCGACAGGGGCACACCGGGCCTGTCGGCGCCCAAGATTGGCGGAAAGCTCAGCCTGCGCGCCTCAATCACCGGCGAGATCGTGCTCAAGGACGTGGAGGTCGGCGAGGATGCGCTCCTGCCGCATGTCGAAGGGCTGAAGGGCCCGTTCGGCTGCCTCAACCGCGCCCGCTACGGCATTTCCTGGGGGGTGTTGGGCGCGGCCGAGGCCTGTTTCCACGCCGCCCGCAGCTATGGCCTTGACCGGCGGCAGTTCGGCAAGCCGATCGCCGGGACCCAGCTCTACCAGAAGAAACTCGCCGACATGATGACCGAAATCGCCCTCGGCCTGCAGGCCAGCCTGCAGGTCGGCCGCCTGATGGACGCGGCCGAGGCGGCGCCGGAGATGATCTCGCTGGTCAAGCGCAACAACTGCGGCAAGGCCCTGGAAATCGCCCGCCATGCCCGCGACATGCACGGCGGCAACGGCATCCAGGAGGATTTCGCCGTCATGCGCCACATGGTCAATCTCGAGACGGTGAACACCTACGAGGGCACCCATGACGTCCATGCCCTGATCCTCGGCCGGGCGATCACCGGGCTGCAGGCCTTCATGTGAGGCATCCGCGCCCGTCTGCGGCGTCTGGAAAATCGCGGGAATTGCGTAATTGGGCCACGTTCTTTACACTTCCGCCCCATAGAACAAGGCGCCCACCCTGATCGCGCAGCGGGGAAAGGGTGCCGGGGCCCAGCGGTCCCGACCGAAAGCCCTGCGCCAGGCAGACGGCAGGAGCGCGGGATGGCCACTTTCGACACGACTTTCTTCGTCCGCAAGGACAGCTCGACCGCAGCCAACAATGCCCTGAACGTCTCCAGCAGCCCGACCTCCTTCGAGATCAAGTTCGTTGCCTTCGGCACCAGTGGCGACCTTCAGCTTGAACAGGGGTCCGGCAACATCGACCCGGACACCAAGATCCAGATCGGCAGCAATACCTACAGCTTCACCTACGACTGGACGGCCAATCTGCCCTCCACCGGCTCGGCCTCGAACCGGTTCCCGGCGCAGTTCAAGGGCGACGAGATCGTCAGGATCACCATCATCGACTATCCGACCACCGGCTCCAACATGAGCGTGTTCTTCCTGAACGGGCAGAACGCGACCCAGGCCGAGATGAACGCCTTCCAGAACGGCGCGCTGTCGGTCCTCAATCAGGACACGACCCCCAACCCGGTGCCCGTCTGCCTGGCCGAGGGCACGCTTGTCCTCACCCCCGCCGGCGAGGTCGCGGTGGAACAGCTGGTACCCGGCGACCTGGTGATGACCCGCGACCACGGGCCCCAGCCCGTGGTCTGGCACGGCGCGAGCCGGCATGCCTGGCCGGGCAGCGACCCCAAGACCCGCCCGGTGGCGATCCGCGCCGGGGCGCTCGGGCCCGGCTGCCCGGCGGTGGACCTCGTGGTCTCGCCCCAGCACAAGCTCCTCCTCGCCGATCCGGCGACCGGCCGCGAAGTCCTGGTCCCCGCCATCGGTCTGACCAACCGCCCCGGAATCCGCCAGATGCGGGGGGTGAAGGCGGTGACCTATCACCACCTGCTCCTGCCCGCCCATGCGATCCTGACGACCGCCGGGGCCGCGAGCGAGAGCTTCCGTCCCGGGCCGGCGGCGCTGAAGATGCTGGGTTGGCGGCAGAGGACGGAGGTGCTGCGGCTGTTCCCCGCGCTCCTCAAGGACCCGGAGAACGGCTATGGCCCCCTCGCCCGCCCGGCGCTGACCCGCCGGCAGGCTGCGGAGACGGCCCTTTCGGCCCCTGGCGCACCCGAAAACTCCCGCGCCCGCGCCTCCTGAACCGGCTCCCGGGGAAGCGTCACACGGAGGGACGTTTTTTTGTGTTGTCTTTCAGCGGTTTAAGTTGAGTCGTTGAGGGTTTGGTAGGGAATTGCCCCCGGTTAACCCCGCGTGCGCCGGGTGGGGCGGCCAGGTCGGGGTGCGGCCCCGGGGCGCCATCCCTGCCATGGCCGCCGTCGGTGATGCGGCGACAGGGCAGGAGAGATTTCGTTAACCCTGACATGCGAGCGTGCCGCATGTCCGCCTATCTGCGCCCCCGCATCCCCGGCGCCCCGGTGTTCTTCACCGTGAACCTGGCCGATCGCGGCTCCGACCTCCTCATCCGCGAGATTCAGGCCCTGCGCCAGGCGGTACGGCAGACGCGGGCGGAACGGCCCTTCGCCATCGACGCCTGGGTGATCCTGCCGGACCACATGCACTGCGTCTGGACCCTGCCGGAGGGCGATGCGGATTTCTCGACGCGGTGGGGGGCGATCAAGGCGAGGTTTTCCCGGGCCGTCCGTAGGTCGGGGTTCACCCCGACTCTCCCGCCCCGCAATCCCTACGGCGCCAATGCCGGACGGGTGCGACGGGGTGGGGCCTATGAAGCAAGAGTCGGGGTGAACCCCGACCTACGGGACGAGGCGCCCATCTGGCAGAAGAGGTTCTGGGAGCATCACCTCCGCGACGAGGAGGACTTCGCGGCGCATGTGCGCTATTGCTGGATCAACCCTGTGAAGCACGGGTTGGTGGCGGATGTGGCCGCGTGGCCAAATTCGTCGTGGCACCGGGATAGACCGTAGGTCGGGGTTCACCTCCGCGACGAGGAGGACTTCGCGGCGCATATACGCTATTGCTGGATCAACCCGGTGAAGCACGGGCTGGTGGTGGACGTGGCGGCGTGGCCGTATTCGTAGTGGCACCGGGACGGGCGGCAGGGTGCGCATTCATTGCGCACCTTGGCGCGACGGACGGTGCGCAATGAATGCGCACCCTACGGGCGGTAGCTGACAAGGCAGGGCGTTTCGAAGGGATTCGTGCATGTCGAAAACGAGCGACGGATACGGAGCAAACACTTACCACTGGGGAGAAGCCGGGACTGGCGGCGAGCACGAAAGACTCGACGTCGTGGATCGCGAGCGAGACGCCCGCGTTGGTTGGACCAAAGGCGGGCGGCTGAAGATCGAGAAAAAGGCGACGACCGTTGCGAGCGAAAAAAGGCGGGATGAGCCGTAGTCGCGATCTTCCCGATTTGATGCCTGTTCTTTGTGTATTGAAGTAGGCGATTCCGCCCAATTCGAACTGGGCCAAGTGCCTGTTCGGGGGTCGGTGATGGAGGAAGAGGTGCGCAATGAATGCGCACCCTAGGGGCCGCTAAACCAGGGTGCGCTCCATGAAATAGACCCGTTTGAGCCACTCCTCCGGAAACCCGGCAGGATGGGGAATGCTCACAAAGCCAGCGGCTTCATACATCGCTCTTGCGTGAGTCAGAAATGTTGCCGAGGAAAAGTACACCTTTCGGTAACCATCGGCGACCAGATTCTCGAACATCGCCGCAAGCATAAGTCCGCCAAGCCCATGGCCCCGACCTTTTTCACTTACGAACATGCGTTTGAACTCCGCAACCTCCGGTCCGGCTTCGAGATACATCACGCAGCCGACCGCTTGACCATCCACCGAACCGATGAGGATGCCACCGCGCGGCCGTTCATGAAGTGACGGCAGGTTCTGCACGATGATCGCAAACTTTTCACGGTCCATCGGATGGTCCGGCCCCGTGGGCCAATCACTCGGGTAATGGCGCCAGTGCCAATCCAGCCAATCCTGGCACAAGGCGCGGGCAACTTCGAAATCGGCCGCATCTTGGGCCATTCCCACTGAAACATTGGCCAAGTATGCCCCCATCAACTTCGTTATTTGCCCAATGTTGGGCCGGTTTTCGAGTCACGTCAATAATTGGCCGTCCGGGGAAAGGACACACAACCAATAGATGACGGTTGCCGCAAGCGCGCAAACGGAGAGGAAGAGGATGGGGCCCGGTCGAATTGGGTGGCGATGCGCCGCCAGGGGATTTGATCCCCCTCAATACCCCCCGCTCTCCCCCTGCCAGGCCTTGGCGAGATTGGAGAACCGGGTGAACCGCCCTTCAAACGCCAGTTCCACCGAGCCGATCGGTCCGTGGCGCTGTTTGCCGATGATGACCTCGGCCTTGCCATGGACCTGTTCCATCACCGACTGCCATTTCGCCATGGCCTCCAGGTCGTGGTCGCCGGGTTTCTCGCGTTCGCGGTAGTATTCCTCGCGGAAGACGAACATCACCACATCGGCGTCCTGCTCGATGCTTCCCGATTCCCGCAGGTCCGAAAGCTGCGGGCGCTTGTCGTCGCGGTTTTCCACCTGGCGGGACAGCTGGGACAAGGCCACCACCGGGATGTTCAGCTCCTTGGCGATGGCCTTGAGCCCTTGCGTGATTTCCGACACTTCCTGCACCCGGTTGTCGCCGGTCCGGGACGAGCCGCGCAGGAGCTGCAGGTAATCGACGAACAGCACGTCGAGCCCGTGGGTGCGCTTCAGCCGCCGGGCGCGGGCCGCGACCTGGGCGATGGGCAGCGCCGGCGTGTCGTCGATATAGAGCGGGCAGGCCTCCAGCTGCTTGGCGGCCTCGACGAAGCGGCGGAACTCGGCCTCGGTCATGTCGCCGCGGCGGATCTGTTCGGAGGGCACTTCGGAGGCCTCGGACAGGACCCGGGCGGCGAGCTGCTCGGCCGACATCTCCAGCGAGAAGAAGCCCACCACCCCGCCTTCGACCGAGCCCTCCGTCCCGTCCGGCTTGCGGCCGCGCCGGTGGGTGCGGGCGATGTGGAAGGCGATGTTGGTGGCGAGCGAGGTCTTGCCCATCGACGGGCGGCCGGCGAGGATCAGCAGGTCCGACGGGTGCAGGCCGCCGAGCTTGCGGTCGAGATCGGCGAGGCCGGTGGACAGGCCCGCGAGGCCCCCGTCGCGCTGGTAGGCGGCATTGGCGACATTGACGGCATCGGTGACGGCCTTGAGGAAGGACTGGAAGCCACGCTCGCCATGGCCCTGCTCGCCCAGCTGGTAGAGCCGCTGCTCGGCCTCGACGATCTGCTCGCGCGGCTCGCTCTCGACCTCGACCTTGGCGGCCTTGGCGGAGATGTCGCGGCCGAGCGCGATCAGCTCGCGGCGGACGGCAAGGTCGTGGATCATCCGGGCGTAGTCGCGCGCCGCATAGGCCGAGATCGCCGCCCCGGCCAGGCGGGCGAGATAGGCGGGGCCACCCAGATCCTTCAGCCCGGGATCGTCCTCCATGAAGGCCTTGAGCGTCACCGGCGAGGCCAGCGCGTTCTTCTGGATGCGGGCGGCGGCGATCTCGAAGATGCGGGCGTGGGTGGGTTCGAAGAAGTGCTCGGCCCGCAGGATGGCGGCGATGCGGTCGAAGACATCGTTGTTGGTCAGGATCGCGCCGAGGAGCTGTTGCTCGGCTTCGATGTTATGCGGCAGCGGCTCCTCTCCCGCCGGCGCCGGAGAGGCCGCCGGAGCGCGCAGAATGGCCAGTTCCGTCATCTTTTTCCCCTGTCCCTGTCCGGGTGATGCCCCGTTGGCCACCGGCATGGCAAGCCCCGGACAACCCTGTGGAAAACCTCGGGAGAAGCCGGGGCATAGTCCAGTTTCCGCCGCCCTCCCCCCAAATCTGGGGGCAACGTGCCATCTCTCTACCAGAGCCAGACGATTCGTGGAACGCGCCTGGCGCCGGCGCTCCATTCCGTTCGATCGGGCCGGCGGGGACTTGCCGTGGCGTCAGTCGCCCTTGCGCGCCTCCTGCCAGGCGCGGGGGGCGTGGAGGAAGGTTTCCACCTCCGAAAGGGTCGCGGCGTCGAAATCGCCGCCCGCGCGGGCTTCGGCCAGCACGTCCCACCAGGTGCACAGCCGGTGGAGCGTGACGCCCGCCTCGGCCAGCCGCGCCTCGGCGCCGGGGAAGATGTCGTAGAAGAACACCACCGCCGTATGGGCGCAGCTGGCGCCGGTCTCGCGGATCGCCTCGACGAAGCTGAGTTTCGAGCCGCCGTCGGTGGCGAGATCCTCGACCAGCAGCACCCGGTCGCCCTCGCCCATCACGCCCTCGATGCGGGCGTTGCGGCCATAGCCCTTTGGCTTCTTGCGCACATAGGTCATGGGCAGGCCCAGCCGTTCGGCGATCAGGGCGGCGAAGGGGATGCCGGCGGTCTCGCCACCTGCGACATTGGTGAAGCCGAGCCCGCGCATCTGTCCGGCCATGGCGTCCATCAGCATCGTCCGGGCCGCCGGGAAGGAGATGATGCGGCGGCAGTCGATATAGGTGGGCGAAGGCAGGCCGGAGGCCAGGGTGAAGGGCGTCGCGGCGTTGAAATGGACGGCCCTGATGTCGAGAAGCGCACGGGCGGCGTCACGCGGAGAGGTCATCTGCAATGTCCTTCGGTCAGGTCCGGGGCGGCGGGCGGCTGGGGGGCGGGGAGGCGCCTGTCGTCGGGGTCAGGGCGCCACATGCCAGTGGATCGGGAAGCCGGGGTCGAAGACCGTGACCGGGCCAGCGCCGGTGTCGATCTTCGCCGGAAAGGCGGCGGCCGCGCCCCGGGTCAGGGTGAGGCGCGCCTCGTTGGGCGGCAGGCGGTAGAAGGCGGCACCGTTGAGGCTGGTGAAGGCTTCGAGCCGGTCGAGCGCGCCTTCGCGGTCGAAGATCTCGGCGAGGAGCGGCAGGGTGTTGGTGGCGGTGAAGCAGCCGGCGCAGCCGCAGGCATGTTCCTTCAGCGCATCGACATGCGGCGCGCTGTCGGTGCCGAGGAAGAACCGCCCCGCGCCGGAGGTGGCGGCCGCGACCAGCGCGCGGCGGTGGCCTTCGCGCTTGGCCACCGGCAGGCAGTAGTAATGCGGGCGGATGCCGCCGGCGAGGATGTGGTTGCGGTTCAGCACCAGGTGATGGGCGGTGATCGTGGCCCCCATCGAGGCGCCTGCGGCATAGACATAGTCCAGACCGTCCTCGGTGGTGACATGTTCCATCACCACCCGCAGGCCCGGGGTGCGCAGGCGCAGCGGATCGAGCACCGTGTCGATGAACACCGCCTCGCGGTCGAAGATGTCCACCTCCGGGTCGGTCACTTCGCCATGGACGCAGAGCGGCAGACCGATCTCGGCCATGCGGTCAAGCACCGCCTGCACCTTGAGGATGTCGCGCACGCCGGCGTGGGAATTGGTGGTAGCCCCGGCCGGATAGAGCTTCACCGCCTTCACCAGCCCCTCGGCCGCCGCCGCTGCCACGTCCTCGGGATCGGTGGTTTCGGTGAGGTAGAGCGTCATCAGGGGCTGGAAGGCGGCACCTTCGGGCAAAGCGGCCAGGATCCGCTCGCGATAGGCGCGGGCGTCGGCGGCGGAAACCACCGGCGGCACGAGGTTCGGCATGACGATGGCGCGGGCGAAATGGCGGGCGCTTTCGGGCAGGACGGCTTGCAGCATCGCGCCGTCGCGCAGATGCAGGTGCCAGTCGTCGGGGCGGCGGATCGTGAGGCTGTCCATGCCCCGCCGCTAGCGCAACTGCGGCGCAAATGCCAGTGGCCGCCCCCTTTCCGCTCGGCTAGCCTGGCGTGGAACAGGCCCGGGGCGGGCCGGCAAACGGAGCGGTGCGATGAGCGAATACAGCGGCGGTTGCCAGTGCGGCGCAGTGCGGTATCGGGTGGAGGTGTCGCTTGACGGGGTCGTGACCTGCAACTGCTCGCGCTGCCAGCCGCTGGGCGCGGTCTTTGCCTTCGCGCCGCGCTCGGCCTTCGTGCTGGAAAAGGGCGAGGGCGAGACCACTGAGTATCTCTTCAACCGCCATGCGATCAGCCATCGCTTCTGCCGCACCTGCGGCATCGAATGCTTCGCCTACGGCGCCATGCCGGACGGGAGCCCGGTGGTGGCGATCAACATCAACAGCCTGGACGGCATCGACCCGCGCGCCATCGCCGCCACGGCGAAACATGTTGACGGGCGCTCGATGTGAGACGGCAGGCGGCAATCGCGTTGGCCCTGGCTGCGACGCTGGCGGTCGCGCCCGGCGCTGCCGGCGCCGGATGCGCCGAAGCGGTGGCGCAGGCCGAACTGACCCAATGCGCCTATCTCGACTGGCAGGCGGCGGACGCGGGGCTGAACCTCGCCTATGCCCAGGCCAAGGGGGCGATGAATTCCATCGACCTTGCCCTGCCGGCCCATGACCGGGGCGCGGAACGGGCGCTGCGCGAGGCGCAGCGGGCCTGGATCACCGTGCGCGACGAGACCTGCCGGGCCGAGGCCTGGGCGATGCATGGCGGCACTGCCGAGCCGATGCTGCTTTACGGCTGCATGGCGCGCGAATCCGGTGCGCGGGCGGCGGTGCTGCGGGCGATGGCCGAGAACTACTGAGCCCGGTCAGGCCATCCTTCCCCGGGCCATCGCCGCCTCGATGGCATCGAGACGCTTGCGGAAGGCGGGCGCGGACAGGCGCGACAGGACCGAGCGGCAGACCATGGCCTCGCGCCGCAGGCTTCCCGCCTCGCGGGCGATGCGCATCAGCCGGGCGAGATAGGGCCCGTCGCTGCGCCTTGCGCGCAGGGCGCGGGCGAAGTCCATCTCGGTGAGCCGTCCGGCCATGGCGCGGTCCACCAGCATGTCGAGCACGCCGATGCGCTGCAGCGCGGCTTCGAGATCCGGCCCGACATGCGGGGCGCGGAGCTGGGCGACCCAGGACTGCGAAAACAGCGATGCATGCATCGCATCCTCGTGCTGCGCCGGGTCGTGGATCAGGAAGGCGCGGTGGCAGCCCTCCAGCATCGCCGGGGCATAGCCGTAGCGCGAAGTGAAGTCGAAACGGCGGGCACCGAGATGGCGGCGGTCCCATCCGGCAAGGCGGGGGGCGAGCGTGGCGCGGGGCTGGATGGCAAGGACGGTGGCGCCTGGGGCGGCGACGGAGAAGGCGCAGGCCGCATAGCCCGCCGCGCCGGCGCCGTAGAAGACCACGCGGTCGAAATCCTCGAAGAAGGCATCGTCCACCAGCCGGTCGATGTAGCGCCAGACCAGCGGGTCGCGCCAGAAGGTCTCGCCCTCGGCGATCATCGACAGATGCGACCAGCCCCGGCGCGCGGCCAGCCGGCGCAGGGGGGCGTTCATCGCGGCATCGCTGGCCTCGAACGTGACAAGGAGGGTCGTGTCGCGATCGGCAAAGGCCGCCCAATGGCGTTTGCCCAGCCGCGTGACATAACCGTCTTCCCCCACGGATTGCTCCAGCTGAGCAATCCAGCCGTCAGCCGCCAACCCCCGCAAAGCGGGTTCGACCGGGCGGTCCTCCACCATCGTCAACTCCAGCACTCACACACGCGGCAGTACGAACATCCCACCCGCCGCTCTGCCATTATCGCCGAAGAGGCCTTGGAGAACAAGGATTTGCGCGCCGCCGGCAGGCACGATTCCGGTAAACACTGTTTCACATCCCGGTGTACCGGAGCCGGATTCTCCCGGGAATACAACCTAGAGGCGTATCAGCGCCGCGAGAACAACCCCATACCGGGAAATCTTCCGTTTCGGGCGTTCTTGTCCCAGATCCGCCGCGCCTGCTGTTCGTCCAGCGTCCGCGTCGGCGGTGTGAGCATCAGCCGGCCGTAAAGCGCCCGCCACGGCTCCTCTTCCATCAACGTCTCGAAACGCTGGCGCCGCCAGGCGACGGCGGCGGCATGGGCGGGGCCAAGCTCCTCGTCCGCCATCAGTCCGGCGAGGACTGGCGCCACCCGCGCGTCGAGCCGCAGGATCGAGCTGTCTTCTTCGGTGGAGAAGTTGCGCTCCACCCAATAGGACAGATCGAAGGGCGCGCCTTCCCGGTTGGCGCGGCCGCGGTCGGCCTTGACCAGATAGCTTTCCATCGACCCCAGCGCGTAATGGTTGAGCTGCACCAGACGGTAGGGATCTTCGCCGAGACCGTGGAAACTGCGGGAAAAGGCGGTGGGCAGCGGGCGGCCGGAGCCGTCCACCCAGCGCGCCGGCTTTTCCGGATCCGGGTTGCGCGGGCGGTGGACGCCGAGCTTGCGGAAGCTGCCGTCGTTGCGGAACAGCGTTTTCACCTGCACCGCCCGCCAGGGCCAGTGCAGCACACGCGGCGCAGCGCGGATGAACTGGGCCCGGACCGGCCGGTCCTCGAAGCGCTCCACGCCGCCGTTGCCGAACATGCGCCAGGTCATGGCAATGGCATTGGCCTCGGGCAGGGCGGCCAGAAGGTCGGGCACCCTGCCCTCGCCCGCCGCGATGTTCACGAACTCGTCGATGTCGAGCACCATGACCCAGTCGGCGCGCCTGAAGGCCGGATGGCTCTCCGCCCGCTTCAGCGCCGCCCATTGCGGGCCCTCCTCGTGCGGGCCGTCGTTGCGCAGGTGGGTCAGGAAGCCGATGTCGGCCAGCCGGTCGAGCATCAGGTCGGTGCCGTCCTGGCAATCGTTGGAAAAGACAAGAAAATCGGTGAACCCCACCGCCCGGTGATGCGCGAGCCATTCCAGAAGGAAGGCGCCCTCGTTGCGCACCGTCAGGATGGCGAGGCAGCGGGGCGCGCTCATGTGTCGGCCTCCATCTCGGCTTCGGCCCCATCGGCGCGACCCAGGGTGAAGAAGAAATCCGGCGGAAGGGTGGCGAGGTCGAGATCGGAGGGGATCACCTGCGGCCCCACGCGGAAGACGGCGGCGCCGAAATGCGGCTGGAGCTGGCAGAGCCGTTCCATGCGCGGCGCGGTCAGTTCGGCATAGAAGGCCGCATAGTCCGGCCGCGCCTTCAGCTCGGCGATCTTCGCCCGGTGCGCCGCCACCGCCGCCCGGTGGGCCTCGGCAATATCGCGGTCCGCCATCAGCCGGTCGAACTCCGCCCGCGCCATCGGCAGGCGGGAGAGGATCGAGCGGTCCTCGGTCGCGTTGTGGTTCATGCGGAACCAGTAGTTCAGGCCCTGGTCACGCTCGACATGGTTCACCCGGCCCCGGTCGCGCTTGACGAGAAAGCTCTCCGCCGAGCGCACCGCATAATGGTTGAGCTGCACCCAGTCGTAGCCCCAGGTGGTGACGGTGGAGCGCCAGCCGTTGCGGTACATCTCGCGCGGCAGGGGCCGGCCGGAGCCGTTGAGCCAGCGCACCTCGTCCCAGAGATCGGGGTTGAGCCCCTTGGGGCGGTGGACGCCCAGCTTGCGGTAAAGCGCGATGTTGCGGAACAGCGTCTTGAAGCCCCAGGCCTGGTGCGGCTTGCGGATCAGTTCCGGGGCGCAGGTGGTGAACTGCGCGCTGACGAAACGGTCCTGGAACTGGTGCTGGCCGCCGTTGCCGAACAGCCGCCAGGTGGCCGAGATCATGTTGGCCCCGGGCAGCGCGGCCTCCATCGCGGCATAGAGCCCCGGCAGCCGTCCGTCGCCGAGGCGGATGTTGAGGAACTCGTCCACATCCATGCAGATGCCCCAGCCCGCCTCCTGTACCACGGGCTCGGCCTCGGCCGCCTGCAGCGCCGCGTGCTGCGGCTTGAGCCCCGATTGCCGATAGGGATTGTCGCGGTGGCGCAGCAGGCCCTTGGTTTCCAGGAGCGACAGGAAACTGTCGGTGCCGTCGGTGCAGTCGTTGGTATAGACAAGCAGGTCATCGACGCCGATGGCGCGGTGATAGGCGAGCCATTCGAGGATGAAGGGCCCCTCGTTCTTCATCGTGGTGACGATCACCGTGCGCGTGCCCACCGCGCCCCGGCGGATCGCGGTTGCCGGTGGCAGCACCGGCTTGCCTTCCAGGGGGCCCGTGGCCAGGGCCAGCAGGGCAGGATCGAGCGTCAGCGAGGTCTTGGGCGCAAGCTCCGAAGGCGTGCGCCCCGGCACCTTGACCGCCATGGCGCGCAGAAAGCCCGGCGCCATCGCACCGTCAGGCGCGGCATAGGCCACGCGCAGCATCCGCCATGTGTTGTGCAGCCCGGCCTTTTCCGGCGCCACCCCCCAACGGGCGATAGTGCCGGGCCGGTCAAAGGTCCGGCAGACATGGTCGGAAAACCGCGCCTCGGCGGCAGGCCGGATCCGCCAGGGATAGATGCGCCGGCCCTCCAGCGCGACAACCCCGCGCTTCGCCGCCAGACAGGCGTCGAAAGCCGAGGGCGTCCCGGGAGGGCGCGGGGCGAGGATGTCGCAGGCATCGAGCGTCAGCACCGAACGGGCGCGGGCGAGGAAGCGCCATTTCATCGCCTCCCAGATCAGCCCCTCGGCCAGCGGCGCCCGCCAGGGGTCGGGCCCGGGATGTTCCATCCGGTCCTTGCCGGGCGCGTCCGGGGCAAAGAGGGGATGGTTCTCCGGCCCCTCCCCCGGTTTCCCGAGCGGCAGGGGGCTGTCCACCAGGACGATGGTCAGCGCCGCACTGCCAAGGGCTTCGGTCAGGGCGGCGCCAAAGCCCGGGTCGTGCGGCGCCCGGTTGACGATCACTGCGCCGGTCAGCCCGTGTTCGGCCGCCATGTAGCGCAGCCCCTCGGCCAGCTGGTCGGCGCTTTCGTCCCAGCGGAAACCGAGCGTCGCATTCGCGCCGGCAAGCGGGCCGGTTTCCGCCGGCTGCAGGGCAATGTCGAGCGCGCCACCGGCTGCGAGCGCAACCCGGGGCGGGCCGGCAAAAAGGCCGAGCGTGCCGCCGGATATGGCCCGCAGGTCCTGCGGCAGGGCACAACCCGGGGCGCCGTCCGGCGCGAGGGCCTCGGGGGCGGTGCCCTGGCCGAAGAAGATGCGGAAGGCGTCATCCTCCTCGCCTGCCACAGCGTCGAGCACGCGGGTGATCCCGCCGGCGCCGGTCTCCACCGCCGCCAGCCGCCGCTCCAGCACGCTTGCCCGCACCCTGCCCATTCCCGGCGCCCCGCCTTACGCCCTTCCCGCTGCGGTCTGCCGCCGCCTTGCGGCAAAGCTAGCACGCCGGCCCCGCGCCCGTCACCCATCCGCCCGCTGCCCGCTTCCGCGCCTTGCAATTGGGCGTTAGCATTTCCGCGCAACGACAGACCGGCAGCGACGGCACGGCAAGGCAAGGCAGGCGATGGGCGCGGAATACCAGATCGGTGCGCTGTGGATCGGGGGAGCGCTGAGCTTTCTCGAACAGCTGTGCCTGAAGTCCTTTGTCGATGCCGGGCAGCACATCGTGCTTTTCAGCTACGAGCCGGTGCCCAATGCCCCTGACGGCGTGGAACTGGCCGATGCCTCGGCGATCCTGCCCCCGGCCGATGTGCTG
>CAZRQN010000043.1:0-22467 GCA_964602115.1 uncultured Rhodobacterales bacterium
GTTGATGAAGGCCTCGATGTCGGGGTGGTCCATGTCGGCGATGATGCGCTTGACCGCCCGACTGGTGGTGCCGCCCTACTTGATCGCGCCAGCCGCGCGGTCGCAGATCTTGAGGAAGCCCATCAGGCACGAGGACTTGCCGCCGCCCGACAGACGCTCGCCCTCCCCGCGCAGCGAGGAAAAGTTGGTGCCGGTGCCCGAGCCGTATTTGAACAGCCGCGCCTCGCGGACCCACAGGTCCATGATCCCGCCCTCGTTGACGAGATCGTCCTTCACCGACTGGATGAAGCAGGCATGCGGCTGGGGATGTTCATAGGCGCTGTCCGAGGCGGTCAGCACCCCGGTCTTGTGGTCCACATAGAAATGCCCCTGCCCCGGGCCGTCGATGCCATAGGCCCAGTGCAGCCCGGTGTTGAACCATTGCGGCGAGTTCGGCGCCGCCATCTGGCGGGCGAGCATGAAGCGCATCTCGTCGTGATAGGCGCGGGCATCGGCCTCGCTGGAGAAATAGCCGCCCTTCCAGCCCCAATAGGCCCAGGCGCCGGCCAGCCGGTCGAAGACCTGCTTGGCCGAGGTCTCGCCGACGAAACGCTCCTTCTCGGGCAGCGCCGCCAGGGCCTCGTGATCGGGGACCGAGCGCCACAGGAACTCCGGCACGCCCTTTTCCTTGACCCGCTTCAGCCGCGCGGGGACGCCGGCCTTGCGGAAGTACTTCTGGGCGAGAACGTCGGAGGCGACCTGGCTCCAGCTTTCGGGCACTTCCACCGCTTCGTTGCGGAAGACGATCTTGCCGTCCGGGTTGCGGATCTCGCTCGTCGTCAGCGCAAAGGCGATGCCGCCATAGGCGCCGCCGGCCTCGGTGGTGAATGCCCGCTCGATCTTCATCCGTCCGTCCCCCTCAGAACGCGGGCTTCCCGCCCGTCACATTTCCTGTTTCTGGCCGTTTCCGGCCCTTCGAACAGACAACAATCAGCCGACCCGCCTGCGCGGGCTCTTCCCCGATCCGGGATTGTCGATGCCTGACTGCTCGTCCTCGTCGCGCCTGTCCGGCCCTTGTCACGGGCACGTTACAAAGCACCCGGTGAAGGTGACGCAATCCTTGGCGGCGTTCAATGGTTTTTTCACCCTTACCCCCAAGATTTTGTGTTCGGGGTGGATAAGTCGTCTAGGTGTGGCGTCACCGCTGCGTGATCGGCCTGTGAACAATTCTGTGGATAACTTCAGGCCGGGCTTTAAGAACGGGCGATTTCCCCGCCAGGGCGCAGGTTTGCCGCCGGTGGCTCATGCGCAGGGCCCGGCGGCTGCGGCGCGCGATTGATGAGAACGATCCCGGACGCCACCAGCACAAGCGCCACGACCAGCGCAGGCCCGATCTCCTCGCCCAGAATCGCCCAGCCGAAGAAAAGCGAGATCACCGGGGTCAGGAAAGAAAAACTCGCCACGGTCGAAGCCGGATAGGATGACAGCAGCCACAGCCAGCCGATGAAACCGCCCGCGACCACCACCGAGGCCTGGAACAGCATCCAGCCGGCATGGCCGGGCCGGAACTCGCGCACCAGCGGGCCGAAGAGCGGCGCGGCGAGGAGCAGCACCGGTCCGGAGACCGCGAGCATCCACAGAAGCTGAGTCTCCGGCCCGACCCGGGCAAGGCCGGGACGGCGGGTGCAGAAGGCGGTCAGTGCCCAGCCCACCGCGCCGGCGAGAGCGCAAAGATCGCCGTTCAGCCCGGCTGCGCCACCCGCCCCGGCGCTGCGGTCCAGGATCGCCACTGCCATGCCGGCGAAGGCGAGGGTCAGGCCCAGCGACTTCACTGCCGTCAGCCGCTCGCCCGGCAGGTAGCGATGCGCAAGAAGCGCGAACCACAGGGGCATGGTGTAGAAGAAGATCGCGGTGCGGCTGACTGTGGTGAGGTCGAGCGCCAGGAACAGCAGGAGGAACTCCGACGAGAAGGCAAGGCCCATGGCAAGCCCTGCCGGCCAGACCCCTGGCGTCCAGCGCAGGGGGCGCCGCGCCCAGGCCATCCAGATGAGAACGAAGGGAATGGCCATGAGCGAGCGCAGCCCGGCATAGAACACCGGCTGCAATCCCTCGGTCACCCAGGCGATGGTGATCTGATTGAAGGAAAACAGCGCTGCCGAGAGAAACAGCGCCGCCACGCCTGGCGCATCCAGCCTGTCCTTGCGCGCCATGGTCCCTCCGCTGCAACGCTGGCTCGCTCCCGGCGGCGGTGAAGTCAAGCGGCGCTTGGTGCGCGGCGTGGACGCGCCCAAGATCGCCTCCGCTGCCGGAGCCTGGCCATGCGATTCGCCCCCGTCCATGTCTTCGTCCTTCTTGCCCCCCTTCTCGCCCTGGCCCCGGCGCGGGCCGAGGAGGTGCCGCCGGCGCGCGAGGCGGCGCTGGCGGCCTGGCTGGCGGATGACGACGCCACCGCACTGCCGGCGCTGGCGGCACTGGCGCGCGAGGGGGATGTGCCCTCGGCGTTGTTCCTGGCCGCGATCGAGCTGCGCCAGCCGGATTCGGCCTATCGCATGGGCCTGTCGCCGACCGAGAAGCGTGACATCCTGCGTGCGCCGGGCAGCGCCTTCGGCACGCCCTGGACCGAGGTCGTTCCCGAAGAGGCAGCGCCCGACACCATCCTGGCACTGCGGGCCCTGCGGGCGCGCGACTGGGATGTGGCGATTTCCGCCGCCTTGGCGGCCGGCGAGACGGGCATCGCCCGGCTGGCGGTCCTGGCGCTGGCCGAGGAGAGCCCGCCCGATCTCTTCGATCTCGACCTTTCGGAGCCCCTGCCCGGCTATCTGCGCCCGGTCCTGTGGTCCACTGCGATCTGGTGGGCCGGCATGTCGGGCAGCGACCAGGATGTCCGGCGGCTCCTCGACGAGCTGGCCGCCGCGCCGGACGGGCTGGCGCGCCGGGTCGCGGCCTCCAACGCCCTGGGCGGAACGGCGGAGACCATCGACCCGCATCAGGCGGCGCTCGGCCGGCTCTTGCGCAGCGGGGCGGCCCCTTCCGGTGCCGATGCCGCGCTGGTCGCCGAGGCGGCGGCCTATCTTGCCGCCGCGCCCGAAGCGCAGCCCGCGCGCGACCTCTGCGCTGCCAACTGCCCCGGGGACCTTGACGGTTGCCTCGTCGCCGCCAACACGGCGGCGCGCGGCTATGCAACGCTCTTCGCGCTGGACACGCCGCTTGCCGCCGCGATCCCCACCGAGCGTTTCCGCGCCAGCCCCAGGGCGCAGGCGGATCTCCTGCGCCTGTCGCGCGGCAGCGCGGCGCTCCTGTCGCTCCTGCCGGCAACGCCGGGCGGGTCATGCCTGGCCCGGCTGATCCCGGCGCCATGACACCGCGCTTGCCCCCCGCGCCGGCTGCCCCTATGTGGCGACAAAACGGGGATCGCGGATGACCGACATCATTGCCCGCTGCGAAGCCAAGGGCCTGCGGATGACCGGCCAGCGCCGCGTGGTGGCGCAGGTGATCGGCAATTCCGAGGACCACCCGGATGTCGAGGAGCTTCACGCCCGCGCCATCACCATCGATCCGCGCATCTCCATCGCCACCGTCTATCGCACGGTGAAACTGTTCGAGGAGGCGGGGATTCTCGACCGGCTGGAGTTCGGCGACGGCCGGGCGCGCTATGAGGATGCCGAGCGCGAGCACCACGACCATCTGATCGACGTGCATTCCGGCGAGGTGATCGAATTCGTCGATCCCGAGATCGAGGCCCTTCAGGAAAGGATCGCCGAGCGCCTCGGCTACCGGCTGGTCGGCCACCGGCTGGAGCTTTTCGGCACGCGGATCAAGAAGTAGGATCCGCATCATGACCGCCAACCAGCGCGGCATCGCCCTGATGGTGCTGTCGATGGCGGGCTTCTCCGTCGAGGATGCCTTCATCAAGGCGGCGGCGCGGATCGTCCCCATCGGCCAGGTCGTGCTGCTGACCGGACTGGCGCTCGCCCTGGTCTTCGCCCTGCTCTGCCGCCTGCGCGGCCACGCGATCCTCAGCCGCGCCGCCTTTTCCCGCCCCTTGCTGACCCGCAGCGCCGGCGAGCTTGCCGGCACGCTCGGCGTGGTCATGGCGCTGGCGACCGTGCCGCTCTCGGCCTTTTCGGCGATCCTGATGGCGACGCCGCTGGTCGTCACCGCGCTCGCCGGCCTGATCCTGGGGGAGCCGGTGGGCTGGCGGCGCTGGGCGGCGGTCCTGACCGGTTTCGCCGGTGTGATGCTGGTGCTCGCCCCCGGGGCCATCGACTTCGATCCTCACCTCCTGTGGTGCGTGCTGGCGGTGTTCGGCCTGGCGGTGCGCGATCTCGTCACCCGGTTGACCCCGGTCCAGGTCCCGACCTTCGTCGTCGCCACCTGGGGCAATGCCACCGTGGCGCTGCTCGGCGCTGGCATCATCGCCGCACAGGGACGGCTGGCGCCGGTCCCGGCCCTGACCGGATCCCAGATCGCCGGCGCCGTCACCATCGGCACCTTCGCCTATTGGGCCATCGTCGAGGCGATGCGCGCGGGCGAAGTCTCGGTGGTCGCGCCCTTCCGCTATTCGCGCATCGTCTTCGGCCTGGCGCTCGGGGTCCTGATCTTCGGCGAGAGGTTGGGGGCCCAGGCTTTGGCCGGAACCGCACTGATCATCGCCGCTGGCCTCTATGCGCTTTACCGGGAGCGGGTCCGCGCGGTAGAAGCCCGGGCAGCCGTTACCGCAAACACGCTGGGGGAGACCCGCCCATGACCACGATCATCGACATCCATGCCCGCGAGATTCTCGACAGCCGCGGCAACCCCACCGTCGAGGTGGATGTGACGCTGGAAGACGGCACCCTGGGCCGTGCCGCCGTGCCCTCGGGCGCCTCGACCGGCGCGCATGAGGCGGTGGAGCGCCGCGACGGCGACAAGAAGCGCTACAAGGGCAAGGGCGTGCTGGAGGCGGTTGCCGCCGTCAACGGCGAGATCGCCCAGGAGATCGTCGGCTTCGACGCCACCGACCAGATCGGCATCGACCGCACGATGATCGAGCTGGACGGCACGCCGAACAAGGGCCGCCTCGGCGCCAACGCCATCCTCGGCGTCTCGCTGGCGGTGGCCAAGGCCGCCGCCGATGCCACCACCCAGCCGCTGTTCCGCTATGTCGGCGGCACTTCGGCGCGCATCCTGCCGGTGCCGATGATGAACATCATCAACGGCGGCGCCCATGCCGACAACCCGATCGACATCCAGGAATTCATGATCATGCCGGTCGGCGCGGCGAACATCCGCGAGGCGGTGCGGATGGGCTCGGAGATCTTCCACACGCTGAAGAAGGAGCTTCACGACGCCGGCCTTTCCACCGGCATCGGCGACGAGGGCGGCTTTGCCCCCAACCTGAAATCCGCCCGTGCGGCGCTCGATTTCATCCTCAAGGCGGTGGACAAGGCCGGCTACAAGGCGGGCGAGGACATTTCCCTCGGGCTTGACTGCGCCGCGACCGAATACTTCAAGGACGGGATGTATGTCCTTGCCGGCGAGAAGAAAAACCTCACGCCGGCCCAGAACGTGGCCTATCTGGCGAAACTCGCCGCCGACTACCCGATCATCTCGATCGAGGACGGCTGCTCCGAGGACGACTGGGAAGGCTGGAAGATGCTGACCGACAAGATCGGCAAGAAGGTCCAGCTCGTGGGCGACGACCTTTTCGTCACCAATCCCCGCCGTCTGGCCGAGGGCATTGCCAAGGGCACCGCCAATGCCATGCTGGTCAAGGTCAACCAGATCGGCACCCTGACCGAGACCCTGCAGGCGGTCGAGATGGCCCACCGCGCCGGCTATCGCAACGTGATGTCGCACCGCTCGGGCGAGACCGAGGATTCGACCATCGCCGATCTGGCGGTTGCCACCAACTGCGGCCAGATCAAGACCGGCTCGCTCGCGCGTTCCGACCGTCTGGCCAAGTACAACCAGCTGATCCGCATCGAGGAACTGCTGGGCGAGACGGCGGAATATTACGGCCGCGCCGTCCTGAAGAGCTGATGCCCTGAGCGGGGCCCGCCCGGCACCATCCGGGCGGCTTCCGACCGGTTTCCCTTTTCCGCCGGCCTGCGCTATGGCCGGCGGATCATGACCGCCGCCCTCCCCAGACCGCAGGAAGCCGACACGCTGCCCGGCTTCCTCTATGCCGGCTCCGCCTATCTGCTCTGGGGTCTCCTGCCGCTCTACATGAAGGCGCTGGCCGATGTGCCGCCGGCCGAGGTGGTCGCCCACCGCGTGCTGTGGTCGATCCCGGTGGCGGCGGTGGCGCTGCTTTTCCGCCGCCGCACCGCCGAGGTCCTTGCCGCGCTGCGCAGCCCGCGCCTGCTGGCCATGGCGGCGCTGACCGCAACGCTGATCTCGGTCAACTGGGCGATCTATGTCTGGGCGATCGGCGCCGGCCGGGCGGTGGACACCGCGCTCGGCTATTACATCAACCCGCTGTTCACCGTGCTTCTCGGCGCGGTGATGCTGGGCGAAAGGCTGCGCCCGGGACAGGTGGCGGCGGTGGCGCTGGCCGGTCTTGCCGTGGCGATCCTGACCTATGAGGCGGGTCTGCCCTGGGTGGCGCTGGCGCTGGCCGTGACCTTCGGCCTCTACGGCTATTTCCGCAAGACGCTGCCGCTGGGACCGAACCAGGGCTTTCTGCTCGAAGTCCTGCTGCTGTCGCCGCTGGCGGCGGGCTATCTGCTCTGGATCGGGCCGGCGGGCGTCTATGGATCGGGCCTGCGCCAGACGCTGCTCCTGTCCGCCGCCGGGGTGATGACCGCGATCCCGCTGATGCTCTATGCCAATGGCGCCAAGGGCCTGCGGCTTTCGACCATCGGCATGATGCAATACACCTCGCCCACCGCGATCTTCCTGATCGCCATCTTCGTCTTCCACGAACCCTTCGACCGGCCGCATGCGCTGGCTTTCGGGCTGATCTGGACGGCGCTGGCGATCTACACGATCTCCAGCCTCAGGGCGCGCCGGGCCGGCTGATCCGGCCGCCGCCCACCGCCATCGGCACCCCGGTGGTGCCGGGGGCCGAGGTCGGCAGGCCAAGGGCGACGCGCACGGCGAGGAAGGCAAAGGCCTGGGCCTCCAGCATGTCGCCGTCGAGCCCTGCCGTCTCGACCGGCGCGACCTCGGCGGGCAGGCGGCGCGCGAGTTCCGCCATCAGTGCCGGATTGCGCCTTCCGCCGCCGGCGACCAGCACCCGGGAGACCGGGATCGGGAAATGTTCCGTCCCCCGCGCCACGGCCGCCGCCGCCGCAGCGGTCAGGGTTGCCGCAGCATCGGCATCGCCCAGACGCGAAACCGCATCAAGAATCGCGTGGAAGTCATTGCGGTCCAATGATTTCGGCGGCATCCGAAAGAAGTAGGGGTGATCGAGGAAATCCGCCAGTACCTGCTCGTCCACCTGGCCCGAAGCCGCCAGCGCCCCGCCTTCGTCCTGCGCCAAGCCGAGTCGCCGGGAGAGGAGATCGTTGATCGGGGCATTCGCCGGGCCGGTGTCGAAGGCCAGAAGCGCCCCGGGCGCCTCGGGCACCGGCTGGCGCGGGTCGATCCAGGTCAGGTTGCCCACCCCGCCGAGATTGAGGAAGGCGAAGGGCAAGGTCTCGCCCAGGCGGCGGCCGAGGGCGAAGTGGAAGAACGGCGCCAGCGGCGCTCCCTGTCCGCCCAGGCTCACGTCTGCCGAGCGGAAATCCCAGACCACCGGCAAGCCCAGCGCCTCGGCCAGGAGCGCGCCGTCGCCGGCCTGGTGGGTGCCGCGTCCGCGCGGGTCATGCGCCAGTGTCTGGCCGTGAAAGCCCGCGATCTCCGCCCCGGTGAAACGGGACATCAGCTCGGCATGGGCGGTCTCCACCACTTCCGCCGCCGCCGAGGTTTCCGCACTGCCCGGCCAGTGGCCGAGCGCGGCCTTCAGCACCTCCCGCTCGCCCGGCGTATAGGGCCGGTAGGCCGAGGGGCCGAAGTCCAGCACCCGCAGCCCGTCGGTCAGCAGCATCGCCGCATCGACCCCGTCGAGCGATGTGCCCGACATCGCGCCCAGCGCCCAGATCGCCTCGCCCTTCACCACGGCTTCCACGCCGGCCCGCGCCCCGCTATACCGCGCGGCGCATCTCCAGCGGTGGCCGATCCATGACCTTTCATCCCAAGTCCGACTTCCTGCAGGTGATGCGCGAGCGCGGTTTCGTCGCCGACTGCACCGACACTCAGGCGCTGGACGAGGCGCTCGTCAAGGGCGTGGTGCCCGGCTACATCGGTTTCGACGCCACCGCCGCCTCGCTGCATGCCGGCAGCCTGATCCAGATCATGATGCTGCGCTGGCTGCAGAAGACCGGCGGCAAGCCCATCGTGCTGATGGGCGGGGGCACCACCAAGATCGGCGACCCCTCCTTCCGCGCCGAGGAACGGCCGCTGCTGTCGGATACCCAGATCGACGCCAATATCGCCGGGATCAAGCGCGCCTTCTCGTCCTATGTCCGCTTCGGCGACGGGCCGACCGACGCGATCATGGTCAACAACGCCGAATGGCTGGACGGGCTGAACTACATCGCCTTCCTGCGCGACATCGGCCGCCATTTCTCGGTCAACCGGATGCTGTCCTTCGAGTCGGTGAAATCCCGCCTCGACCGCGAGCAGTCGCTCTCCTTCCTCGAATTCAACTACATGATCCTGCAGGCCTATGACTTCCTGGAGCTGCACCGCCGCCATGGCTGCCTTCTCCAGATGGGCGGTTCGGACCAGTGGGGCAACATCGTCAACGGCGTGGACCTGACCCGCCGGGTGATCGAGGGCGAGGTCTGGGGCCTGACCTCGCATCTGCTGACCACTTCGGACGGCCGCAAGATGGGCAAGTCGCAGTCCGGCGCGGTGTGGCTCAACGGCGATCTCTTCAGCGCCTATGAATTCTGGCAGTACTGGCGCAACACCACCGATGCCGATGTCGGCCGCTTCCTCAAGCTCTACACCGAACTGCCGCTCGACGAATGCGAGCGGCTGGGCAGCCTGGGCGGATCGGAGATCAACGGCGCCAAGGCGGTGCTGGCCAATGCCGTGACCACGCTCCTGCACGGGGCCGAGGCGGCGGCGGCGGCCGAAGCCACGGCGCGCGAGGTGTTCGAGAAGGGCGGCCTGGGCGAGGACCTGCCGACGGTGACGGTGACGGCCGAGGAACTGGGCCAGGGCGTGACCGTGGCCCATCTTCTGGTGCGCGCCGGTCTGGCCAAGTCGGGCAAGGACGCCAAGCGCCTGATCGCCGAGGGCGGCGCGCGGCTGAACGACGAGGCCGTGACCGATACCGGCGCGCTTGTCACCGCCTCGATGCTGGCCGGGCCGGTCAAGCTGACCGCAGGGCGCAAGCGCCACGCGCGGGTGGTGCTGGGCTGAGCGCCTCGTCAGGCCGAAGGATGCGCGGCACGGATCGCCGCTTCGGCGGCGGCGGCCAGTGACTTGCGATCAGGAAAATCCGCCACCCGCAGCGGCGGGTGATAGGTGACTTCCACCGCGCCCTGCGGTGCCTGCGCCAGGACCCGCAGCAGGTGCGGCGCGAACTCCATCTCGCCCCACCAGCAGTAAAGCCGGTCGTCCGCCCCCGGCGGGGCGCGATAGACGAGGGTGATCGGCTGGACATGCATGCCGTCGCGCAGGTCCTTGTCGAAGAAGGCGGCGAAAAGGGTCGATTTGAACGGCACGACCCGGCGGCCGTCGGTGCTGGTGCCTTCGGGGAAGAACATCAGCCGGTGCCCGGCGCCGAGCCGCTGGCGGAACAGGCGTTCCTGCGCCTTGGCCTCGGTGCCCTTGCGGGCGATGAAGACGGTGCCGGTGGCCCGCGCCAGCCAGCCGATCCCGGGCCAGCGCGCCACCTCGGACTTGGAGACGAAATAGACGCAGTCCGAGGCATTCAGCGCGAAGATGTCCAGCCAGGAGGCATGGTTGGCCACCGCCGCCCCGGCCTCGGCCATGGGCTGGCCGGTGACGGTCAGGCGCAGGCCCATCAGGCGCAGGGCATTGCGGCTGACAAAGCGGGTGATGCGCGGCGTGATCGGCCGGTTCAGCCCGTGGACCGGACGCTCGACCAGGCGGGCAAGCAAGAGCAGGACGAGCCCGCCATAGGTCAAGGCCCCGACGGTGCCGATCCGCCGGACCAGCCGCAGCCGCCCGCGCCAGCCCGGCGCGAAGGGCGGCAGGTCGTCTCCCGCAGCCCCGTTCATCCCCGCGCCTGCTTTCGCATGTAGAAGTCGCGGTGGCGGTCCGACATCGCCTTGGTATCCATGACCAGGCAGACATCGGTGGTGTTGAAGGCCCGGTCGATCCAGGCGCCATCGCCGACGAAACCTCCGAGCCGCAGATAGGCCTTGATCAGCGCCGGGGTGCCGAGCATCGCCGCCTTGCGGTCGAGCGCTTCGGGGGGAAGGAGGTTCATCTCCTGCCGCGCCGCGCCGACCGCCCGCACCCGAAGCTCGGGCGGCGCCAGGTGGTGGTGGTGCAGCCAGGACAGCGGCTGGGCCAGCGACGCCGGATCGGTGCCGTGAAAGCTCGCCACCCCGAAGAGGACCTCGATCTCCCGCTCCAGCACATATTCGGCCAGCCCGTTCCACAGCAGGAACATTGCCGAGCCGCCCCGGTAGTCGGCGTGAACGCAGGACCGACCGAGCTCCAGAAGCCGCCGCCCCAAGGCGCGCAGGGACGTGAGGTCGTACTCGTCCTCGGAATAGAACCGTCCCGCGCCCACCCGGTCCGAGGAAAGCACCCGATAGACCCCGACCACGTCGTCGAGCGTCGCCGCGTCGCGGCGGGTATCGACCAGGATCAGATGGTCGAAGACCGGATCGAAGGCGTCGCGCTCCAGCCGGGCGGCGTGATCCACCAGCGGGCCGTCACCGCCCAGTTCCTCGACGAAAACGCCATAGCGCAGCCGCTGCGCCGCCTTGAGATCGCGGTCGCCGGCCGCCAGCCGCAGCACAAGATGCGGATCGTCCGCCTGCATCCTCCGCCCCCGTTCCCGGCCGCTGAGGTAGAGCCTGGGGCGCGGGAATGCAACGGTTGCGGCGGGGCGGGCAGCAGCGTCCGCTGCCGGGTTGAATTGCAAAGGTGGCACGCTATCCTCACCCCGGACGGTCAAAGACGGGGACAAGGGTGATCCTCCGCCCGTCGATGACGACCTTGCCGCGGTGTTCGAAGTTCACGGTGATCCGGTCTGCGACCCTGGACTGCACCTGCCCGAGGCCCCAGTCGGTCTCGGTCGGGTGACGCACCAACATTCCGGGTTCGAGAACTGCGTTCATGACCTGCCCCTGAAGGAATTCCGATGACCGAACGCCCTGACCTCGCCGCCCTGATCGGCTCGCGCATCTGCCACGACCTTATTAGCCCGATCGGCGCCATCGGCAACGGGGTGGAACTGCTGCAGATGGGGCCGGCGGGCAAGAGCCCGGAAGTGGCGCTGATCGCCGACAGCGTCGCCAATGCCAGCGCGCGCATCCGCTTCTTCCGCCTCGCCTTCGGCTCTTCCCCGGGCGATGCCCAGGTGGCGCGGGGCGATGTCGAGGCGATCCTTGCCGACTTGTCGCGCGGGGCGCGGCTGGCCATGAGCCTGACCGCCCCCGCAGTCCTGTCGCGGCGGGAGGTCAAGCTCGCCTTTCTCGCGGTGCTGTGCCTGGAAAGCGCCCTGCCCTATGGCGGAAAGCTGGACCTCGCCTGCGGCGAGCGCGGCTGGACCCTGCTGGGCAAGGCCCCGCGCACGAGGATCGAAGCCGATCTCTGGGATCTGCTCGCCAATCCCGCGCCCGCTGCCGACATCGGCCCGGCGCAGGTGCATTTCGCCATCCTCTGCGAGGAGGCCCAGAAACAGGCCCGCCGCCTGAGCGTCCATCTTGCCGAAGGCGAGATTTCCATCGCCTTCTGACCGGATCAGGGCCGGATCGTTCCGTCGCCGGTCACCAGATACTTGAACGAGGTCAGTTGCTCGGCCCCCACCGGCCCGCGTGCGTGCAGCTTGCCGGTGGCGATGCCGATTTCGGCGCCCATGCCGAACTCTCCGCCATCGGCGAACTGGGTGGAGGCGTTGCGCAAGAGGATGGCACTGTCGAGGTTCCTGAAGAACGTCTCGGCGGCGGCATCGTTCTCGGTCAGGATCGCCTCGGTATGCTGGCTGCCATAGCGGCGGATATGGGCGATGGCCTCGTCCACCCCGTCCACCAGTTTCGCGGCGATGATGCTGTCGAGGAACTCGCGGCCGAAATCCTCGGGCGCGGCCTTCACCGTCCCGGGAACCTTGAGCAGCTCGCCCTCGGCGCGGACCTCGACCCCGGCCTTCAGCAGATCCTCGATCAGCACCCCGCCGTGCTGCGTGTAGAAGCGCCAGTCGATCAGCAGGCATTCCGCCGCGCCGCAGACGCCGGTGCGCCGCGTCTTGGCGTTCAGGACCACGCGGCGGGCCTTCTCCAGATCGGCGTCCCTGTCCACATAGACATGGCAGATGCCTTCGAGATGGGCGAAGACCGGCACCCGTGCCTCGGCCTGCACCCGGGCGACCAGGCTCTTGCCGCCGCGCGGCACGATGACGTCGATCCACTGGCTGGCGGCCAGCATCTGCCCGACGAGATCGCGGTCGGGCGAGGCGACGAGCTGGATCGACGCCTCCGGCAGCCGGGCGCTCCGCAGGCCTTCGACCATGCAGGCATGGATCGCGGCGGAAGAGTTCAGGCTGTCGGAGCCGCCGCGCAGGATCACCGCATTGCCCGCCTTGAGGCACAGCGCCCCGGCATCGGCGGTGACATTGGGCCGGCTCTCGTAGATCACCCCGATCACGCCGAGCGGCGTGGCGACGCGCTGGATATGCAACCCGTTCGGACGGTCCCATTCGGCCAGCACGCGGCCCACCGGGTCGGTCTGCTCGGCGATGGCGCGCAGGCTGTCCTCGATCCCGCGCAGCCGGTCGGGGGTCAGCCGCAGCCGGTCGATCAGCGCGGCGGAGAGGCCCTTGGCCTCTGCCTCGGCGAGATCGAGCGCATTGGCCGCCAGGATCGCCGCCGAGCGCGCCGCCACGGCATGGGCAGCGCCGATCAGCGCGGCATATTTGCGCTCCGTCGAGGCGGTGGCGAGTTCCGCCGCCGCCGCCCGCGCCCTGGCCCCCATTTCGGCGATCAGATCCGTTCCGGCTCCGTCCATTCCGCCCTCCTGCGGCAAAAGCCTTGAAACAAGGCTTTTGCAAATTCCTTGCTTCAAGGAATTTGCCGTCCGCTCACAATACCATGTCGTCGCGGTGCACCAGCGCCGCCCGGCCCTCGTAGCCCAGAATCGCGGCGATGTCGCCCGATCTGTGGCCGGCGATGGCCTTGGCCTCGGCGGCGGTGTAGCGCACCAGCCCCTTGCCCAGCGCCTCGCCGGATGGACCGAGGATCGCCACCGGCTCGCCGCGCCCGAAGGAGCCCTTGACCGCACGCACCCCGGCGGGCAGCAGCGACTTGCCGCCGCGCAGCGCCGTGACCGCGCCCTCGTCCACCGTCAGCTCGCCGCGCGGCTTCATCGCCGCGATCCAGCGCTTGCGGGCCAGCTGCGGGCTGGCCTCCGGCACGAACCAGGTGCGCGCCGCGCCCTTGGCCAGCGCCCGCAGCGGACGATCCGCCGAGCCTTCCATGATCGCCATGGCACAGCCCCCGGCCACGGCGGTCTTGGCGGCCAGAAGCTTGGTCTTCATGCCGCCCTTGGAAAGACCCGAGACCGGATCGCCGGCCATGGCCTCGATCTCCGGGGTGATCGTCCCGATCAGGTCGAAGCGGCGGGCGGCAGGGTCGGTCTTGGGATTGGCCGAATAGAACCCGTCCACGTCGGACAGCAGGATCAGCTGGTCCGCCCCCGCCGTCACCGCGATCTGCGCCGCCAGCCGGTCGTTGTCGCCGAAGCGGATCTCGTCGGTGGCGACGGTGTCGTTCTCGTTGACGATCGGCACCACGCCGAGGCCGAGCAGCGTCTCCATCGTTGCCCGCGAGTTCAGGTAGCGGCGGCGGTCCTCGGTATCCTCCAGCGTCACCAGAATCTGCCCGGTGGTGATCCCGTGCGGGGCCAGCGCCTCCTCGTAGGCCCGCGCCAGCCGGATCTGGCCCACGGCAGCGGCGGCCTGCGACTGTTCGAGCGGCAGCGCCCCTTCGCCCAGTCCAAGGACCTTGCGGCCAAGCGCGATGGAGCCGGAGGAGACAAGGATCACATCCGTACCCCGCGCCTTGGCCTCGGCCACATCGAGCGCCAGCGCGGCGAGCCAGTCTGTGCGCAGCCCGCGGATGCGGTCCACCAGCAGGGCCGAGCCGATCTTGACCACCAGCCGCCTGGCCTTGACGATCTCGGGAGCCATCAGGGGCGCCATGCCGAAGGCGCCTCCGGCAGGGCGCGCGCGCGGTCGATCTCTTCGAGCAAGACACGAAGAACCTCGGTCAAGCCCTTGTTTGCGGCCCCTGAAATCACATGGACCTTGCCACCAGAAGCCTTCTCCAGCGCCCGGCGGCGGGTGCCCAGGGTCCTGGCGTCCAAGGCATCGGCCTTGTTCAGCGCCAGCACCCGGGGCTTGTCGCCCAGCGTCTCGGCATAGGCTTCAAGCTCGGTCACGATGGTGCGGTAGTCCTTGGTGATCGTCGAGGACGTGCCATCGACGAGATGCAGGAGCACGGCGCAGCGTTCGACATGGGCCAGGAACTGGGTGCCGAGGCCGCGCCCTTCCGAGGCGCCCTCGATCAGGCCGGGAATGTCGGCGATGACGAATTCCCGCCCGTCCACGGCGGCGACACCGAGATTGGGGACAAGGGTGGTGAAGGGATAGTCGGCGATCTTCGGCCGGGCATTGGAAACGGCGGCAAGGAAGGTGGACTTGCCGGCATTGGGCAGGCCGACAAGGCCGGTGTCGGCGATCAGCTTCAGCCGCAGCCAGATGGTGCGCTCCACCCCCGGCTGGCCGGGATTGGCATTGGCCGGGGCGCGGTTGGTCGAGGACTTGAACTGCAGGTTGCCCCAGCCGCCATTGCCGCCCTTGGCCAGCAGCACCCGGTCGCCGGGGTTGACGAGATCGGCGATCACCGTCTCGCCGTCCTCTTCGAGGAGTTCGGTGCCCAGCGGCACCTTGAGCACGATGTCGTCGCCGCCCTTGCCGGTGCGCTGCGCGCCCATGCCCTGCTGGCCGGACTTGGCGAAGAAATGCTGCTGGTAGCGGTAGTCGATGAGGGTGTTCAGCCCCTCGACCGCCTCGGCCCAGACCGAACCGCCTGCGCCACCGTCACCTCCGTCCGGTCCGCCGAATTCGATGAACTTCTCGCGCCGGAAGCTGACGCAGCCGGCGCCGCCGCCGCCGGAGCGGATATAGACCTTGGCGAGATCGAGGAACTTCATGGCAGCGGCTTCCGTTGGATGGGCTGTCCTAGAGGATCGGGCCGGGACCGGCAAGAGGACGCTGGCCGCGTGCCATGCCGGTGGGCCGATGCTGCGCCCTGATTTCAAGCGCTTATGCCCGGCGCCGGCCGAACCTCCCCGGTGGTGCCGCCGCTTGACAGCGGCTTGCGGACCACCCCCACTTGCCCGAGGGCAAACGGAGGAGAAGGCGATGCTGCTGAGGGTGCTGGCCACGGCCTGCCTGGTCTCCGCCGGCCTTGCGGCCGAGGCGGCGCCGAACGGCGAAAAGACCTGCCGCAAGATGATCGCCGATGGCCGCTCCGGTGGCCTCAGCCAGGCGGACTGCCTCTGCCGCTACCGCGCCGCCGATGCCGTGCTCGACGATGACATCAAGGCACTGCTCTTCGATGCCTGGTACGCCGGCCATGACAATATGGCGGCCATGGAAAGGTTGCCCGGGCGCCAGCGCGTCAAGCGGCAGATGTCGATCCTGCAGCGCACGATCGAGAAGAATTGCCCCGGCGGATGATCCCACCCGGGGGCCGTCAGGGGGCGCTGCTGCCGTCGGGCAGCGCTCCCGCCGAGGTCAGGTCCAGCCAGCGGCCGAACTTCTGGCCGACCTGCCTGTGCGTTCCGGCCTCGCGAAAGCCGAGCGCGGCGGGCTGGCGCCCTTTTCCGCCTTGCTCGCTACGGGCACCCTTGCGTCCATGTTCGCTTTATGTTCCAGTCGTCGCCAACGCATGGAGCCGCGCAGATGGGAACAGGACGCCGCCTCAACGGAACCCTGAGGGATTTCATCGCCCGCCAGCACCTGTTCTTCGTGGCCACGGCGGATCGCGAGGGGCGGGTGAATGTCTCGCCCAAAGGCATGGACAGCCTGCGGATCACCTCCGACACAGGCCTCCGCTGGCTGAACCTCTCGGGTTCGGGCAACGAGACGGCCGCCCATGTGGCCGCCACCGGGCGGATGACCCTGATGTTCTGCGCTTTCGAGGGCGAGGCGATGATCCTGCGGCTTTTCGGTCAGGCGCGCGTCTTCCACCCGCGTGACCCGCAATGGACCGCGATGATCAGGGACTTCCCCTCCATCGCCGGCAGCCGGCAGATATTCGAGCTGGACATTGATCTGGTGCAGACCTCCTGCGGTACCGGCGTGCCGGTGATGGAGTTCCGGCGCGACCGCGCGGATGACGAGATGATCCCCTTCTATGCCGAGATGGGGCCGGACGGGGTTGAGGCCTACTGGCGGCGGAAGAACATGCTGACGGTCGATGGCAAGCCGACCGGGATCCTCCCCCAGGTCTGATGCGCGGCCGGTGCGGTGCCTAGGGCGCGGAGCGCGCGTCGAGCAGCAATTCCATCCAGGTGAGGTCCAGCCAGCGGCCGAATTTCTGCCCCACCTGGCGATGGGTGCCGGCAATGCGAAAGCCCAGTGCCGCGTGCAGGGCCAGCGAGGCGGCGTTTTCCGCCTCCACCGCGCCCACCATCGCGTGCTTGCCAAGACGGCGGGCCCGGTCGATCAGCTCCGCCATCAGGGCCCTGCCGACGCCCCTGCCCCGCGCCGCTTCGGCGACATGCACCGAATGCTCCACCGTGGCGCGGTAGCCGTCCCGTGCCCGCCAGTCCGAGAAGCTCGCATAACCCAGCACCTGCCCCCCGGCCTCGGCAACCAGCACCGGATAGGACCGGGCGAGCCGCTCCCGCCACCACTGCCGGCGGTCCTCGGCATCGGAGAGCGCGACGGTCCAGACCGCCGTGCTCTCGCGCACGAGATGGTTGTAGATGGCCGCAATGGCGGGAAGGTCGGCTTCGGCGGCGTCACGGATGCGCATGGGCGGCTCCTCGGCGCCCGGCGCCGGTCAGGTGTCGCGGCAAGCGATAATGCCCGCAGGATGCAGCTTCAAGCCGTGCGGGCGAGCGGCGCGGGGCGACGGCGGCGACCGCCCGGCCGACAGGGCCATGCCCCCGCGCCGGGGGTTCCCGGAATCTTCGGGGGCATCTACGGGGGAATCTTCCGGGGCATCGAAGACCTCCGGCTCCCTATCGGCCCGGGCGCCGGTCCGGCAATGCCGGGCGGCGGCCGGCTCGATAGCAGGGCGCAGGTCAGATGGGCCGGCGCGAGGCCGGGCCGGCCCCGCACCGGGCGTCCCAGCCGGCACGGTCGAGCCGCAGCAACCGGGTCGGCGCGGGATCGGGGCGGGCGGGGGTGCGGCCCTGGCCTTCGCCAGCCGGCCGGAAGCCCAGCTTGGCCAGCACCCGGCCCGAAGCGGGATTGTCGGTGAAGACCTCGGCCTTGACGGCCGGCAGGGCGAAACGCCCGATGACGAAGTCGAGAAAGGCCGCCACCGCTTCGGTGGCGACCCCCTGCCCTGCCACCGCCGGCGAAAGGAAGTAACTTGCCGATGGCGGTCCTTCCGCGTCGCTTCCCAGCGACACGGCGCCGACCAGCGCGCCCTCGCGCTCCACCCCGAGGCGCAGGCCGGGACGGCCCGTCCACGGGAAGCGGGCGATCCAGGCCTCGGCCGCAGCGACATCAAAGGGCATGCGCAGGGTGAACATCATCCGCCCGACCTCGGGAAGCGCCCCGATCGCCGCCAGCGCCGGCGCGTCCTCTGCGGTCAGCGGGCGCAGACACAGGCGGGGCGTGCGCAGGACCGGCGCGGCCTCAGCCGAGCTTGCGGACATAGGTCCAGGTCGGCACATGGGCGCCGCGCGCCACCGAAAAGCTCTCGGCGTCGCCGATATAGGCAAAGCCGTTGTTGGTCAGCACCCGGGCGGATCCGGCGCTGTCCTGGAAGACGGCCGCGAAAAGGGTGACGTTGCGCTGCGGATTGGCGGCGATCAGCGCTGCCAGGGCCTCGGAGGCGATACCGAGGTTCCAGAAGGCGGGCGCCACCCAGAAGGACACTTCCGACTGGCCGCGATCCATCTTCTTCAGCCCGATCGAGCCCAGCACCTCCGGCAAGCCGGCGCTGGTCCCGTCGATGATCCAGGTCTCCTCCTCGCCGCCAGGCGCCGCCGTGCGGGCCAGGAAGGCGTCCACCCAGCCCTGCGGCAAGGGATGCGGGATCGCCTGCGTCGCCTCTGCCACCCGATGGTCGCCGGCGTAAAGCGCGAAAGGGGCCGCGTCGGAGGGGCGCGGCGGGCGCAGGGCGAAGCGGCCTGCCGAGATGGCCGGCACTTCCGCCGCCGTCAGGCCGCGGAATGCGTCGAGCGTCATGCTGTCCTCCTCCGACGCCATGCGGGTCTCCCCGCCTCCCTGTGCCGCAGCCTCACATGTGGAGGCCGGCGGTCCCTTAAGCAATCCCGGCCCGGGCCGGCCCGGAACGAGCAGGGGGACCGGCGTTGCCGCCGATCCCCCTCTTAGTCGTCCATGGTGACGAACGGGTTACTCGGCGGCTTCCGCCTGCGGCAGCACGGAAACGAAGGTTCGACCCTTCAGCCCCTTCTTGAAGGCCACATGACCCTCGACCATGGCAAAGATCGTGTGGTCGGTGCCCATGCCCACCCCGGTGCCCGGGTGATAGGTGGTGCCGCGCTGACGGATGATGATGTTGCCGGGGATCGCCGCCTGGCCGCCCGAGAGCTTGACGCCGAGGCGCCGGCCGGCCGAGTCGCGGCCGTTGCGGGACGAGCCGCCTGCCTTCTTGTGTGCCATGGATCAGCCCTCCGATTTCGCGGTTTTGGCCGCGCGCTTGGGTTTCGCCGGCGCTTCGGCAGCCTCGGCCGCCGGGGCCTCGGCCTTGGCGGGCTTGGCGGCCTTCGCGGCCTTGGCCGGAGCCTTCTCGGCCACTGCGGCCGGTGCCGAGCCATGGGCGGCGCGGCGCGCCGCAGCCGTGCCCACCGCCGCTGCGACGCCCGAGGATTCGGCGCCCGAAGCGAGGATGTCGGTCACCCGCACCAGCGTCAGGTGCTGGCGGTGGCCCTTGGTGCGCTGGCTGGAATGCTTCCGGCGGCGCTTGACGTAGTGGATGGTCTTCTCGCCCTTGATCTGGTCGATGACCTCGCCCTGCACCGCAGCGCCGGCCACGAAGGGCGCGCCGACGACCGGGGCTTCGCCGCCGACCATCAGGATGTCGTTGAACTGGATCTTGTCGCCGGCAGAGGCCGCCAGTTTCTCGATGCGCAGGACATCGCCTGCCCGCACCGTGTACTGCTTGCCGCCGGTCTTGAGGACCGCGAACATCGGTCGTTCCCTTCTTCTCACCCGCGTCCTGCGGCCCCGGGAGATTCTCCCGGCGTTTGGTGCCTGCGGACAGCGCGCCCCCGGGGGGCGTCATTGCCATAAGTCCCGCGCGGGGGAGCCCGCCGGGACGCCGCCCTATGATCGAAGCCGGTTTCCCTGTCAAGGCGCTGCCGCCCTTCCTTGGCCGCTGCGCTTGCGCTAGGGAGAGGCCCATGAGCACGATCCTCGACCGCATCAAGTCCTACAAACTCGAAGAGGTGGCCGCGCGCAAGGCGGCCCGACCCCTGGCCGAGGTGGAGGCTGCCGCCCGCGCGGCTGCGGCGCCACGCGGTTTTGCCAAGGCGCTCAACCGCGCGGCGGCCACCGGCTACGGGTTGATCGCCGAAATCAAGAAGGCCTCGCCCTCCAAAGGCCTGATCCGCGCCGATTTCGACCCGCCGGCGCTGGCCCGCGCCTATGCCGAAGGCGGCGCCACCTGCCTGTCGGTTCTGACCGACGGCCCGTCCTTTCAGGGCGACGATGCCTTTCTGACCGCGGCGCACGACGCCGTCACCCTGCCCTGCCTGCGCAAGGATTTCCTCTACGATCCCTGGCAGGTGGCCGAGGCACGGGCGCTGAAGGCCGATTGCGTCCTGATCATCATGGCCTCGGTTTCCGATGGCCAGGCGGCGGAGCTGGAGGCGGCGGCGATCGGCTGGGGCATGGATGTGCTGATCGAGGTGCATGACCGGACCGAGCTTGACCGGGCCGCAAGGCTGAAGTCGCCGCTGATCGGCATCAACAACCGCAACCTGCACACGTTCGAGGTCTCGCTGCAGACCACGCGCGATCTTGCGCGGCATGTGCCCGAGGACCGGCTGATCGTCAGCGAATCCGGCTTCTTCACGCCGGAGGATCTGGCCGATGTCTCCCGCTACGGCGCCCGCTGCTTCCTGATCGGCGAGGCGCTGATGCGCCAGGACGACGTGACCGCCGCGACGCGGGCGATCATGGCCCGGCGCGACATGCCGGGCAGAAGCTGAATGGCCGGTCTGACCCATCTCGACGCCGAAGGCCGCGCCCGGATGGTCGATGTCTCCGGCAAGCCCGCGACCGACCGCACGGCGGTGGCCGAGGGCCGGGTGCGGATGCAGCCCGGAACGCTGGACCTCGCGCTTTCCGGCCAGGCGAAGAAGGGCGATGTCCTCGCGGTGGCCCGCATCGCCGGGATCTTGGCCGCCAAACGCTCTGCCGATCTCATCCCGCTCTGCCACCCGCTGGCCCTGACCAAGGTGATGCTGGACATCGCCCCCGATCCAGCGCTTCCCGGGCTGACGGTCACTGCAACGGTGCGCACCACCGGGCCCACCGGGGTGGAGATGGAGGCGCTGACCGCCGTCTCGGTCGCCTGCCTGACGATCTACGACATGCTCAAGGCCGCCGAGAAGGGCATGGTGATCGAGGCGGTGCGGCTGCTGGCCAAGGACGGCGGCGCCTCGGGCCGCTACGAGGCCGTTTCCGGGGCCGTCTCCGGGACCATTCCCGAGGGCATTCCCGGGCCTGGTGCAGGATCGGTTCCGTGATTTCGCTGGCCGAGGCGCAGGCACGCGTCCTCGCGCTCGTCACGCCGCTTGCGGCCGAAAACGTGCCGCTGCGCCAGGCGGCCGGGCGCTGGCTCGCCGCGCCGGCCACCGCGCAACGCGACCAGCCGCCCTTCCCCTCCTCGGCGATGGATGGCTATGCGATCGCCGGCGATGCAGCCCCCGGCGCCCGTTTCCGCGTCACCGGCACCGCCGCCGCCGGCCATGCCTTCGCCGGCCGCGTCGGCGCGGGCGAGGCAGTACGAATCTTCACCGGCGCGCCCGTCCCCGCCGGCGCCACCCGCGTGGTGATCCAGGAGGACGTGACCATCGCCGGCGACATGGTCACCGTCAGCACAAGGGCCGATGCCGCCACCAACATCCGCCCTCGGGGACAGGACTTCCGCGCCGGCGACAGCCTCTCGCCGCGCCGCCTGCGCCCGGCCGACCTTGCCCTTCTTGCCGCGATGAACCTGCCCGAGGTCGCCGTCGCCCGCCGCCCCGAGGTTGCCTTCATCGCCACGGGCGACGAACTGGTGCAACCGGGCGAACAGCCGGGGCCGGACCAGATCCTGGCCTCCAACGGCTTCGCGCTGGCCGCGCTGGCCGAAGCCGAAGGCGCCGTCGCCCGGCTCCTGCCGGTCGCGCGCGATACCGAGGCAGCGCTGGCCCAGGCCTTCGCCCTGGCGGAAGGGGCCGACGTCATCGTCACCATCGGCGGAGCCTCGGTGGGCGACCATGACCTGGTCGCACCGGTCGCCTCGCGGCTGGGGATGCAGGCGGCGTTCCACAAGGTGGCACTGCGCCCCGGCAAGCCGCTCCTCGCCGGGCGCCTGCGCAACGCGGCGCTCCTTGGCCTGCCGGGCAATCCGGTCTCGGCCATCGTCTGCGGCCATCTTTTCCTGCTGCCGATGCTGCGGGCCATGCAGGGCGATCCCGCGCCCCTGCCCCGCCTGGCCCGCGCCCGCCTTGCCGTCGCCGTCGGCCCGGCCGGCACGCGCACCCATTTCATGCGCGCCCGTCTCCTGCCGGGCGAGGACCTGCCGGCGATCGAGCCCGAGCAGCGGCAGGACTCGGCCCTCCTGTCGGTGCTGGCCTCAGCCTCCGCGCTGCTTGTCCGCCCGGCCGGCGAGGGCCCGCGACAGGCCGGCGAGATCGTCGATTTTCTGGCGCTCTGAAGCCATTGCGCCCGGCCGGACCGTGCGGCCGTTGCGCTTGCAGCGGCCCTGCGCACGGTCTGTCGGTACGGAAGACCGACGCATGCGGGACAGGGAACCGACACGGAACCGACGCAGGACATCCGCCCGCCGCCCGGGTTCCGCGCGTCAAGCTCTTGACACAAAGCGGGAACACGGGCAG
>CAZRQN010000044.1:0-22321 GCA_964602115.1 uncultured Rhodobacterales bacterium
GAATGCGCCCCGAAGGATAGGGGAACATCTCCAGCACATAGTACTTGGGCCGGCCCGGATCGGCCTTGGCGGCAAAAAGCCCTGCCTCATCCCAGGCGGCCTGCCATTTCGGTTCGCTGGCGGCGGGGTCGTAGCGGGTCATCGGCGGTCTTCCGGGAGGGGGTTTCGGGCGTCGCCCGCGTCATAACGGCCTCGACGGCAAGGGTCCAGCACCGCCGCCGACTTGACAGGTTCGTGAGCGCCTCCATATCCAACGGGTCCGGGCCCCTCTGGCGTCTCCTCCCGGCGGCGCGATGTCGGACAGCAAGCAGACGGCCCGGACCCGCGCCCGTCTCCGGACGGGTGCCGCCTGGCCGGGCGGAGTTCGGAAAGACCTCGAACGATGGACATTTCCCTTTCGATCCTGGGCGGGCTTGCGGTGCTCGTCCTCGGCGCCGAACTGCTGGTGCGCGGCGCGGTAAGACTGGCCGAGGGGCTGGGGGTATCGGCCCTGGTCATCGGGCTGACCGTGGTGGGCTTCGGCACCTCGACACCCGAGCTCATGACCTCGGTGCAGGGTGCGATTCATGGCTCGCCGGGGATCGCGGTCGGCAACATCGTCGGCTCCAACCTGTTCAACATCCTCGTGATTCTCGGCATTTCCGCCATGTTGGCGCCGTTGGCCGTCTCGGCCTCGGCGCTGCGGCGGGACGGGAAGGTCATGCTCCTGACCGCCGGGTTGTTCACCCTCGTCGGCCTTTTCTGGACGCTCGACCGGCTGGCCGGACTTGCCTTCCTGGCGCTGCTTGTCGCCTTTCTCGTCCAGGCCTTCCGTCAGGAAAAGCGCGCTGCGGCGGCAGCGGTTGCCGCAAGGCCGCGTGCCGGCCAGGCGCGCGACCCGGGCGTGATCCGCAGCAGCGCGCGCCAGCCCTGGCTGGTACCCGTGGCGCTGGTCCTGGCCGGGCTGGCGGCGCTGGTCATCGGCGCGCAATATTTCGTCGATGGCTCGATCGCGCTTGCCCGCGCGCTGGGTGTCTCCGAGACGGTGATCGGCCTGACCATCGTTGCCGCCGGCACTTCGATGCCGGAGCTTGCGACCTCGGCCGTCGCCGCCTTCCGCCGCCAGTCGGATGTGGCGGTGGGCAATATCCTCGGCTCCAATATCTACAACATCCTCGGCATCGGCGGCGTCACCGCCCTGATCTCGCCGACACCCGTGCCTGCCGAGATCGCCCGCTTCGACGCACCGCTGATGCTGGCGGTCTCGCTGCTCCTGTTGTGGTTCATGTCCACCGACCTGCGCATCACCCGGCGCGAGGGAGCGGTGATGTTTCTGGGATATCTCGCCTATGTCTGGTGGATCTGGCCGGCGGCAACCATCTGATTCCGCAATCGCGCACAACGGACGGGGCCGCGTCGCGCATTGTGCGCCCCGGTCCGAGCAACTAGGTCAGGGCCAGCAAGGGAGGCGCGGATGACGCTGGAACTCGGTCTGGACACTTTCGGCGATGTCACGCGCGGCGCGGACGGGCAACCGACGCCCCACGCGCAGGTGATCCGCGAAGTAATCGAGGAAGGCGTGCTTGCCGATCAGGTCGGGGTGGATGCGCTCTCGCTGGGCGAGCACCACCGGCCCGACTTCGCCATTTCGGCGCCCGAGCCGATCCTGGCCGCCATCGCCGCCCGCACCAAGCGGATCAAGCTCGGCACCGGCGTCACGGTGCTGTCCTCGGACGATCCGGTGCGCGTCTTCCAGCGCTTCTCCACCCTCAACGCCATTTCGGGCGGACGCGCGGAGATCATCGCCGGGCGCGGCAGCTTCATCGAAAGCTTTCCCCTCTTCGGCTTCGACCTGAAGGATTACGAACTCCTGTTCGAGGAAAAGCTCGACCTCCTCACCCGGCTTCTGCGCGAGGAGGAAGTCACCTGGCGCGGCCGCACCCGGGCGGCGCTCAGCAAGCAGAGGGTTTATCCGCCCAGCGAGGCCCCGATCCGCATGTGGGTGGGGGTGGGCGGCACGCCGGAATCGGTGGTGCGCGCCGTCCGGCACGACCTGCCGCTGATGCTGGCCATCATCGGGGGGGCGCCGCAGCGCTTCCGTCCCTTCGTCGATCTCTATCACCGCGCCTATGAGCAGGCGGGCAAGGCGCCGCAGCCGATCGGCGTCCATTCCCCCGGATTCATCGCCGAGACCGACGAGGCGGCCAAGGAGATCTACTGGCCGGGCTTCAAGGCGATGCACGACACGATCGGCCGCGAGCGCGGCTGGCCGCCAATGACTCGGGCCGATTTCGAGCGCGAGGTCGCCCATGGCGCCATGCATCTGGGCAGCCCGGAGACGGTGGCGCGCAAGATCGCCGGCACCGTCCGCGCCCTGGGCATCAGCCGGTTCCAGCTCAAGTACTCCGCCGGCCCGGTGCCCCATGCCGCAGCGATGGAGGCGATCCGGCTCTTCGGCGAGAAGGTGATGCCGATGGTGCACGACCTTCTGGCGGCCGACGCCGCCGGGCGACACTGAGCCGCCCGGCGACGATTGCCTTGCCCGAAAATCGGCGCAATGCCATGCTGAAGGCATTGCCATGAACGAATTCGGTGGGCGCCATGCCGTTGGATGACGACAGGCTGGAGGAGTTGAAGTCCAGCATCGCCTTCGCGCGGAAGCGGCCGCTGGCCTTCGGCCTTTGCCTGGGCAAGGCCGCCGAGACCACCGTCCTTCTTAGCCACAAGACCAAGGACCCCGAGACGGTCGGGCGCCAGGCCAAGAAGGAAGGCGAGACCAGCAAGCTTGTCTTCGGGACGATGACCGTCGAGGGCAAGTGCCTGAACCTGCTGATCCAGTGCGATCCGATCCCCGGCGTGGCGCGCAAGGCCCGGGAGATGCTCAAGTCGGCCGGCCTGAAGCTGAAGGTCCGCATCCTCGACCCCGACGGCAACCTCCTGGAGGAACACGCCGATCCGGAGGACGAGGAGGAGCCCGTCGCCGCAGGCGAAGCCCCCGAGGCATCCGATCCCAAGCAGGAGGAGTGGGACCAGACCCGTCCCCGCGTTCAGGCCGCATTGGCAAAGGCCGGTTCGGTCGGAACGCTGGACCTGAAGCAGGCCCTGGCGGCATGGCAGGATGCGCTGGGCAAGGCCGCCGACCGTGAGTTTGCCGGCGCGGTCGCGGCGGCCAGGGCCGCCGCGCAGCTCATCGCCCAGGCGGCGCAGGCGGCGGCCGCCATCGACGCCGACCGCGCCCGCTGGCAGGCCACGGCCGCGAAACTCGGCCCGATCATCGACGGCCTGTCGAAGGGGAACTCGCCCGAGGTCAAGAAGCTGCTGGCCTACTGGTCCTTCGCCACGTCCAAGGCCCTGGCGACCGTCCCGGACTTCGCTTCGGTGATGAAAGTCCTGCCGCAGATCATCAAGCTGATCGGCGAGATCCGCGCCGCGCCGCAGGCCGCGCCTGCCCCCGCCCCCGGCACCGTCAACGGCGCCCCGCCGGTGACGCCCAAGGAAAACGCCCGGCTGGCCGCCTTGTCGGAGGACGAGCTTCTCAAGACCGACCTGACGCTTGGCGACACCAAGTCGCTGTTCAGCGAAGACTATATGAAGAAGCTGAAGGGCGCGCCGATCAAGGGCGAGGGCAGTCCCGATCTCAAGAAGCTGATGCAGGAGATCGCCAAGGGATTTCCGGCGCAGCGGCGCGACGGGCTGATGAAGGAGCTGGAGGCCGCCGTGGGCACGCCGCCGACAGCGGACAGGCTCAGCGCCGACTACGACCGCTTTCTCGTCGTGCGCAAGCAGCAGGCGGCGGCGGCCAAGAAGAAGAAAAAGGATGACGTCGAGGCGCTCGACGAGAAGGATCATCCCGACTTCATGGCCTCGCGCTCGCAGCTCCAGTTCGGCAAGGTCCTGGGCGATGCCTTCGGAATCCATCCGGTCTTTGCCTGCCTGCTCAGCCCGACCGGCGGGCTGGTCGGGCCCGGCAACACGTCCGTGCAGCTTGATCCGGACAACCCCGTCGCCCTGCACGGCGTGGTTCATGACGCGGCCGGGCATCTGAAGAGCTATTTCGGCGAAGGCCCCGGCTACACCTACCGCGACGAGGGTGAGTCGATCCTGGAGAAGGACTGGCTCCTCGGCGGCAAGGCTGCTCCCCTGACCGGCCAGTTCAGCGGGATCGCCTACTGGACCAAGGAGGCGGTCGTCGAGAAGGTCGAGAAGACGCTGAAGCCGATCCGTGACGAGGTCGAGGCGGAGGTCGAGAAGAAGATCGAACAGGCGAAGAAATTCACCGCCAAGACCGCCGCGAAACTCGAAAAGCTCGCCGCCGAGGTCGAGGAAGAGGCCGTCGAGATCGGCGAGGCCATCCGGGAGGCACCGGAGAAGCTGGAACGGGCGGCGGTCGAGACGTTCGAGGAAAGCAAGAAGAAGCTTGGCGAGATGGCCGACGACGCGAAGCGCAAGCTCGAAGCGGCCTGGGATTTCATTTGGAACTGACCTGACCCATGGCACCCACCGACCTGCACCCTTCGGAACTCGGCTATGCCTTCTCCTATGCGAAGGCCGACGGCATCATCGGCTGGGGCGCGGAGCCGTTCGCGCCGGATGGGCCGGGAACTGCGGCCGACTGGTTCGAGGACGGCGCGCGGCGGCTGGTCGCGGCCGGGCGCCTGACCGGCGCGCCGGGGGCGGGGATGAACTTCACCGACGATTTCACCGGGGCCGTGTTGGCGCTGGTCAGCCCGGGGCTCGTGCTTCTGGCGCAGCGCCGGACGGGCGAGGGGGTCCGCACCCAGACGGTCCATGTGCGGGGCGCAGACCTTGCCGGCCTGGTGCGGCAGAAGGATGGTCAGTTCGATCTGTCGCGCTATGCCGATCTGACATCTGCGGTCGGCGCCAGCGTCGCCTTTGCGGGCGCTTCCGTGGCGCCCTCCGCTGGCGAGGCGCAACTTCTGATGGAGCCGGAGACGACGGCTGAACTGAAGCGCCTGATCGGCGGCGGTCTTGCCGGCGAGGCGGAGGAACTTCTCGTCGGCGAGGGTGCGGCCCGGGCGGATGCGGCTTCGGCGGTCCTCGCGCTGTCCTCGCCCGCCGGGGCCGGCGTGCTGAGCGTGCTCTATGTCGAGAACGAACGTATCGCGGACAGCGACACGTTCAGCGTCCTGACCAGCGCGCGGGGCGAGACCTGGGTGCTGTTTTCCCCAGCCGGTCCGGAAGGTCCGTCAATCCTGGAGCGCAGCTCTGCCGCTGCCCTGACGGCCCGGGTTGCAGTGGGGGTGGCGGCGCGGCTTTCCGCTGCCCGCTGAGCCGCGCCGGCCAAGCAGGCGCGGGCGTCACCCGATTCGCGCCGCGCCGGCGATGGCCGAGGTTCGGCCGCGACGCAGCGCGCGGGTTCGCGTCAGAGCTTGGTGTCCTGGATGCGCAGCTGGCGGGCGCGGGTGAGGATCGCATCCTCGATCGCGCGTACCGTCTCGCGGTTGACCGCCCCGCCGCCCCGCGTCTGCAGCGACACGCGCAGGCTGCGCGCGTCGAGCGCCGGGTCCTGGACATAGATCGTGGCGCGGTAGGCCTGCCCGCCGCCGGGGGGAACGCCATAGCCGGTGACGATCACGCCGGTGAAGGGATCGACCGTCTCGATCGGCAGGAAGTTCAGCACATCCTGCGCCGCAAGCCAGATGTACTTGTTCACCTCGATCGTGGTGTTCGGGTCGCGCGACTTGCCGAAAACGTCCCAGATCGTCGATTCGCGTTTCTTGCCCAGCGCCTTGTCCTGGGCGGCACGCTGCGCATCGGCGCGCTCGCGCCGCTCCATGGTTTCCACGGAAGGAACTGAATCGGCGCTGCGGCGCTTGAACAGCCCGCTGTCGCCGAACAGGCCGCTTCCGCCCCCGCCACAGCCCGCCAGGGCGAGGGCCAGGCCGAGAATCGGCGCGGCGCGCAGCAGGCGGAGACGTGTCATGCGAAGGCTCTCCCGGCATCAGGCCGGCGCGTCCGCCGGGCGGTGCCGATTCTCTAGCCTGCGGGGTTGGGGGGGACAAGCGCTTTCGCCCGCAGGCCTGCGGGCGCGACAAAAGCGCGGCGGCCAGCGGGATTGCGCCATGATCATCCGGGGCCTGTGGCGGGACTGTGGCATCGCTGCACCAAGTCCTCCGGCAAACCCTTTTGGCCGCCCCCGCCTCGTTGCAATCGCCGCACCGAGGGTGGAAAGAGAGCCATACCCACTCCGGATTCCCCTGGACTGGGGGATCACCTTTGAAAGATGAGGGAAACGATGAAAAAGCTTCTGATCGCGACGACCGCGCTCGTGGCCACCGCCGGTGTCGCCGCGGCCGAGGTTACGATCTCGGGCAACGGCCGTATGGGCGTTGTTTACAATGGCGATGACCTGAACTTCTCCAGCCGCGTCCGCGCCGACGTCAATCTGAAGGGCACCACCGATGGTGGCCTCGAGTTCGGCGGCTCGTTCGGCATGCACAATGCTGGCGATCGCTCGAGCGATGGCGACATCTCCGGTTCCGCCTGTGGTACCATTGACGACAGCGGCGTTCCCGAGTTCTACTGCTTCGCCCTCTCCGGCAGCACCTCGGGTGTGAACGGTGGCGGCGCCAACGTCGGCAACTCGGGCTCGATCTACATCTCCGGCGCCTTCGGCAAGCTGGAAATGGGCGACGTGGTCGGCGCGGCGGAAGCCGTGGTCGGCGACCTGCCGGAAATCGGCTTCACCGACATCGCCAACAACGACACCGCCTTCCTGACCGGCGACGGCGCGGAAGTCGATGCGAACAACCCGGCTCTGCTCTACACCTACACCACCGGCGGTCTGACCTTTGCCGTGTCCTTCAACGACGGCATCTCGGGCAACGGCGTCTCGCCGTTCGATGACGAAGATCAGGCCTTCGCCGTTGGCGTGAAGTATGCCTTCGGCGACTATGCGGTCAGCCTCGGCTACGAATCGCTCGACTTCGTGGGCGGCGGCAGCGCCGATCATGTGGTCGTCGGTGTTGATGCCACGATGGGCACCACCGCGCTCAAGCTGATCGCTGGCCAGGGCAGCAGCGGGTCGTTCGACTACACCCACGTTGGCCTCGGCGTGACCTCGACCTTCGACGCGATGACCATCAAGGCGATGGTCAAGAGCGAAGACTTCGACGGCTTCGACGTGATGTCCTACGGCCTCGGCGCTGAGTACGACCTCGGCGGCGGCGCGGTTGTGGCGGGCGGCATCGCCGACAACGATCTGTCGGGTTCGAACGCGGTTGCCGACCTCGGCCTGAAGTTCTCGTTCTGATCTGACGATCCGGACGACGGGAAAGGCGGGCTTCGGCCCGCCTTTTCTTTTTCTCCGCGAGGCCTGCCATGTCCCTCACCGCAATCCGCGAGCGTCTCCAACGGGCCGAGGCAGCGGCCGGCCGGCCGGCCGGCGCGGTGGCGCTGATCGCCGTCTCCAAGCTCCAGCCCCTTGACCGCGTCGAATCGGTGCTGGCCCAGGGCCACCGCGTCTTCGGCGAGAACTATGTGCAGGAGGCCGGGGCGAAATGGCCGGCCCTGGCGGCCCGTTTCGGCGGGGTGGAACTGCACATGATCGGCCCGCTGCAGACCAACAAGGCGAAGCAGGCGGTGGAGCTGTTCGACGTCATCCACACGCTCGACCGCCCGAGCCTGGCCGAGAAGCTCGCGCGGCTGGCGCAAGCGCGGGGGGCGAGCCCGGGGCTCTTCGTGCAGGTCAACACCGGCGCGGAGCCGCAGAAGGCAGGGGTCCTGCCGGCGGAGACCGACGCCTTCATCGCGACCGCCCGGGCCATGGACCTGCCGCTTCTCGGCGCCATGTGCATCCCGCCCGACGGCGAGGATCCGGCACCGCATTTCGCCATGCTGGCGGGGATTGCCGCGCGGAACGGGCTGGACGGCCTGTCGATGGGCATGTCGGCCGATTTCGAGACGGCCGTGGCCCTGGGCGCCACCCATGTCCGGGTCGGTTCGGCGATCTTCGGCGCACGCGAATAGGGGTAGGGTGGGTGAAACCCACCGTCCCTCCATGGTGGGTTGCACCCACCCTACAGGTCGAAGGTCGCCAGCACCGGCGCGTGGTCCGATCCCTGTTCCCAGCCCCGCACCGCCCGCAGGATGCGGCTGCCATGAGCCGCCCCGGCGATATCCGAAGTGGCCCAGATGTGATCGAGCCTGCGGCCCTTGTCGGCCGTATCCCAGTCCGGCGAGCGATAGGACCACCAGGAATAGAGCCGCCCCTCGGGAATGTCCTGGCGCGTCACATCCACCCAGCCGCCCGCCTCCTGCGCCTGACCGAAGTGCTCCACTTCAACCGGCGTGTGGCTGACGATTTTCAGGAGCGCCTTGTGGTTCCAGACATCGTCCTCGCGCGGGGCGATGTTGAGATCGCCGACCAGGATCGACCGGGCGGGCCGCTCGGCCCGCGCCCAGTCGCGCAGATGGGTCATGAAATCGAGTTTCTGCCCGAACTTCACGTTCTCCGCCCGGTCGGGAATGTCGCCGCCGGCGGGCACATAGCAGTTGTGGATGACGGTGCCGTCGTCCAGCCGCGCCGCCACATGCCGCGCATGGCCGAGACCGGCGAAATCGACCGAACCCGCATCCTGCAAAGGCCGTTTCGACAGGATGGCCACGCCGTTGTAGCCCTTCTGCCCCCGCGCCACGAGCCAGCGGTAGCCGAGTGCCGCGAAGCCCTCGGTCGGGAACAGCTCGACCGGCGTCTTGCATTCCTGAAGACAGAGGATGTCCGGGGCGGCCTCGGCCAGCAGCTTCAGGACCAGCGGTTCGCGCAGGCGGACGGAGTTGATGTTCCAGGTCGCCAGCGTGAACATGATGCCTCCGGTTGGGCGCCGTCGCGGCGCAGGCCGGGGCTTGCCCCGGCGCACCCCGCGAGTCGGGGCAAGCCCCGACCTACAGCTTCTCGATCAGCTCCGGTACCGCAGTGAAGAGGTCGGCAACAAGCCCGTAGTCGGCCACCTGGAAGATCGGCGCCTCTTCGTCCTTGTTGATGGCGACGATCACCTTGCTGTCCTTCATCCCGGCGAGATGCTGGATGGCGCCGGAGATGCCCACCGCGACATAGAGATTGGGGGCGACCACCTTGCCGGTCTGGCCCACCTGCCAGTCGTTCGGCGCATAGCCCGAGTCCACCGCCGCGCGCGAGGCGCCGACCGCAGCGCCGAGCTTGTCGGCCAGCTTCTCGATGATGTCGAAGCTCTCCTTCGAGCCCAGGCCGCGGCCGCCGGAGACCACGATCTTGGCCGAGGTCAGCTCCGGCCGGTCCGAGGCCGCCACCTTGTCCTCGACCCAGGTGGCCATCAGCGCCGCCGGGCCGCTCACCGCCTCGACCGGCGCCGCGCCGCCCTTGCCGACCGCCGTGAAGGCGGCGGTGCGGACGGTGAAGACCTTCTTCGCATCCGAGGATTTCACTGTCTGGATGGCGTTGCCGGCATAGATCGGCCGCTCGAACGTGTCGGCATCGACGACGGCGGTGACATCCGACAGCACCATCACGTCGAGAAGCGCCGCAACGCGCGGCATCACGTTCTTGCAGAAGGCGGTCGCGGCGCCGCAGATATGGGAATAGCCGCCGGCCAGATCGGCGACCAGCGCCGCTGTCGGCTCGGCCATGCCATGGCAATAGGCGTGGTCGCCGGCGAACAGCACCCGGGCGACGCCGGACAGCGTCGCCGCCTCGGCCGCTGCGGCATCGCCGCCCTGACCGGCCACCAGCACATCCACCGGGCCGAGCCCGGCCACCGCCGCTAGCACCTTGGCGACCTGGTCGGTCGCGAGCTGGCCCTCGTTCACATCCGCCAGAAGAAGGGTGGCCATGTCAGAGAACTCCCGCTTCGTCTTTGAGCTTGGCGATCAGCTCGGCAACCGAGCCGACCTTGACCCCGGCCTTGCGGCCCGCCGGTTCCACCGTCTTCACCACGGTCAGGCGCGGCGAGACGTCCACGCCGTAATCCGCCGGGGTCTTGGCGGCCAGGGGCTTGGTCTTGGCCTTCATGATGTTCGGCAGCGAGGCATAGCGCGGCTCGTTCAGCCGCAGATCGACCGAGATCACCGCCGGCAGGCTTACCGCCACCGTCTGCAACCCGCCGTCCACCTCGCGCGTCACCGTGGCCTTGCCATCGGCGATCGCCACTTCGGAGGCAAAGGTCGCCTGGCCCCAGCCCAGAAGCGCCGCCAGCATCTGGCCGGTGGCGTTCATGTCGTTGTCGATCGCCTGCTTGCCGGTCAGGATCAGGCCGGGGCCTTCCTCCTTCGCCACGGCGGCGATCAGCTTGGCCACCGCCAGCGGCTCGATGTCGGTATGCACATCCGAGGCCGCCTCGATCAGGATCGCCCGGTCGGCGCCCATGGCGAGCGCGGTGCGCAGCGTCTCCTGGCTCTGCTTCACCCCGATGGAGACAACCACCACTTCCGTGGCGATGCCCTTCTCCTTCAGGCGGATCGCCTCTTCCACCGCGATCTCGTCGAAGGGGTTCATGCTCATCTTGACGTTTTGCAGGTCCACCCCGGACCCGTCCGCCTTGACCCGCACCTTGACGTTGTAGTCGATCACCCGCTTGACCGGGACCAGAACCTTCATCGCCGACACTCCGCGATAGATTGACGCGGGCGTCATAGCGCGGGCGGGGCTGTGGGGACAGATCAAATGCGACTTGGGATGACGCCCCGACGCCGCGTCCACTGGGGACATGGCGTGCTCGGGGCGCATTCCGGCCCTGGGCGCGGGTCGCGGCCCAATGACCCCGCCCCGGCCTTGCGCCGGGGCCTCGTTCGCGGGCGGCGCGCGGGCCGGACACGGGGTCCCGGTTCAAGCCCGGGACGGGTGTTCCCGGCTCGGATCGGCCGCTCGGTGCCTTACCGCGTCAGGCCCGGCACCCAGAGAACGTCCGCCTTGCCCTCGTCATTGGCGATCCGGCCCGCGACGAAGAACCAGTCCGACAGCCGGTTGAGGTAGCGCACCGCCTCGGGATTGACCTCCTCGGTGCCCGCCAGTTCCACCACCAGCCGCTCGGCCCGCCGGCAGACGGTGCGGCAGAGGTGGAGATGGGCGGCGAGGGCCGTGCCGCCGGGCAGGATGAAGGAGCGCAGGGGCTTGAGGCGGGCGGGGTCGTTCCAGGCGTCGATCTCGGCCTCCAGCCGCGCCACCTGGCTCTCGATCATCCGCAGGGGGGTGTAGGAAAGGGTGGCATCAAGATGCCGGTCGGGGGTGCAGAGGTCGGCGCCGAGATCGAAGAGGTCGTTGGACACCCTTGCCAGCGCGGCATCCATCTCGTCCCGGGCGTGAAGGCGGGCCAGGCCGACGGTGGCGTTGGTCTCATCGACCGTGCCATAGGCCGAGACCCGCAGCGAATGCTTGGCCACCCGTGCCCCGTTGCCGAGCGCGGTTTCGCCCTTGTCCCCGGTCCGCGTGTAGATCTTGGACAGGACGACCATCGCCTCAGCCCCCGCGCCCGCGCAGCCAGACGAAGAGCAGGATCAGCATCACCGCGACGAACTGGCCGAGGATGCGCAGCCGCATGATCTTGTTGGCGTATTTGCGGTTGAACTCGCCCCCCCTGGCGAAGCCGCCGACGCCGACCAGCAGGATGCCCAGCACCACGAGGCAGGCGAGCGCGGCGATGATGAAGAGCGGGTCGCGGGTCATGGGGTCTCCGTTGGGCCAAGTCTAGCGGGAGGGCAGCAGGAAGCGAAGCTCAGATGCGACCAAGCACGCCGTCCAGCCAGCGGCTGGGCAAGAGGCGGCGCATCAGGTTCATCGCATGGGTGGGCTTGGTGACGAAATAGCGCGGGGCGGGACGCGGGCTTTCCAGCGCCCGGGCGAGTTTCTCGGTGACGGCCGAGGCCGGCAGCTCGAAGCGGTCCGGCTTCCCGGCGGGCTTGTAGAGCCGGTTCAGCAGCCGCTCGTATTCCGGTGCCCGGGCGGAGGATTTCCAGTCGATCCAGCGCTCGAAATGGGGGATCGACTTGGCGCGGATCATCGAGGTGATCGGGCCGGGTTCGATCAGGATCACCTCGATCCCGGTGCCGGCCATCTCCAGCCGCAGCACATCGGTCAGCCCCTCCATGGCGAACTTGGTCGCCACATAGGCGCCGCGCCATTTCAGCCCGACAAGGCCGAGGACCGAGGAACAGTTGACGATCCGCCCTTTCCCGGCGGCCCGCATCATCGGGATCACCCGCCGGGAGAGATCGTGCACACCGAAGAGATTGGTCTCGAAGATTTCGCGCAGCGCGCCGCGCGGGAGGTCTTCCACCGCGCCGGGACAGCCGAAGGCGCCGTTGTTGAACAGCGCGTAAAGCCCGCCGGCGCGGGCCTGCACCTCGGCCACCGCTGCGGCGATGCTGTCCTCCGAAGCATAGTCGAGCGGAAAGCTCTCCAGCCCCTCGGCCTCCAGCCGGGCGCAGTCCTCGGGCTTGCGGCAAGTGGCGAAGACCCGCCATCCGCGCGCCTTCAGCCCGTGGGCGGCGTCATGGCCGATGCCCGAGGAACATCCGGTGATGAGGATGGTGCGGTCCATGACGCCCTCTTGCCTTGCCGGGCAGGGGATAGGGCGGGGCGGGCGCCGGGTCCAGCGGTCAGTTGGCCGCCGGGTCGGTGTCGGTCAGGAACCGGGCGGCGATGAAGCCTTCGCCGCCGTCACCCTCCAGCCGCACGCGCAGCCAGCCGTCCGCCGCTTCCGCAACGACGGTGACGGCTTCGTCACGCGACAGCTTGCCGAGAACGGAGGTGTCGGTCGAAGGCCCCTCGCGCAGGTTCACCGACGAGGCGCTGATCCACATCACCGGCAGGGGAGCCGGTTCCGCAGCGGATGCGGCGGCACCATCGGCAGCGGGAGGTGCGGCAGCCGGGACAGGCGCCTCGGGTGAGTAGCTCACCAGCAGGACCGGCGCCGGCTCGGCGGCCGCCAGCGTGGCGACCTCGGCGGGCACGGGCGGCGCGGCAGGCAGAAGCGGCACGGGCGGCGGTGGATCATAGGCACCGGTCAGACCAAAGCGTTCCTGCCCCCGGTCATGTCCCGCCACGGTCATTGTCAGAAAGAGGGCTGCCGCCAAGGAAAGAAAGTATCGAAACATGCAAACACCGACTCATGCAACTTCCGGGCGATCCATAGCACGAAACGGACGGCGGCACAGGGCGGCTTCTCCTGACCTTGCGTCCTGCGGCCTCTTGCCGCCGCCGTTGCCGCCCGGATAGTGGAGGCGATGTCGTCCGACCTGCCCGAGACCGACGGCCAGACCGTCCTGGAGCCGCTGCGCCGCGCGATCGGCGAGCGCTATCTGACCTATGCGCTCTCGACGATCATGCACCGGGCCCTGCCGGATGCGCGCGACGGGCTGAAGCCCGTCCACCGCCGCATCCTTTATGCGATGCGCGAACTGCGCCTGTCGCCGACCGGCGGGTTCCGCAAGTCGGCGAAAATCTCCGGCGACGTTATGGGGAACTACCATCCCCATGGCGATGTCGCGATCTATGACGCGATGGCACGGCTCGCCCAGGACTTCAACGTCCGCTATCCGCTGGTGGACGGCCAGGGCAACTTCGGCAATGTCGATGGCGACAACCCGGCCGCCAGCCGCTACACCGAGGCCCGCCTGACCGCGATCGCCGAGACCCTGATGGAGGGGCTGGACGAGAACGCGGTGGACTTCCGTCCCAACTATGACGGCACGCTGACCGAGCCGGTGGTGATGCCGGGGGCCTTCCCCAACCTGCTGGCCAACGGCTCCTCCGGCATCGCCGTGGGCATGGCCACCAACATCCCGCCCCACAACCTGCACGAGCTGATCGACGCCTGCCAGCTGATGATCCGCGAGCCGGGATGCAGCGACGAGGCGCTGGTGGCGCTGGTGCCGGGCCCGGATTTCCCCACCGGCGGCATCCTGGTCGAGCCGCGCGAGACCATGCTTGAGGCCTATCGCACCGGGCGCGGCTCGTTCCGTCTCAGGGCGAAATGGCAGGTGGAGGATCTGGGCCGCGGCACCTGGCAGATCGTGGTCAGCGAAATTCCCTACCAGGTGCAGAAGGGCAAGCTGATCGAGCGGCTGGCCGAGCTTGTCACCTCGAAGAAAATCCCGGCTCTGGCCGATGTCCGCGACGAGAGCGCCGCCGATATCCGCATCGTGCTCGAACCAAGGGCGCGGACGGTGGAGCCGGACGTGCTGATGGGCATGCTCTTCCGCCAGAGCGATCTGGAGACCCGTTTCGCGCTCAACATGAACGTGCTGATCGACGGACGGGTGCCCAAGGTCTGCTCGCTGAAGGAGGTGCTGCGCGCCTTCCTCGACCATCGCCGCGAGGTCCTGCTGCGCCGGTCGCGCCACCGGATGGAGAAGATCGACCACCGGCTGGAGGTGCTGGAGGGGCTGATCGTCGCCTTCCTGAACCTCGACCGGGTGATCGACATCATCCGCTATGACGACGACCCAAGGGCGGCGCTGATGCGCGAACGCTGGGGGCGTTCGTTCGTTCGGGCGCTGTCGGAGAAGGACTATGTGTCGCCGGCGCCGGGCGAGGGCGAGCTGACCGAGGTGCAGGCCGAGGCGATCCTGAACCTGCGGCTGCGGGCGCTGCGCCGGCTGGAGGAGATGGCGCTGCGGGCCGAGCGCGATGCGCTGATCGCCGAGCGTGCCGGGCTGGATGACCTGCTCGGCTCGGAAAAGCTGCAGTGGAAGCGCATCGCCGCCGAACTGGCCGAGATGCAGAAGCGCTTCGGCCGCGAGGCGCCCGGCGGCGCGCGCCGCACGAGTTTCGGCGAGGCCGGCGAGACGCCGGACGTGGCGCCCGAGACGATGGTGGAACGCGAGCCGGTGACGGTGATCCTGTCGCGCATGGGCTGGGTGCGGGCGATGAAGGGCCATGTGGCGCCCGACGCCGAGCTGAAGTTCAAGGACGGCGACGGGCCGCGCTTCTTCCTCCATGCCGAGACGACGGACCGGCTGCTGATGTTCGGCTCCAACGGCCGGTTCTACACCCTGCCCTGCGCCGGTCTGCCCGGCGGCCGGGGCATGGGGGAGCCGGTGCGGCTGATGGTCGATCTGCCGAACGAGGCCGAGGTGGTTGAGGTGCTCCCGTTCCGCGCCGGGGAGAAGCTGCTGGTCGCCTCCTCGGACGGCGACGGTTTCGTGGTGGCGGCCGAGGAGGCGCTGGCCCAGACCCGCGCCGGCAAGCAGGTGCTGACCTTCCGCGAGGGGGCGAAGGCGGCGCTGGTCCGCGTGGTGCGCGGCGATCACGTCGCGGTGGTGGGCGACAACCGCAAGCTTCTGGTCTTTCCGCTGGCCGATCTGCCGGAGATGGGGCGCGGCAAGGGCGTGCGGCTGCAGAAGTACAAGGATGGCGGCCTCTGCGATGCCACCACCTTCGCCCTGGCGCAGGGCCTGTCGTGGAAGGACCCCGCCGGCCGCACCCGGACGGAGGCCGACCTTTCCGAATGGCTCGGCGCCCGCGCCAGCGCCGGCCGCATGGCGCCCCGTGGCTTCCCGCGCGACAATCGGTTCAACTGACTAGCCGACCAGCATTTCGGCGAGGCCCCTTTCGCAAGCGAGGCGATCAACGGCACCAAGCCGGCCCAGGGACCGCAGGATCAGCTCGTTCGGCAGCGTCGTCAGGCGCCACCGCAGGATGCACGGAACATCCAGCCCCGCGATCTCCAGATCCGTCAGGACGATGTCGCTGGGCCAGCGCGCGGCCTTGGCAGTGGTAATCATGGCGACCAGCGTCGATCCATTGGCGGAATTGAACCCACTTGACGAAATCACCACCGCCGGCCGCCGCTTGAGCACGGGCTGTTCGGCAAAGGGGAAGGGGACAACTGCGGTCTGGAAACGGTCACAGATCACGGAATGCCTCTTCATCCTCGGGGCTGTTCCATTCCGAGAAGAGCGGTGCAGCGGCCGCGAGGTAATCGTCAGCCCGGCTCAGCAGGCGAAAGGGTACCACTGCGCCGCGACGGGTCCGGTACCAGGCATTCCAGACGTCCTTCATCGGTCCGACCGGGATGATCGCGTCGGGCAATCGGCCGTCCTTCCCGCGCTTCATCCGGCGCCAAAGGCCGGCCACGCCATCGACCTCGACCATCACCTCACCCTCGGGCGGCAACTGGCCGAGGCTGTCCAGCAGAACGCGGCCGGGAAGATGCTTGAACCAGATGGCGTGATCCTGGATCGCGACTTGATCGGTCATATGGGGGTTCTACATTGGCGCCACATACCCCCATATAACCCCCTATATCCGGGGTGACAAGGTGAACTCCCAAGACCCCCTGGCAACCCCGCCCGGTGAACGGGCAATTCCAGGCGAAGTCCGCCCGCCGGGCTGGCGTTGACAGGCTCGGTGGCCGGGGCGCAGACTGCGGCCCTGCCACACCGGACGCCGCCCGCATGTACCTCCGCCCCTCCACCCTGTCCGAGGCCGTCGCGGCCCTCGCCGGGGGTCAGGCGCGGGTGATGGCTGGCGGGACCGACCTTTATCCCGCGACCCAGGCGCCGAGCCTTGCCGGGCCGGTGGTGGATGTCGGCGGCCTGCCGGACCTGCGCGGGATTTCCACGACCGATGCCGGCCTGCGCATCGGCGCCTGCACCACCTGGGCGGAGATCGCCTGCGGCGATCTGCCCCCGGCGCTCGAAGCGCTGCGGCAGGCGGCGCGGGAGGTGGGGGGGCGGCAAATCCAGAACGCGGGCACCATCGGCGGCAATCTCTGCAATGCCTCGCCTGCGGCAGACGGGGTGCCGCCGCTCCTGGCGGTTGGCGCCGAGGTGGAGCTGGCAGGGCCAAAGGGCAGGCGGCGGATGCCGGTTGCGGCCTTCCTGACCGGCGCGCGGCGGACGGCGCTGGCGCCGGGCGAGGTGCTGGTGGCGGTCCATGTCCCGGCCGCAGGCCTCGCGGGCCGTTCCGTCTTCCTCAAGCTCGGGGCGCGGGCCTATCTGGTGATTTCCATCGTCATGGTGGCGGTGCGGCTGGAGATCGCGGCCGGTCGCGTCGCCCGGGCCGCGCTGGCCGTCGGCGCCGCCGGCCCGACCGCGCGGCGGCTGCCGGAGGTGGAGGCCGCACTGGCCGGGGCGGTGCTGGCCGAGGCGGCGGGGCGCGTGGATCCCGGAGCGGTCGCGCGCGGGCTCTCGCCCATCGACGACCTGCGCGCCACGGCGGCCTATCGGGCCGAGGCGGCGGCGGTGCTGCTGCGCCGCGCGGTCGCGGCCTTGTGCGGGGGCGGCTGATGCCCGAGGACCATCCGCCGGAGCTTGCCGGGCTGGCGCTGACGGTCAACGGCCGGGCGTTCCGCAGCAAGGCGGCACCGGCGCGGCGCCTGTCGGAGGTGCTGCGCGAGGACCTCGGCCTGACCGGCACCAAGGTCGGCTGCGATGCCGGCGATTGCGGCGCCTGTACAGTGCTGCTCGATGGCGCCCCGGTCTGCGCCTGCCTGACGCCGCTGGCCCGGACGGAGGGGGCAAGGGTGGAGACGGTGGAGGCGGCCGATCCGCTGCTCGACCGGCTGCGCGCGGCCTTCCTGGCCGAGGGCGCCGCGCAATGCGGCATCTGCACCCCGGGCATGCTGATGGCCGCGACGGCGCTTCTGCGCGCGGTCCCGGAGCCCACCGAGGCCGAGGCAATGGATGCGCTGGGCGGCGTCCTCTGCCGCTGCACCGGCTATCGAAAGATCGTGGCGGCGGTGCTGGCTGCGGGGCGCGGGGCGGTGCCGGCGGATGTGCCGGGCGCCGTCGGCGCGCGCGTCGCGCGGCTGGACGGAGCGGCCAAGGTGGCGGGCGACAGCTTCGGTGCCGATCAGTGGGTGCCGGGCGGGCTGGTGCTGAAGGCGGTCCGCTCGCCGCATGCGCATGCGGCCTTTGCCATCGGTGACCTTTCAGGCTGGGTCGCCGCAACCCCGGGCGCCGTCGCGGCCTGGACGGCCGCCGACATCCCGGGGCGCAATGCCTTCGGGGTGATCCCGGCCTTTGCCGACCAGCCGGCGCTTGCCGCCTCTCCGGCGCGGTTCCGGGGCGAGGCGGTGGCGCTCTGCGCCTTCGAGGATGACGGGACCGTGCCGGATCTCACGGCCTTTCCGATCCGCTGGGAGCCTCGTCCGGCGCTGACCGACCCGGATGCGGCGGAGGCGGGCGATCTTCTTCATGCCGGAAGGCCCGGCAACCGGCTGATCGAGGGGCGGGTGACGCGCGGTGACGCGGCGGCGGCGCTGGAGGCTTCGGCCCATGTTGTCGAGCATGCGATGGAAACCGGCTTTGTCGAGCATGCCTATATCGAGCCCGAGGCCGGCGCGGCCTGGATGGAGGGCGAGGTGCTGGTGATCCGCGCCTGCACCCAGGCACCGGCGATGGATCGGGAGGATACGGCGGCCGTCCTCGGCCTGCCCCTGACGCGGGTCAGGATCATCCCCTCGGCGGTGGGTGGCGGCTTCGGCTCGAAGCTGGACGTATCCTTGCAGCCGCTCCTGGGTCTGGCGGTGCTGAAGACCGGGCGGCCGGCGCGGATGACCTATACGAGGGCGGAGAGCATGGCCTCCACCACCAAGCGGCATCCGGCGCGGATGACGGGCCGCATCGGTTGCGATGGCGCGGGGCGGATCACCGGGATGGAGTTCCAGGGCCAGTTCGACACCGGGCCCTATGCGTCCTGGGGTCCGACCGTGGCCAACCGGGTGCCGGTCCATGCCTCGGGGCCCTATCGCACCCCGCACTACAGGGCGGCGGCGCGGGCGATCCATACCCACAACCCGGTGGCCGGCGCCTTCCGCGGCTTCGGCGTGCCGCAGGCGGCGATCTGGCAGGAGACGGCCTTCGACCTCCTGGCGGAGAAGGCCGGGATCGACCGGCTGGAGTTCCGCCTCCGCAATGCGCTGCGCGACGGAGATGCCACCGTGACCGGGCAGGTGCTGGCGGCGACCGGCATCGCGGCCTGTCTGGAGGCGCTGCGGCCCCACTGGCGGCGGGCGCTGGACGAAGTGATCCCGGGGCGGGGGGTCGGGGTGGCCTCGTGCTGGTACGGCTGCGGCAATACCGGCCTGCCCAATCCCTCGACCATCCGCATCGGCCTGTCGGTGGCGGGGCGGGTGGTGCTGCATCAGGGGGCGACCGATATCGGACAGGGCTCGAACACCGTCATCGCCCAGATCGCGGCCGAGGCGCTGGGCCTGCCGCTGGCGGCGTTCGACCTGATCGGCCCGGACACGGCGCTGACCCCCGACGCCGGCAAGACCTCCGCCAGCCGCCAGACCTTTGTCAGCGGGCGGGCCGCGCAGGCGGCGGCGCGCGCGCTGCGGGCCGAAATCCTGCGCCGCCTGAACCTCGGCGAGGGCGCGCGTTTGCGGCTGGAGCCTGGAGCAGTGATGGGCGTGGAGGCCGGGCTGACGGCGCGGCTCGACCTCGCCACCCTTGGCCCCGATGCCCGGGGCCATGCCCTGAGCGCGGAGGAAACCTATGATCCGCCGACAAGGGCGCTGGACGCTGAGGGGCAGGGCGCGCCCTATGCGCTTTACGGCTTCGGGGCGCAGATGGTGGAGCTGGAGGTGGACCGCGAGCTTGGCACGGTGAAGCTCCTCAGGATCACCGCTGCGCATGACGTGGGCCGCGCCATCAACCCCACGCTGTGCGAAGGCCAGATCGAGGGCGGCATCGCGCAGGGGATCGGGCTGGCGCTGATGGAGGAGTACATTGCCGGGCGGACGGAGAACCTGCACGACTACCTGATCCCGGCCATCGGCGATGTGCCGGAGATCGAGAGCATCCTGATCGAGGTGCCCGACCCCGAGGGGCCGTTCGGCGCCCGGGGGCTGGGGGAGCATGTGCTGATCCCCACCGCGCCGGCGATCCTCAACGCCATCCGGCAGGCGACGGGCGGGCTGGTGCGCCGGCTGCCGGCACTGCCGCACCGGGTGCTTGCGGCGATGCGGGAGGGACGGGGATGAGGCAAATTCCTTCCAGAAAGGAATTTGCAAATTCCTTGTTTCAAGGAATTTGCCTGCCGGAGGGCTGCCCGTGACCGACGACCTTCCCCCCGCCCGGCAGGGCGAGAAGCTTCGCTGCGATGCCTGTCCGGTGATGTGCTACATCGCCCCCGGCCAGACCGGCGCCTGCGACCGCTACGGCAATGCCGGGGGCCGCATCGTGCGCACCGATCCGGTGGTGATGCTGTCGCGTGCCGTGGCCGAGGGGCGGGTGGTGCCCTTCGCCCGCCAGGGTTGGGACGAGGCGCCCTTTCCCGCCGATGCGGTGGTGACGGGGATCGGGGCGGGGACGACCTATCCCGACTACAAACCCGCGCCGTTCATCGTTTCCTCGCAGGTCGAGGGCGCCGACATGGTGACGGTCGTCACCGAGGCGATCTTTTCCTATTGCGGGGTCAAGGTGAAGATCGACACCGACCGATTCCTCGGCCCCGAGGCGGCGACGGTGCGGGCCAAGGGCGAGGCCATCGGCCATGTGACCACCGCCGAATACGGCAGCCAGATGCTGTCGCTCGGCGGGGTGCATCACCTGACCGGCGGCACCAAGGCCGAGGGGCGCGTCACCTGCGAGGCGCTCTTGTCGCTCTGTTCGGGCGAGGCGGTGGAACTGACCATCGACGGCGGCTCGACGGTGATCGTGCAGGCGGGCCAGGCGCCGGTGGTGGACGGGCGGCCGGAGAACCGGATGCGCGTCGGTTGCGGCTCGGCCACGATCGGCATGTTCGCCAGCCAGTGGCAGGGGCTGGTCGATGAGGTGGTGGTGGTCGATGACCACATCACCGGCGTCGTTTCCGAGCATCAGGCCGGCAAGGTGATCGGCTGGCAGCCGACCGGCATCCGCATCAAGGGCCACCGCTCCACCCCCGGCCGCTATTTCCGCGTCTCCGAGCCCGGGCTCGGCTGGGGCGGGACGCGGCTGACCGATCCGCTGGCCATTCTCGGGCCATGGGAGGCGAAGCGCGGCGCGCGGGAGGGGCTGCGGCTGCTGATGGTCTCCACCACCGGGGAGGAGTTCGCCTATTACCAGCTCGACGCCGCTTTGGTGCCGCAACCGCAGCCGATCCCCGAGGCGCTGATGCCTTCGGTGCGGCTGATCGACGAGAACTGCGAACCCTCGCGCTGCACGGTGCTGTTCATGGGCGGGGCGGGCGGGTCGCTGCGCGCCGGGGTGACGCGCAACCCGGTGCGGCTGACGCGCTCGGTGCAGGACGGCGAGACCCGGCTGACCTCGGGCGGTGCCGAAACCTATGTCTGGCCGGGGGGTGGGATCACCTTCATGGTCGATGTCACCCGCCTGCCGCCCGGGGCCTTTGGCTATGTGCCTACGCCGGCGCTGGTGGCGCCCCTGGAGTTCACCCTGCCGCGCGCCGCCTATGCGGCGATGGGCGGCCATGACGCCGCGATCCGCAGCGTCGCCGACATCCTGCGGCATGGCGGCGAATACCCGACCGCCCTGCGTCTCGCCCCGTCGCCGGAGGGCGCCCAGCTGAAAAAGGAGCGCAGCTCCTGAGGCGCGCGACAGCGCGGCGGCGCAAGGAGCCCTGTCGCGGCCGATCCGACGGGGAGGGCCCTGGCCGGCGAGCGGCGGGAATTGGCGAAGGCCGACTGGCCGAAGCTGACGCCACGCGGCTTTGATCTCTTGGCGGGGAGGCGCTGTTCGCCGGTTTCGGCATTGCCGGGATCTCGCCGTACTGCGCCACCATCCGGGGGCGGGCGCATCCATCACGGCCTGAACCTCTGATAGCGCCTCGCGGGCGCTTCGTCGGAACGGTCCTGGCGCCTCCGCGCCTGTCCTTCCCGTCCGCCGGAACGAGGAAGGTGATCCCGCCGGTCAGGGCATGAGGCTCCCGCGTCTTCCCTTCCTGCCGGACCGGAGGGGCCTGCGGCAAGGGAGCGGCCCGCCTATGGCATCGGCGGTGGCGGCATGGCAGGCTCAGGGCCTCTGCGGGGGAGAGGTTTGCTTGGACAGGTCCATTGTCGATCTTCGGAACAGCTCCCGTCCGCTTCGCGACGCAGTCCTCGCCCTTAACACGATGGAATCCGAAGCCACCTCGCCGCTCGATTCCGGGGCGCTGGACCGGCTGATCGCGGAAAGCGCCTTCGCCGCCGCAGTGACCGGAGCGGCGGGCCTGGAGGCCTTTCTTCTCGGTTTCGGTCCGGGCGCGGCCTATCAGAGCCCGAATTACCGCTGGTTTGCCGCGAGGCTCGACCGGTTTGCCTATATCGACCGGGTCGTCGTGGATCCTTCCGCCCGCGGTCGCGGCCATGCCCGGCGGCTTTACCACGCCTTTTCGGCCGCTCGCCCGGATCTCGGTCCGCTGGTCTGCGAAGTGAACCTCGATCCGCCGAACCCCGGGTCCGACGCATTCCACGCCGCC